>JAEUQG010000324.1 GCA_016789755.1 Bryobacterales bacterium
TCGCCGAATATAAGGCCAATCGCACCGAAATGCCCCCAGATCTCGCCGAGCAGATCCCCTACGTCCGCCGCCTCCTCGAAGCCCAGAACGTGCCCGTCCTCCAGTACGAAGGCTTCGAGGCCGACGACGTCATCGGTGCCATCAGCCACTCCGCCGCCCAGCGCGGCATCGAAGTCATCATCGTCTCCAGCGACAAAGACATGCTCCAATTGGTCAACCACCACGTGCGCATGCTCAACCCCATGAAAGACGACATCCTCTACGACATCGCCGGCGCCACCGAATTCATGGGCGTCGCTCCCCACCAGGTCGCCGATCTGCTCGCCCTCAAAGGCGATTCCATCGACAACATCCCTGGCGCGCCCGGCATTGGCGACAAAGGCGCCAAGGAACTCATCCAGCGCTTCGGCAGCGTCGAGGCCGCCCTCGATCAGGCTGCCTCCATCACGAAAAAGACCCAGCGCGAGAGCCTCCAGAATCACCGCGACCAGATCCTTCTCAGTAAGAAACTCGCCACCATCGACATCCATGCCCCCGTCGAATGGACACTCGAAGCCCTCGCCGTGCGCGAGTCCGACACCGAGCAACTCCGCAAGCTCTATCGCGAGTTGGAATTCTTCAGCCTCCTCAAAGACATCGGCCCCGCCGAAGCCGATACCAAGGGCGATTGGGCCGTGCTCGATGACGCCGCCGTCGCTTCGTTCCTCACCTCGCTCGATGCTGCCCGGCCCACCGCCGTTGTGTACTCCATGGCTGCTGAAGGCGAACTCGCCCTCGAATCCATGATCGGCATCGCTCAAAGCGCCAGAGCCGGCCGCGCCGTCCCCGAACACGCCTACCAGCACCTGCGAGCCTTCCTCGCCGACCCCTCGCGCCCCAAGCTGACGCACGACGCCAAATCGCTGCTGCTCGAACTGGCCCGCCTCGAGATGCCTGCCGCCGGCCTTGATCGCGACGTCATGCTCGAAGCCTTCCTTCTCAATCCCGATCCCTCCGCCGCCGACATGGCCAAACTCTCGGAGCGTTACCTCGACCGCCGCCTCGGTGGCGCCGTCGAACAGCGCGCCTCGGCCGTGATCGAGCTTGCTGCCCTCTTCACGCCGCAACTCGATGCCCGTCCCGAAGTCGCCCGTCTCTACCGCGAAGTGGAAATGCCGCTCGCCGCCGTACTGGCCCGCATGGAGCACACCGGCATCCGCATCGAAACCGCGCAACTCGGCTCCCTCAGCAAACGCATGGATGCTGAAATCCAGCGCCTCTCCGCCGAAATCCACGAACTCGCCGGGCATCCCTTCAACATCAACTCCCCACAACAACTGGGCAAGGTTTTGTTTGAAGAGATGGCGCTCCCCACGCCCGTCCGCTACGGCAAGGGGAAGCAGATTTCCACCGCCGCCGAAGTGCTGGAAGAACTCGAACACCCCATCGCCGCGAAGGTCCTTGAATACCGCCAGCTCACCAAGCTCAAGGGCACCTACGTCGATGCTCTCCCCATGCGCATCGACTCCCGCACCGGGCGTCTGCACACTTCCTTCCACCAGACCGGGGCCGCTACCGGACGCCTCTCCTCCTCCGATCCCAACCTCCAGAACATCCCCATCCGCACCGAGCTCGGCCGCGAAATCCGTGCCGCCTTCGTCCCCGAAAAAAGTTGGAAACTGCTCGTCGCCGACTATTCGCAAATCGAGCTCCGCCTCCTCGCCCACCTCTCCCGCGACCCCGTGCTGATGGACGCCTTCACCAAAGGGCAGGACATCCACACGCGCACCGCCTGCGAAGTCTTCTCCGTCGCCCCCGGCGCCGTCACCGCCGACATGCGCCGCATGGCCAAAGCCGTCAACTTCGGCATCGTCTACGGGCAGACTCCCTTCGGTCTGTCGATGCAATTGGGCATTTCCCGCCAGCAGGCCGAACTCTACATCCTCAATTACTTCGAGCGCTACCACGGCGTCAAAGATTACATCGACGCCACCATCGCCGAAGTGCGCCAAAGCGGAGTCTCGAAAACCATGTTCGGCCGCGAGCGACCCATCCCCGACATGCACAGCCGCAACCCCAACGCCCGCGGCTTCGCCGAACGCACCGCCATCAACACCCCGATGCAAGGCGGAGCAGCCGACCTCATCAAACTCGCCATGATCCGCATCGATCGCCTGCTCGCCCAAGAACGCTGGCGTACACGCATGCTGCTCCAGGTGCACGACGAACTCGTCCTCGAATCGCCCCCCGAGGAAGCCGAACGCGCCGCCGACATGGTCAAGCGCGAAATGGAAGGCGTCTACCAGCTTGCCGTCCCGCTGGTAGTAGAGACCGGAATCGGAGAAAATTGGCGTGATGCGAAATAGCCTTCTGTTCGCCATGGCGCTTCTGCTCGCCGCCTGCGGCGCGCCCCCCGAGCCCGGAAAAAAGTCCGAAGCTCCCAGGAAAATCCTCCTCCCCGACTCCTACCGCGTCAAGCTCGAAACCACCAAAGGCGACATCGTCATCGAAGTCCGCAAGGAATGGGCCCCGCGCGCCGCCGAGCGCTTCCACGAACTCGTCGCCGCCGGCTACTACAACGATTCCCGCTTCCACCGTGTCCTGCGCGGCTTCATCGCCCAGTTCGGCATCGCCGGCGATCCCCGCCAGGGCGCCCTCTACCGTGACCTCAAATTCCCCGACGAACCCGTCAGACTCGGCAACAAACGCGGCACCATCGCCTTTGCCCACAACGGACCCAACACCCGCGCCGTGCAGGTCTTTCTCAACCTCAAGGACAACTCCGCCATGCTCGACAAACAAGGCTTCCCCGCCTTCGGCAAGGTGGTGGAAGGCATGGACGTGGCGGACAAGATCAGCTTCCTCTACGGGGAACTCGCCCCGAAAGGCGCCGGCCCCGACGGCATTCAGGCCGAACTGCGCGGCAACCCCTATCTCGACAAGGATTACCCCCGCCTCGATGCCATCCGCAAGGCGAGCGTGCTCCCCTGATGAACAACGTCACCAACCGCGAACTGATCGCCCTCGCCACCGCCTTCCGCGATCAACTCAAGCAACAGAAAGCCTCGCTCCGCGATCCGCTCTGGGAGTGGTATCCCTACGATACGCTCTCCAATTTCACCCACCTCGCCGATCTCCTCGCCACCGCCCAACTCGAATTCCGCGATCTCGCCGGCGGTGAGCCCGTCGCCGACATCGGCTGCGCCGACGGCGATCTGTCGCTCTTCCTCGCCAGCCTGGGCTGCGACGTCGATGCCCTCGACAATCCGCTCACCCATCACAACGGCATGCGCGGAGTCCGTCTGCTCGCCCAAGCCCGCCAGGCATCGGTCAACGTGCACGCCGCCGACCTCGACGAGCAATGGTGGCTCCCCCGCGACAAGTATCAGCTCTCGCTCCTGCTCGGCGTTCTCTATCACCTCAAGAATCCCTTCTTCGCCCTCGAAACCATGGCCAAGCATTCGCGTTACCTCCTGCTCAGCACCCGCATCGCCGGCCGTTTCCCCGGCATCCTGCAGCCCATGGCCTCCGTGCCAGCCGCTTATCTCGTGGCCGAAGACGAGATGAATCGTGACAACAGCAACTTCTGGATCTTCACCGAAGCCGCGCTTCGCCGCCTGATGCATCGCGCCCACTGGCAGGTGCTCGGCCTCATCACCAAGCCCGCCGGTGGCGACGATGAACGCGCCTACATTGTTGCCGAGAGCCGTTACTCGCTGGTCAACGTCGAACTTCTCCGCGGCTTGTACGAAGACGAGGGGCAAGGCTGGCGCTGGACCGCTCCCGAGTTCACTTTGCGCATCCCCGTCAAAGGTCGCGCCCCCAGGCGCATCGCGCTCAAGGTCCACCTGCCCGAACCCACCCCCGAACGCAGCATCGCCTTCCGTTGCGCCGGCCACGACCTCGGCACGGATACCATCGCCCTCAGCGGCGACCACCTCCTCACCCGGGACCTGCCCCCCACCTCCAGCGCCTCTGTCGATGTCGATATTTCCGTGTCCCCGCCGTTGAAGGAATCCGCCGAAGGCCGCGCCCTCGGCCTCATTCTCGCCTCCGTCCAAATCGAAGTCTGAACGCATGCTGGATGATAGTGAAGAGTCGAGGCGAACCCATCGCCGCGCATTGACGGCATCCGAATCCAGAACTACATAATCCGCCGCGACGTCTCCCTGACCTCTCTCCCTGGGACTCACCGCCTTGATCGGCAATAACGGCTCCGGGAAGAGCACGGTCTTCGATGCATTGGGTTTCTTGCGGGACATGCTTGTCTTGGGCGTGGAGCACCCCAGACGCGGCCCGCAAACTCCCCATGGCCGGTGCGCAACGCCATCTCAACTCCACCGGCGACAACATCGGCAATATCTTCGGATACATGCGTCGCGAGCCCCCCCAAAAGGTTACAAAGCATACTCCAGCGCATTGCCGAACGCATCCCCGGCGTCCGCAGCATCGATACCAAGAAAACTGCCTGAAGAAGTCTGGATCATCGAAAAGGGCGCCGACGGCTTTGCACAGGTCCGCCGCGCCAGCGACGACCCCGTCGTCCGCAATATGGCAGCCGAAGGCATCTCTCTCGGCAGTCTTTGGTGCGGCGACTACTTCGACAACTAACACCCATGCGCATCGAGTTTCTCGTCGAGGACGAATCCGGCAAGCAATTCCTTCGCGGTTACGGAAGGACGCCAGGCATCGACGCTGTTGTTGTCATCATGGACACAGATGCCCGGCCATGCGAGCAGTTCCTGCAGCAACTGCAAGCGTTGAAGGATTCCGTCCACCCCTCGCCACGAACCCTGTTCCGTCTTGCCATCGAAGAGCTCGAAGCCTGGTTTTTCGGCGACCGCATCGGTCTACTGGCGGCTCCCCCGGACGCCAAACGAGCTGTCCTCGAAAACTACCGGCAAGACTCCATCTGCGGTACCTGGGAACTACCGGCCGAATGCCTCCAGCAACCCAACCACTCCAAGACAACATGGGCAGCGAACATCGCAGCCCATATGGATCCTGATCAGCCAAACAACAACTCAGGGCCGCCTTCCTCCCGGAAAATCACGCCCGCCTCCCGCACAATCTCCTCGCTCTCCGACCGCAACGAAGCATACTCCCCGTGCGATCGTACATTCTCCAGCCACGGGTCGCGCTCCAGCATCGCCAACGGAGCGAACCCCGAACGGATTGCCCCTTGTAAGAGCCCCACTGCCTCATCCGTGCATCCCGAATAGCAGAGATTTCGCGCGAACAGGATGGCTGCCTCCGGATCGTTCGGCAGATTCTGCTCCCGCGCGACTTGCAGCACAAATTCCGGTTGCCCCTGCAGCGCAAACAGCAGGCTGCGCAGCAACGCATCGAAGATCGGCGGGAACGACAGATCGCGAAGCCGTTCCGCGATCGTGTTGGCAATGCCCCCACTGGGCATCAGGCAGGCCCACGCCGCCGCATCGCAATAGGCGTGGAAACCGCCCGCGATTACCGCGTACGATTCGATCAC
>JAEUQG010000326.1 GCA_016789755.1 Bryobacterales bacterium
GGCCCGTGCCGATTGCCTTCGCCAGTGGCGCGAAATCGCCGCCCGTACCGATCTCCCGAAAGACGTGTTGGCCCAGGCCCGCCAGGAACTCGCCAATCCGCACTAAACACGACGCCGCAGTTGTGCGATGGCCGCCGATCTGCTCCAAACCGGGTTCGCCCGCGCCCCCCGTTACACGGCGCTCGTGCAAGGCTGGCTCGCCGACCTCTACCTCACGCTCGGCAACCCTTCCGCCGCCGCCCAGGCCCGTGCCGATTGCCTTCGCCAGTGGCGCGAAATCGCCGCCCGTACCGATCTCCCGAAAGACGTGTTGGCCCAGGCCCGCCAGGAACTCGCCAATCCGCGCTAAACACGACGCCGCAGTTGTGCTTAGCTAACTATAATGCTCACGCTCTCTCTGGCACTATCGTTCACACTCCACGCTCAGGACCTCGAACGCCTGGCCACCGCCATACTCCAAAAGAACTGCCTCCAATGCCACAGCGCGTCCGCAAAGATGGGCAACCTTGTCCTCGAATCCCGCGCCGAGGCCCTCCGCACGCTCACCCCCGCCAGATCTACTCTCCTCGAAAAAGTACGCACCGACAAAATGCCGCCCGGCAACCCGCTCCCCGCCGCCGACAAAGAAACCCTCGCCAGGTGGATCGACGCCCAGGCCCCCTGGTCCACCAGACTCACGCCCATCGTCCGCAAGCGTGCAGGCAAAGACTTCTGGTCCCTCCAACCCCTCAAACCCGCCGAACCCACACTCCCCGCCACCACGCCCGCCGCCTGGAAACAGCACCCCATCGACCGCCACATCTACTCCTCTCTCGCCGCCAGGAACCTCCAGCCGTCCCCTCAAGCCGACCGCCGCACCCTCATCCGCCGCGCCACCTTCGATCTCACCGGACTCCCTCCCACCCCCGAAGAAATCGCCGCCTTCCTCAACGACACAACCCCCGATGCCTATCCAAATCTCATTGACCGCCTCCTCGCCTCGCCGGCATATGGCGAACGTTGGGGCCGCCACTGGATGGACGTCATCCGCTTCGGCGAAAGCCACGGCTACGAACAAAATCATCTCCGCCCCAACGCCTGGCCCTTCCGCGACTACATCGTCCGCTCGCTCAACGAAGACAAGCCCTTCGACCGCCTCATCCACGAACACCTCGCCGGCGACGCTCTCGGCGCCGATGTCGGCACAGGCTTCCTCGTGGCCGGCCCCCACGACACCGTCGGCAATCAGGCCGAGGCCGCCAAACGCCAGCAGCGCGCCGACGACCTCGACGACATGATCAACGCCACCGCCTCCGCCTTCCTCGGACTCACCGTCAACTGCGCCCGCTGCCACGACCACAAATTCGATCCCATCGAACAGCGCGACTACTACCGCATGGCCGCCATCTTCAACGGAGTCCTCCACACCGAACGCGAGCTCGCCACCGCCGCACAGAAGCAGCAGTACCGCGCCGCCGCCGAACCCATCGAAGCCGAACTTCGCACCGCAAATGACCGCATGGCCGCCATCCGCAAAGACGCCAAGCCCGCCATCGACTCCCAACGCGAAGCCATCCTCGCCAAATACCGTCCGCCCGCCGACGCCCGCCTCACCGAAGAATCGTTTCCCCCCATCCACGCCCGCTTCCTCCGCCTCCACATCGAAGCCACGTCCACCGCAGGCCCCGCCGCCCTCGATGAAATCGAGGTCTGGAGCAACTCCCGCAACCTTGCCCCGCTTTCCAAAGTCGCCGCCAGTTCCGTCCGCCGCGCCGACGACGACGCCGAAGCCTACTCCGACAAACAGCTGAACGACGGCAAGTACGACCGCCGCTGGTTCGCCGAATCGGCCCGCCCCGTCGACATTGCCATCGAACTCCCGTCCCCGGCCATCCTCGATAAAGTCTCCTTCTCCCGCGACCGCGCCGGCGGATTCATGGGCCGCTTCGAAGGCCCCATTCCATCGGAGTATTGGATCGAAATATCCGATGATGGCCAGTCCTGGAAACGCGTCGCCTCCTCCGAAGGCCGCCTTCCGCCGCGCCCCTCCGACCAGGAACAACTTCTCCTCATGACCGTCCTCAGCGACGCCGCCCGGGCCGAATACCGCACCCTCGAACAGCGCCAAAAGGCCGCCCAGAAGCGTCTCAACGCCATCCCGAAGCCCCCCGCCGCATACATCGGAAAATTCGATGCTCCCAAGGAACCCATCTATCTTCTGAAACGCGGCAGCGTCATGGACCGCGGCGATACCGTCACCCCGGAAAGCCTCTCTACCCTCGACTTCGCCCCTTTCCGCCAGACCCACGACACCCCCGAGCAGGAGCGCCGCCTCGCCCTCGCCCGCTGGATCACTCACCCCTCCAATCCGCTCACTCCGCGCGTCATCGTCAATCGCCTCTGGCAGCATCACTTCGGCAAAGGCATCGTCGCCACCCCCAGTGACTTCGGCTTCAACGGCGACCGTCCCACCCACCCCCAACTCCTCGATTACCTCGCCTCGCGCCTCCATGCCAACGGCTGGCGCTGGAAGCCGCTCCATCGCGAGATCCTTCTCAGCATGACCTACCGCCAGTCGAGCGCCAACCACCCGGCCAACGCCCGCATCGACGGCGACGCCCGCTACCTCTGGCGCTTCCCCCCGCAACGCCTCGAAGCCGAAGCCATCCGCGATGCCATCCTCGCCGTCTCCGGCAAGCTCGACCGCCGCATGGGAGGCCCCGGCTTCCGCCTCTACCGCTACACCGTCGACAACGTCGCCACCTATTACCCCTTGGAACAATTCGGCCCCGAAACGTTTCGGCGCGCCGTCTACCAGACCGCCGCCCGCTCCGTCCGTAGCGAACTCCTCGGCCAGTACGATTGCCCCGATTCCTCGCTCCCCGAACCGAAGCGCTTCGTCACTACCTCGCCCCTCCAGGCCCTCGCCCTGCTCAACAACTCCTTCCTCCTCGATCAATCCCGCTTCTTCGCCGAACGCCTCGAACGCGAAGCCGCCGCTACCCCCCAGCGCATCGAACGAGCCTTCCACCTCGCCTTCGGCCGCGCCCCCGATGCCGAAGAGCGGCAGGCCTCCGCCCAACTCATCGCCCGACACGGCCTGGCCGCCTTCTGCCGCGCCCTGCTCAACTCCAACGAATTCATCTACGTGATGTGAGGACCCAACCCATGAACCGCCGCAACTTCCTCGACAGCATGGTGCTCGGCCTTCCCGCCATCGCCCTCCAGCAACTCCTGGCCGCCGGCCGCGTCCAGCCTCATCACACACCCAAGGCCAAGCGCATCCTTCAGATCTTCTGCCCCGGCGGCGCATCCCATCTCGATCTCTGGGACTACAAGCCGGCGCTCGAAAAGCATCACGGCCAACCGATGCCCGGCGCCGGAAAGGAAGTCAGCTTCCAGGGCGCCAACGGCAACCTCATGAAGAGCCCGTTCCGCTTCGTCCCCTACGGCCAGAGCGGCAAGCACCTCACCGAAATGCTGCCCCACCTCGGTCAACACGCCGACAAAATGGGCTTCATCCACTCCATGACCTCGCGCAGCAACACGCACGGCCCGGCCTGCGTCATGATGAACACCGGCTACGTCTTCGAGGGGTTTCCCAGCGCCGGAGCATGGATCAGCTACGCCCTCGGCTCGGAGAACGACAACCTCCCCGCCTACGTCTCCATCCCCGATGTCCGCGGCATTCCCCCATCCGGCCCCGCCAACTGGACCGCCGGCTTCCTCCCCGCCGAACATCAGGGCATCGCCTTCAACGCCGCCGAGCCCATTCAGAATCTCCAGCGCCCCGCCTCCATCACGGAGCGCCAGGAACAGGACACGCGAGGCTTTCTCAAACTCCTCAACTCGCGCCACGCCGCGCGTTACGAAGGCAACTCCGATCTCACTGCCCGCATCGCCGCCTACGAACTCGCCGCCCGCATGCAACTGTCCGCCCCGGAAGTCTCCGGCCTCGCCAAAGAGACCAAGGCCACGCACGAACTCTACGGCACCGGCGACTCCAACCCGTTGCTCGCCGCCTATGCCCGCAACTGCCTCCTCGCCCGCCGCCTCCTCGAACGCAACGTGCGCTACGTGCAGCTCTACTGCGCCTCGCGCGCCTCCGGCGTCGATGGCCTCCTCAACTGGGACGCCCATAAGACGCTCGAAGCCGACTACAAACGCCACTGCCCCATTCTCGACAAACCCACCGCCGGACTCATCCGCGACATGGAGGCGCGGGGCATGCTCGCCGATACGCTCGTCCTCTGGACCACCGAGTTCGGCCGTATGCCCACCCATCAGGAAGGCACGCTCGGCCGCGATCACAACCCCGATGCTTTCACCGCCTGGATGCTCGGCGCCGGAGTTAGAGGCGGATCGAGCTACGGCGCCACCGATGAGTTCGGCCGCCGCAGCGTGGAAAACGTCGCCACCATCCACGACTTCTGGGCCACCGCCCTCCACCTCATGGGCCTCGATCACGAAAAGCTCACCTGGTATCACAACGGGCTCAACCGCCGTCTCACCGATGTCCACGGCCATGTCGTCCGCGATATCCTCGCCTGACGGCGCATCAGTCCGACGGATCCAACTCCGCCTTCAACTCCAGCTTCTCCTGCTTCAACGGCACTGCCTTGTTGTAGATCACCATCCCCGGCGCGTTCACCCGCACCACGGCCTCCGCCGCATCCGTCTTGAAGCGGAAGGTCACCCTCCCCGTCGTCGACGGCTTGGTCTGGGTCTGCCCGCCGTACGATACGCGCACGCTCGCCTCTTCGACAGACTCGCCGCCCTCGGCTTTCACCAGCCGTACCGTTAAAACATATTCCTTGCTAATTGTTTTAGGCTTCGCCGGCGCCGCGGGCGCTGGGGCCGCCGCCGGCGGATCCTGCCCCGCGCTCAACCAGCCGCCCAGCAGCATCGTCATCAGAATCCAACCCATCGCACACCTCCTTTCACCGCCGCGCCCGCGGGTCCTCCAGCGTCCGTAGCACCTCGTCATGGAACGGCTTGTCCTTCAAGCTCGTCCTCGAACCCGGGAAATACACCAGCGACAGCGTCACTCCCCCTTCATCCAATCGCGTCATCACCACCGACACGCGGCTCCGGTCCTCCAGCCGCACATTGTCGATC
>JAEUQG010000345.1 GCA_016789755.1 Bryobacterales bacterium
CATGTCGAGCGCGTGCTGCGCACTCCCCCTGCCCGCCGCACACCCTACGACTCCCGCCGCGTCACCGACTACTTCCTCTCCACCGGCGGCCCCGACAACGCGCGCATCCCGGAAATCCGCGACCGCCTCAAAGCCGCCCGCGAAGAAATCAACGAGCTCAAAGACAAGTTGCCTTCCTTCACCATGGCGATGGCCGTCTTCCCCCATCCGGAACACAAGCAATCCCTCATGCGCGTCAAGGGCGACTACAGGGCTCTCAGCGATCCCATCAACCCCGGCGGGCTATCCGCCATGCATCCGATGAGCGGCGGCGCAAATCCCACGCGCCTCGATCTCGCCAAATGGCTGGTCTCGAAAGACAACCCGCTCACCCCGCGCGTCACCGTCAATCGCGCCTGGCAGGAGCTTTTCGGACGGGGCCTTGTCCGCACCAGCGAAGACTTCGGCACGCAAGGCGAGAAGCCGACGCATCCGGAACTGCTCGACTGGCTCGCCGCGCAATTCATGAACGACGGCTGGAGCATGAAGAAACTCCACCGCATGATTGTCACCAGCGCCACCTACCGCCAATCTTCCGGCACGCGCAAGGATCTGGCGCAAACGGATCCCGACAACGCACTGCTGGCCCGCCAGACGCGTCTGCGTCTCCCCGCCGAACTCATCCGCGATGCCGCCCTCTCTGCCGGCGGCATTCTCGACGCGCGCATCGGCGGACCCAGCATCCGCCCCTTCCAGCCCGCAGGCGTGGCTGAACTCGGCTACGGCGGCAGTGTGAAATGGAAGATGAGCGAAGGCGCGGACCGCTTCCGCCGCGGCCTGTATATTCACTTCCAGCGCACCACGCCCTATCCGCAACTGATGAACTTCGACGCCCCCGATTCGAACGTCAGTTGCAGCCGCCGCCGCCCGTCCAACACGCCGCTGCAATCGCTCAATCTGCTCAACGATCCGGTCTTCCACGAAGCGGCTCAATCGCTCGCTGGCCGCGTACTGCGCGAGCGTCAGGGCGCATTCGCCGACCGTCTGGAACTGGCCTTCGCACTCACACTCGGCCGCACTCCGGACTCGGTGGAAAAGCAACGCCTCGCCGGCTACTACGATCAGCAACTCGGCATCCTCGCCAATGAACCCACGGCCGTGGCCAAGCTCGCGCCGCCCGCCCCCGGCGTTGATCCGAAAGAAGCGGCCGCATGGGTGGGTGTCAGCCGCGTCCTTCTCAATCTCGATGAATTCATCACCCGCGAATAGGAAATCCGCCATGACCGAACGGGAATTTCGACTCATTCAAACTCGCCGCTCTTTTCTCGCCCAGGGAGCAGGCGGTATCGGTATGATGGCGCTCGCCGACCTGCTCAACGGCGCCGAAGGCACGCCTAACCCGCTCATTCCGAAAAAGCCCCACTTCCCCGCCAAGGCGAAGAACGTCATCTTCATGTTCATGGAGGGCGGCCCCAGCCAGATGGATCTCTTCGATCCCAAGCCGGCGCTGCAGAAGTGGCACGGCCAGCCGCTGCCGCCGTCGATGACCAAAGGTCTGCAACTGGCCTTCATCAAACCCACCGCCGCCGTCCTTGCCAGCCCGCGCAAGTTCCAGCCCTACGGCCAATCGGGCATGGAATTCTCCGATTACATTCCCCACACCGCCTCCTGCGCCGACGACATCTGCCTCGTCCGCAGCATGCACACCGAGGCCTTCAATCATCACCCCGGCCAGCTCCTATTAATGACCGGCAGTGTGCAGTTCGGACGTCCCACCATGGGCGCATGGGTCACCTACGGACTGGGCAGCGAGTCGAAGAACCTCCCCGGCTTCGTTGTGCTGAGTTCCGGAGTCGGCACCAGCGGCGGCGCATCGAACTTCATGAGCGGCTTCATGCCCTCCCATTACCAGGGCACTCTGTTCCGTAACTCCGGCGACCCGATTCTGTATCTATCGAACCCCGACGGCATCTCGAAGGAGACGCAGCGCGCCGGCATTGACGCCGTACGCGATCTCAACCAGCATCATCTGGACCGCACCGGCGACATGGAGATCGCCAGCCGCATCGCATCTTACGAGCTTGCCTTCCGCATGCAGATGGCTGCGCCTGAGCTGACTGATTTCTCCAAGGAATCGCAAGCCACGCTCGATCTCTACGGAGTCGGCAAAGAGCCCACGCATCAATTCGCCACCAATTGCTTGCTCGCCCGCCGCATGGTGGAGCGCGGCGTGCGTTTCGTGCTCATGATGCACGCCTCCTGGGACGACCATACGAACCTCAACCGCAAACTGAAGCGCAATTGCGACATCAGCGACCAACCCACCGCGGCGCTGATCAAAGATTTGAAGCAGCGTGGACTGCTGGATGACACGTTGATCGTCTGGGGCGGCGAATTCGGCCGCACGCCGATGGTCGAGATCCGCAACACCAAGGAAGAGGACAACGGCGGCCGCGACCATCATCCGCTGGCCTACACCATGTGGGTAGCAGGCGGCGGCATGAAGGGCGGCACGGTAGTGGGCAAGACCGACGAACTCGGGCTGAGCATTGTCGAAGACAAGGTGCACGTCCACGACTTGCAAGCCACCATTCTTCATTGCCTCGGTTTCGATCACGAGCGGCTGACGTTCCGCCACACGGGCCGCGACTACCGGCTCACCGACCTCGGCGGCAATGTCGTGAAGAAGATGCTTGCATAAGAAATGCTCGAAGAAGACAAGGTATTTGAAGCCATCGGCGAAGAAGGTTTTGCGCGGCTGGTAGCGGCCTTTTATCGCCAGATTCCGGGCGACGACATCCTCGGCCCGATGTATCCAAAGGAGGACATGGCAGGCGCGGAACAACGCCTGCGGGATTTCCTGATATTCCGCTTCGGCGGCCCACCCCGTTACATCGAAGAGCGAGGCCACCCCCGCCTCCGCATGCGCCACAACCCGTTTCCGGTCGACGCCAACGCCCGCGACCGTTGGGTGCAACTGATGGACAACGCCTTCCGCGAAGCCGCACTCCCACGGGAAGCAGAAGAAGTCCTGCGAGGCTTCTTCGCCCACGTCGCCACGTTCCTCATCAACCGCCAATCGTGAGCACCACAGCTGGAAGCCGCCCGCGAGAGCTTGGAGATTGCGCAGGTCCACAAAATAGAATCAATGAGGTGCCTCGACTTCAAGGGGAAGGCTGTGGGTGCAGTTTTCGCTATGGCCGGAAATTGCAAGCTCTTTGCGCAATCCCATCCGCAGGAGGAGGCCGAGTATAGAATAGTGCAATGGCAAGCCCTTCATTGCAGTCCCTTGAGCCCAAGTCTATCGCGGCTGGAACCGCCCTTGTTGAGATCGCGGTTACGGGCACACAACTTGAGACCTCCCTTGTCCTCGTTGACGGGTTCGTGCCTCGTCAGACTAGGACCTCGCCCGCCAGCGTAAAAGTGGTTCTCGACGCTTCGTTTGTCGCAAGGCCCGGGAAGCGCGTGTTTGTCGCACACGATACGGATACAGGAGGAGTTTCCAACGAACTCGCCTTTGAAGTTCTAAAGGCAGATGGCACAAGAGTCAGCGTCAACGATAACCTTCCCGTGCACATATCGGCACTTGTCTCGGACGTGCCGTTTGACCCCGCTCCTGCGTCGAACTCCTTAGCGGGGGCATTTCTGCTCAACATCAGGGAGCACTTTAGGAGTGCGTTGTTCAATAGCAGCTTCCGCCCTGATAGCGTGGAAATCAACAATCTGAACGTCTTGTTCCAGCCTGCTGTCCTGGAGCCGCTGGTGATAAACAGCCGCGAGGAAACGACGCCACTCCTGTCGCCTCCACAGCGTGTGCAGAACGGCAGCGCACTTCCCGATGTCGTCCACTTCGAAGTTCACCAGCAGTATCCGATCGTTCACACATGGTCGATAGATGCTGGGCTAACAGATCCGCCGCCACCGATTGGAGACTTCCCTACGATCGAGCCTAGCGATCCATTCGCGCCAGCCGCGAAAATCGACTGTTCAAGAGTAGGCGAGGTTCGTGAAATTACGGTCAAAGTGCCGATCGACAGAAACGAGGATATCACGATACCGCCACGAACGACCGTAGATATCGGCATCTCGATTGTGACCGTTCCCGTAAACACGGCCTTCGAGTTTGGGTTCACCGGCCAAGGCGACTTTCACTACGTGATGCGGCGAGGGAACACCACCGCTCGTACTATTCAGCCCGTCCCCATCGGTACAATGTTTCGTCAGTATCCCGTGGCCACGGTGTCGGTGCTGTCGCCGACCACCGCTCGGTTTGCGTGCCGGGGTCGCTACGTCGGTTCGATTGTCAAACGTGTCCTTACCACCAAAGTTGAAGTCTAAAACCTCGCGTTCCAACGTTCGTGCGGACCATCCCCGAGTCGAACCAGTTCTTTACTCGGAAACTTAACACTGATCCTGCCCTGTCCGGCCGCCAACACGGCCTTGCCCGACGCCACGGCGAGCTTGCCCCTGTTCTCCAAC
>JAEUQG010000357.1 GCA_016789755.1 Bryobacterales bacterium
CCTCGACGATATCCGCTCCGGCTCCTACGCCCCTGCTTCGTAGCGCACGGCTGCCGCATCGGCGTTTCCGGGCTAGTCTCGTCCTGTGCTGCCTCTCCAGGAAAGGGGCGCGGTGCGATAGGGCGCCACGACGGCTGCCCACCTGCGAAGATTCTCTTTGTCCCGCGAATAGCAGATGTCGAGATCGTTGGCGACGTGTGCGCTGCCACGGAATATCGCAGCCCACCCACCAATCACGACGAAGTCCACTCGGCCGGCGATTCGTTTTTCCAGGGCGACCGCGGATCGGGGTGTCCGGCCTGTGCCGCAAGTTCGGATGTAGCTTCTGACGGCGCACTTCGGAGCGCACCGCTTCCTGAAGGAGTTCGGATGCGGGGAGTTTGCGCTCCTTCACCATTTCGTAGAGGTCCGCCGGCAGATGAACCTGCATGCGCGGCATACGCCTGGCATACATCCATGCGTTCATCCTTGTCGATGCCGCCCGGTACGCGGCGGTACGCGGATCCCTTCCGGCACCAGTGGGCCACGCACTGGGGCGAACTAGCGGTTCCCTACGCCGTTGATCGTGAGTTTGGTGGTACAACCGACCGCAGGCGAAGTAGAATGAGGGAGATGGCACGTCAATTCGATGTTGTGATTGAGCGGGATGAAGAAGGCATGTACGTGGCCTCGGTGCCCCAATTACCGGGCTGCCATACCGATGCTGCTTCGCTCGATGATCTCATGGCGGAGATCCGTGAAGCGATTGAGCTATGCCTCGAGGTGCAGGGCCGGGAGCCGGTCCCGTTGGAGTTCATCGGCATCCAACGAGTAACCGTAGCCGCATGAGCACCCTCCCGCGCCCAACGGGAAAGGAACTCGTCCGCGCGCTGGAGCGTGCCGGCTTCAACACAGAGCGTACACGAGGCAGCCACTGCTTTCTTCGGCATTCGGATGGCCGCGCGACCGTCGTTCCCATGCGTGGCCGCACTCTTGGTTTGGGGCTATTGAGAAAGATATTGTCCGATTGTTCCATCGAGCCAGAGCAACTACAGAACTTGCTGTGACGCCCATATTGACCGGAGAGCGTCCGGCCAGCCTACTGCCGTCGAATGATGTACACGACCTTGCCAAGAATCTGGCGCTCTGACAACGGCCCCCAAGTTCTCGAGCCGGCGGTTCAGTTGTTGCGGGAGTATTCAGCCTCGACACCTCACACCGCTGGCGATCTTTGGTTAGCCTGCGCATCACACCTCCCTGAAACACGCGTATTGGATCAGGTGAATCGCGAACTGGCGAAGTCACCAGATATCAACTCGATTTGGCGCAGGGCGACACCGCTCATTATGGCGGCTGCGCATGCGGGTCATTTCAAGGTTGCCGAGAGACTGCTTGTTGCGGGCGCCAATCCGAATGCGGGGGCTTCAGTGCTTCACACAAGTTGCGATTGGCACTTTCCAATTTCTTGTTCCCGCGCTACGCTACCTGTCTGGGGCAGGTTGGGATGTCAACTGGCGCGATGCCGAGGGCCAAACCGCACACCATAAGGCCGCGTTCCTTGGCTATTCGGCGGCTGTGAAGACCCTGCTGGATGGCGGTGGAGATCCCAGTGTTCGCGACGCCAGCGGCCGTTCGGCGCTGGACGTAGCTCGGCAGTGGAACAAGGTTGCTGTCGCCAAGATGCTTGAGGTCGCCGGTTGAAACCCGCAAAGTCGCGAAGGGAACCTCACTATAGACGTTCCTGACCCTGTGTACTGGCCCATCGCTGACCGTCATGCCAAGCTCCCCTGTTGAGGATTTACTGCGTCCTTCACAGGCAGGAGAGCGCAGACCGGCAGCAAGCCCGGCGATCCGTCCGGACGGGAAAGTGCCGCCCGTCTCGCCAATGCGACCATCGCCACCGCAACGATCGCGCCGAAAGCGCATGTCCAGAACACCTGGTTGGCCCGCCCGGTCATGACGGGAAAGACAGCGGCGCTCATTGCTCCCCAAAGTGTCACCCGCCAAAGGGAGATCTGCTCGACCGCCTTTCCGCTCTCTCCGAACGCCAGTAATAGGCCGAAAAAGGCGCCAGCGACGAGTCCCACTTGACCGATGGTCCACATCATGAATACCAACGAAGGCTCGCTGTTGGGCCCCAGCAGCGACTCCAGAGCCAACAAAAACGCGCCGAACATTATGGCCCACAGCGGCGCCCAGATCAAACTGATCAAGGCCACACCGCGTATCCTTTTCCCAAGGGAGTTCATTGTCTCCTCAACGCCGCTCTTGCGTATCTGCTGAACGCCCCCCCTACTTCTTGGCAAAAATAGCCAAATACTGCACCCCAGGCATATGGTCCATCTTCTCCACAAACCGGAACCCGTTCGCTTCCACTTCCTTGATCACATCCGCCTGGTCCAGCCGGATATGCGCCGGATCGCGAAATCCCGCTTTGTAAAAATCCGCGAGGGCGAACCGGCCCCCCTCCCGCAACGACGCCCGGATATTCGCCAGCATCTCCGCCGGATAGTCGAAATGATGGTACGCATCCAGCGTGAACACCACGTCCACCGAATTCGCCGCCAGTCCCGGATTCCTGTCCGTCCCGTGCACAAACTCCACGTTCCCCAGCTTGTGCTGCTCCGCCGTGGCCCGCGCCTGCTTCAGAAAATCCTCGAAAATATCCTGCGCAATCACCTTCCCGTTCCCACCTACCGCCCCCGCCAGGTACGGCAACATGTATCCAACCCCAGTCCCCAGATCCACCACCGTCTGCCCCGGCCGCAGCTTCAGAGCTGCCACCAGTTCCTTCGGCTTCTGCCGTCCGTCGCGGTCGCTCGCCGCCAGCGTCTTCGCTACCCGAGCCCGCCCCTCCTCCGTCCGGTATCCATTGTTCGCCCCCGCCGCAACCTGCGCAGGAGCCTCCGCGGCCAGCGCCGCAAGAACAAAAATTGTCAAAAATGTTTTCAAAGTGGTTTCTCCATCGGAAGGGCTAGCGGTGGTTCCACCATAAAGTCGAGCGTCGACATTTGCGCCACCGCGTCGCGCAACTGCTGCTCCTGGCATGGCTCGATCGTAATCACAAACGGCAGGTTGTGCTTCGACTCCGACGGCAACTGCAGCACCGCGTCCAGGCTCACGTTCTTCTCCGCCAGGATCCCCGCCAGCGCCGCAATAATCCCCGGCCGGTCCGTCACCCGGAATCGCAAGTAGTACGCGCTCTTCTGCTCCGTAATCGGCAACGGCCGGTTCTCCTCCAGCCGCTCATGCGCGAACGGCGATACCCGCTCCGGACTCCCCGACCGTATCTCCCGCGCCACCCGCATCAGATCGCTCACCACCGCCACCCCCGTCGGATTCGGACCCGCCCCGCGCCCGTAATAAAACGTATCCTGCCCGTAATGTCCCCGCACCCAGATCGCGTTATACGCCCCCTGCACGCTC
Organism: Bryobacterales bacterium; assembly: GCA_016789755.1. Taxonomy (GTDB): domain Bacteria; phylum Acidobacteriota; class Terriglobia; order Bryobacterales; family Bryobacteraceae; genus CADEFT01. The sequence goes on from JAEUQG010000357.1 coordinate 3,406, forward strand.
GCCAGAATCGTCGATTGCGCAATCAGCGCCGGCCGCACCGACAGGAAAATTCCCTCCGGCGTGCGCCGCGCCGCGCACAACAATCGAATCGTATGACCCAGCCGGTGCGCATACTGAAAGTCGATAGGGCTGATCCGCCGGATCCCCTCCGTATGAATGTCCGACGGCACAATCCGGTTCCCAAACGCCAGCGCCGCCAGTATCGCTAATTTCGACCGCGCGTCGTATCCATCGATATCCGCCGATGGATCCGCCTCCGCATACCCCAGCCGCTGCGCCTCTTGTAAAACTTCATCGAACGCCGAACCATTGCGCTCAATCTCCGTCAGGACATAGTTGCTGGTCCCGTTCAAAATGCCCTGCAGAGCCACCACCCGGTCCCCGCTAATCCCTTCCCGCAGCACCGCGTGGATCGGTATCCCCCCCGCCACACTTGCCTCCATCGCCAGGTTGATCCCCGCCGCAATCGCCTGCTCCCAAATCGCCGCCCCGTCCAGCGCCATCAACTCCTTGTTCGCGGTGATCACCGACTTGCCCGCCCGCGCCGCCGCCTCAATCAGCTCCCGAGCCACACCCGTCCCGCCGATCAACTCCGCCACAATGTGGATATTCGGATCGGCCACCACCTCCCGCCAATTCTTTGTCCGCTTCACTCCACTGAGCGCCGCCGGCAACTGCTTTTCCTCGATGCGAGGACTGCAAACCGCGGCCACATTCAGCCGGAACCCCAACTTCTGCGCGATTTCACCGGCGTTCTCAGCAAGAATCGTCAGTGCGCCCATGCCCACATTGCCCACCCCGACAATCCCAACGTTTACTTGGTCCATGCAAGGGATATGATAACAAGCGAGGTTGCCATGAGACGGTTTTTCATCGGGTCCATCGTCGCCGCCTTCGGCCTTTGGATCGCCTTCGCCCAGGTCCGCAAGCAAGAGGAGCCCGCCCGCCTTCCCGACGGCAGGTCCCAAACCGAAGAGATCCTCAAAGCAGACCACGAGCGCAATCTCAAGGATGCCGGCGAATTGTTCCGTCTCGCCGAAGAGCTCAAAATGGAGCTCGAGAAAAACGACCGCCATGTCCTCAGCGTCGGCATGCTCAAAAAGACTGAGGAGATCGAAAAAATCGCCAAACGCATCCGCGGACGACTGAAGAAATTCTGAATCCCTCCTCCCTCTTGTTGCATGCTGAAAGAGTGAGCGATCTACGCACCCAGCTTCAGCGGGGACTGGTCATCCCCGCCCACCCCCACGCCCTCACCGCCCAGCGTACCCTCGACGAACGGCGCCAGCGCGCCCTCACGCGCTACTACGTCTCCGCCGGCGCCGGCGGCATTGCCGTCGCTGTCCACACCACCCAGTTCGCCATTCGCGACTGCGGCTTGCTCCAGCCCGTCCTCGAACTTGCCGCCTCCGAAGCCGGCAGCGTCCTCAAGATCGCCGGAGCCTGCGGGCCCACCCCCCAAGCCGTCCGCGAAGCCGAACTCGCCGCCTCCCTCGGCTACGACGCCGTCCTCCTCAGCCTCGCCGCTCTTCGCGACGCCTCCATCGATCAACTCATCGATCACGCCAAAGCCGTCGCCCAAATCATCCCTGTCGTCGGCTTCTATCTCCAACCCGCCGTCGGCGGACGCCTCCTCCCCTACCCCTTCTGGCGCCGTTTCGCCGAAATCGAAAATGTGGTCGCCATCAAAATGGCCCCCTTCAACCGTTACCAGACCCTCGATGTCATCCGTGGAGTCGCCGCTTCCGGCCGCGCCTCTGAAATCGCCCTCTACACCGGCAACGACGACAACATCATCTCCGATCTCATCACCCCCTTCACCCTCGAAGGAGTTTCTCTCCGCATCGTCGGCGGACTCCTCGGCCAGTGGGCCGTCTGGACCCGCCAAGCCGTCGCAATCCTCCGCCGCATCCAAGCGGGCGACACCGCCCCCATGCTGGAATGGAACGTCCACCTCACCGACGCCAACGGAGCCGTCTTCGATGTCGCCAACGCCTTCCACGGCTGCATTGCCGGCATCCACGAAATTCTCCGCCGCCAGGGACTCCTCGCAGGCATCTGGTGTCTCGACCCGCACGAAACACTCTCTGCGGGCCAGTCCGAAGAACTCGACCGCGTCACCCGAGCCTACCCGCATCTCAACGACGACGACTTCGTCCGCACCCACCTCGACACCTGGCTCAAACCCTAACCAGAGGCGCAGCCCTGCGTCCGGGAGCGGGCGGTCAACTGAGATAAGATATAAATCGCCCATGAAGATTAACCCCAACAAATGCGTTGCCTGCGGCAACTGTACCTACGTCTGCCCGATGGGGGCAATCTACATCGATCCCACCATTCGCCGCGCCACCATCAACCGCGACGAGTGCGTCGAATGCTATAGCTGCTACAACGGTCTCAGCCAGGAGCATCTCAATCCCGTTATCGTCCGCACGATGCGCAAAGTCTTCCAACTGATGCGCCTCCGCTTCGACCCCGAGCCGGACGTCTGCCCCACCGCCGCCTTTGAGCCGGACGAGCTTGCCTGGCCGCGCGTTGTGCGCCGCGCCTTCAGCGATCCGCGCGTTCCCCATGAATCGACCGGCGTTCAGGGTCGAGGCACCGAAGAGGTCAAGACCAACGACGTGAGCGGCCGCGTCAAGGTGGGCGAAGTCGGATTCACTATTGAATTCGGCCGCCCTGGGCTGGGCGCCCGCTTCCGCGAGATTGAGCGCATGTCGATGGCTCTGGCCAAGCTCGGCGTCCACTTCGAGAAGAAAAACCCCGTCACCACGCTGATGACCGACACCTCCACGGGCAGAATCCGGGAAGACATCCTGGACGAAAAGGTGCTGTCGGCGATACTCGAAATTAAGACCAACGTGGAGCGCACCGAGGAGATCATCCGGGCGGTGTGGGAAGTGGAAAAGCAGATCGACACCGTGGTCACGATCGGCGTCGGCACGCGCTGCGACGAACACGGCGAGGAGCATGTCGTCGCGCCGGTCCTGGAGAAACTGGGGTACAAGTTGCAGCGAGCCAAGACCAACATCGGTCTCGGCAAGATCGTCAACGAACCCGCCCCAGCCCAGGAACCCGTTTCCACAGGAGCCTCCCGATGACCAATACACTGCACCGCTTCGGCGACGCTGCAACGTTCTATGACGATTATGTAGTATTCGCCATCCCCAGCCGCGGCAAGAACGACAAGGGCTGCCTGCCCAAACTGAAGGAGTTCCTGCGGATGGCGGTTTCCTTCAAACCGGTCAACCTCGGCGATGCATCGCACGGGGGTGCGCTTCGCCCCAGCCGTGAAATGAGCCCCACGTCGCACTGGAACCGCGACATGACACCGGACTTCGAGGCCGTAATCAACGGTGTCGACACGCCCACCACGGTGGCGGCGGTTTTCGACAGCCGGGTGAACGCCGAGGAGTTCGTCAAGGCTGTGCGCAAAGCCGATCTTGGACTTTGCATCAATATCTCGACGTCCATCGATGGGGCCGAGCAATGC
>JAEUQG010000368.1 GCA_016789755.1 Bryobacterales bacterium
ATCGACCGCATGCGGACGCCCGATGGCTCGCTGCCGGCCTGGTTTGAGTTGGTGGTGAAGGCGACGTTCCGCGCGCAGGTGCCCGTGAGGATCGACTACGTAACCCACCGCGTGATCCAGCGTTGACTCTCGCCGCCGGGCTTATTCGCCGCGCCGGAGCCTTCGCCTTTCGCTACGCGATATGGTTAATTAAGGCTCGCCGAAAATGACCACTACCGGAACCGACAAGATTCGAGCCTCTCTCGAGACGCTGCTCGACTCGCCGGGAATCCGGGCTTCCGCCAAAGTGCGTGAATTCATCCGTCTTTCCGCCGACAGTGCCCTGGCGGGGCGAGGCGGTTCGATGTGTGTTGCCCCTCCGGTAAAGGTCAAACGGCTCTCAACAATACCCAGTCCGGGCGACGGTATCGAGGGCTCGGGCGACATCGCGGTTGAGCCACGCGGGTAATTCCAACCATGCCGGCCAGTCCGTCATATCGAGGGGGTTTCCGCCACGCCATGGTCGGAAGCGGCAAGAAAGCCCGGCTCGATCAACAGCAGGCGGCCCTTCAGGGATGGATTCAGATGGAATTGCTGAACCTGCTTCGGCTGGACGGCGATCAGCGTACCTCTCCGGATCTGGTAGTATCGGAAATCCAACTGGTGAACTCCTCTACCGCCGGTGAAGTAAATCAACTGGTAGAACTCCAGCCGTTCCGGCCGGGCGAAATACTCGGGTGGGCGTTTGCCGCGGAGGCTGGACACAGTCAACGTGTCCACCCCCAGGCTCTGTAGACGGGGATTGTGGAAGCTCACCTGCCGGATCGCCTCGGTGGCGGAATGTCCATTTTTAACCATCACGTTACCTATTATCACCTTGGCGAGGCGTTCGCCTTCGTCCCAAAATGCATTGGGAGAGAAGTTACGCGTGCGAATCGCTCTCATTCTGATATTCCTCCTCGCCCCGTTGGCGCTGGGCGAGGATTCACCCGCGACGCTCCGGCTCAAACAGCGCAACCACGAGTTCGAGCCCGCGATCATTCGAGTGGCTGAAGGCGTCTACACCGCCATCGGATACACCGTCTCGGCCAACTCCATGATCGTGGGCGACACGGGTGTCATCATCATCGATCCAGGTCAGACGATCGAAGGTTCCCGTCGCATCCGCGAGGAGTTCGCCAAGATCACCAGCAAGCCGGTGAAGGCGATCATCTACACGCACAGCCACCCGGACCACACTGGAGGCGCTCCCGCCTTCGTCGATGAAGGAGCTAACGTGCCGATCTGGGCGCGGTCGAACTTCGGCTCGGAGACCGCTACGGTTCGCGAGGCGGGCTTCCGGAGCGGGGTGCGGCCTGTGAATACGCAGGGCTTCGATGTCCCACCGGAGAAGCGCCTCGGAATCGGCATCGCCATTCCGCCCGCCCGTCCTCCGGTGGACACGGGTATGATACGCGACGGGATTCCGAATCTGCCGAACGCCGGACAGGGGCCCACCGCGCGTTCTCTCGCGCCGACCCAAAAGTTCTCCGAGGAACGGCGGCAACTGGAAATCGCGGGGGTGCGCCTGGACCTAGTGGCGGCGCCGGGCGAAACCGACGACCAGTTATACGTATGGCTACCCGACCGGCGGGTGGTCTTTGCGGGGGACAACTTCTACAAGTCCTGGCCCAACACCTACCCCCTGCGCGGCACGGCGCGCCGCGACGTCCGGCAGTGGGCGGACAGCATGGACAGAATGCTGCAGGAAAAGCCACTCCATCTAGTCGGCGGACACACCAGGCCCATCCTGAACGATGCGCAAGAGGTTTTGCAGAACTACCGCGACGCCCTCCGCTTCGTCTACCGAAAGACCATCGAGGGCGCGGAGAAGTTTCTGACTCCCGATGAACTGGTCGACTACGTGAAGTTGCCGCCCGAACTCGCCCGGTTGGATTACCTGGCCGACTACTACGGAAGCGTCTGGGGTACAGTGCGAGAGATCTATGCGCAGCACGTGGGCTGGTTCGACGGCGATCCGCTGAACCTGCACCGCCTGCCGCCGCGGGAGCAATCCGAGCGGATGGCAGCGCTGGCGGGAGGAGTTCAGGGCCTGCTCGACAAGGCCCGCGCCGCGCTGGCCGCGAACGACCCGGTCTGGGCGGCTCAACTCGCCCAGCACGCGATGCGGCTGCAGCCCGCATCGAAGGAGCCGAGGCTGCTGCTGGCCGATGCGCTGGACACGATCGGCGAGAGGACATTCAATACGACGGCACGCAACTACACGCTGGCTTATGCCGAGCGTTTGCGCCGCCAGGCAGAGGGCAAAGAACAGCCGTAGGAGGTCGCAATGTTGACGAGGAGGAAATTCGTACCCACCCTCACCGCTCCGTTGTTTGCCAAGGAGCGCAAGCCGAACATCATCCTGATCCTGTCCGACGACCATCACTGGCAGTGTCTGGGCGCGGCGGGCAACCCACACATTCAGACGCCGAACCTCGACAGGCTGGCGAGCCGCGGAGTGCTGTTCACGAACGGGATCATCTCCACTTCAATGTGCGCTCCCAGCCGCGGCATCCTGCTCTCCGGCCAGGAAAGCTATCAAACCGGCCTCGACTGCAACGATCACACCGGGTTCCGATCCTTCGAGGGCGAGACCGTCGTCGAGCAGTTGCGTCGCGGCGGCTATGAGACGAACCTGGTGGGCAAGTGGCACATCAAGCCTTCGCCGAGCGAATGCGGTTTCGCGAAAAGCTCATGCTGGCTGGCGCCGGCGGCATCCCGTTATCTGAATCCGGAGCTTCGCCAGGGGCTCGATGCAACGGCCAACACCGAAACCTCAGGACACATCACCAACATCTTCACGTCCGCCGCGGTGGACGTGATTCAGCAGGCGAAGCAGCCCTATCTGCTTTGGCTCGCCTACAATGCGCCGCACACGCCCTGGACGGCAAGCGAACCCTACCAGAAGCTCTACGCGGGCCGCAACGCGGAACTTGCGCCGCCAAATCATCCCAAAGCAACCGCGCCGGCGCCTGGCAGGCCCGCCATGATGGGCCGCGGAGGCCCCGGCGGAAACCGTCCCGACGGGGCATTCGACTGGGAGACCTACTACGCGGTCATCTCGGAAATGGACGCGGGGATCGGGCGAGTCGTGGACGCCGTCGAGAAATCCGGCCAATGGAACAATACGTTGATCCTGTTTGCCGGCGACAACGGGTACTTATGCGGCAGCAAGGGGCTCCAGGGCAAGGTGTTTCCTTGGGAGGAATCGATCCGCGTCCCGATGCTCGCGGCGGGTGGCCTGGTGAAGAAGGCCACGAAGAGCGACGCGCCGGTCGCGTCCATCGACATCCCCGCCACCATGCTCGATGTGGCGGGCATCCGGCCCAGCCACCGGCTGTTCGGCGCCAGCCTGCGGACGGCATGGTCGGGCGGGAAGTTTGGCCGCGATGCCTCGTTTTCTTCATGGAATGACGGGCGGCCGGAGGCCCTGGTAGCCCGCTTCCCGGTGGAGCCCTACCGGGTTGTCCGGACTCCAGCGCGGAAGTACATCGTTTGGGAGTCGAAGAAGGAAGCCATGTTCGACCTGAAGGCCGATCCCTTTGAGGAGAAGAACCTGGCCGCTGCGCCGGCTCACGCCGGCGCGCTGAGGGCGATGAAGGACCGTCTCCGCGCGCGCATGAAGGAGACTTCCGACCCGGCGGCAGCGTGGCTGTAGATTCACCTCGAGGGCTAGAAACTCCAACTGAAAGAAAGGAACCGAATCAGATGAAGAGAATGTGGACGATTTCCTTGGCGCTGCTGGGTTTCAGCATTGCTGCATTTGCGCAGAACCCAATGGCGGAGGGCCAGAAGTTCCTTCATGACATGGCGAAAAACAACGTCTTGCGTTCGGCAGAGAAGATGCCGGAAGAGAACTATGCCTTCAAGCCGGTTCCCGAGGTGCGCAGCTTCGGACAGTTGCTCGGGCACATCGCCGATGCACAGTATCTGTTCTGCTCGGCCGTGCTGGGCAAGCCGAATCCAGCGCCGGGAATCGAGAAGTCCAAAACCACAAAGGCCGATCTGGCACAGGCATTGAAAGAGGCATTCGCCTACTGCGACTCGGCGTACGCAGGTCTCACTGATGCGCAACTGGGGGAGAGGGTGAAGTTCTTCGGCCGCGAGCAGGCCAAGGCCACCGTGCTTTCGTTCAACACGGCGCACAATAACGAACACTACGGCAACATCGTCACATACCTGCGCATGAAGGGCATCGTGCCGCCTTCCAGCGAAAGACGGTAAGGGAGGGGACTCGACCACGGAACGCCGGACCGCACCAAGGCGGATGGTGCTCCCGCTCAGTGTCTCGCCCAGACCAGACTGAGGGCCGCCCGTCCGTCT
>JAEUQG010000375.1 GCA_016789755.1 Bryobacterales bacterium
GATGTCGAATTGGCGCAATTGACCACCAAGTTCAGCGAGCACGTACTGGATTCGACGAACGCCTACGAGGAAATATTCACGGATGCGGGGCAACTGGCCGGGTTGCCGGAAAGCGCCATGGAGGCGGCGCGGGCGAGCGCGAAGTCGAAGGGGAAGGAGGGGTGGCGGTTCACGCTGCAAGCGCCCAGCTACGTCGCCTTGATGACCTACCTGGACGATGCGGCGGTGCGGGAGCGGTTCTACCGCGCCTACGCCGGGCGCGCCTCTTCCGGCGAACACGACAACACGCCTCTTGTTCCGCGCATTCTGGGGCTGCGCAAGGAGAAGGCGACGCTGCTTGGATTCGCCGATTTCGCCGACATGGTGCTGGTGGACCGGATGGCGAAGAGCGGCGCGCGGGCCTACGAATTTCTGGAGGACCTGCGGAGCAAGACGGAAGCGCATTTTGCCGCCGAGAACGAAGCGTTGGCCGGTTTCCGCCGCGAGTTGGAAGGGGAGGACGCCGCCCCGCCAGCTCCGTGGGATGTTGCCTACTATGCTGAAAAGCAGCGGCAGGCGCGCTTCGATTTCGACGAGGAGCAACTGCGGCCTTACTTTCCGTTGGAACAAGTGGTGGCTGGGATGTTTGAAACAGTGGAACGGCTTTATGGTGTGAAGGTCGCCGCGGTGGAGAACGTTCCGGGGTGGCACGCGGATGTGCAGTACTACGAGATCCGGGAAGGCGATAGCGTGCTGGGCGGCTTCTACAGCGATTGGTTTCCGCGGGAAGACAAGCGCGGGGGGGCGTGGATGGACGCCTTCCTCACGGGCGAACCTGCCGTGGCCGGACGGCGCCATGTGGGCCTCATCTGCGGAAACATGACCCCGCCGGTGGAAGGAAAACCGGCCCTGCTGACGCATCGCGAAGTGGAGACGGTGTTTCACGAATTCGGGCACCTGCTGCATCACTGTCTGAGCCGGGTGGAGGTGCGCGGACTTTCCGGGACCAGCGTGGCGTGGGATTTTGTGGAACTGCCATCGCAGATCATGGAGAACTGGTGCTGGGAGCGGCCTTCGCTCGATTTGTTTGCCAGGCACTGGCAGACCGGCGAGGCGATTCCCGGCGACCTGTTCGAGAAGATGCGCAAGGCGCGGAACTACCGGGCCGCCGCGGCGCAGATGCGGCAACTCAGTTTCGGTGTGGTGGATTTGAAACTGCACCGGGAATACGATGCGGCTCGCGACGGCGGCCTGGTGGCTTATACGCGGGCCATTCTGCAGCAATTCGCGCCGGCGCCGCTACCCGAACCCTACGCGATGATTCTTGCCTTTACGCATCTCTTTGCGAGTCCCGTGGGTTATGGAGCGGGTTATTACTCCTACAAGTGGGCCGAAGTGCTGGATGCCGACGCATTCTCGCTGTTTCGCGAAAAAGGCGTGTTCGACCGCGAGACAGGTTTGCGTTTCCGCCGTCATATTTTGGAGAAGGGCGACGCGGAAGATCCCGAAGTTTTGTATCGCGGTTTTCGCGGGCGCGGTCCGCAACTGGATGCGCTGCTCGAACGTCAAGGTCTACAGTAGCCGATGGTAAACTAGAACGACAGAAGCCAGGAATTTCGAACCATGAACAGACGCAACTTTATCGAATGCTCCGCCGCCGGCGCGTTGGCGCTTCCGCTGGCTGCCCAAGAGCCGAAGTTGCCGCGCAAGGCGATGCCGTTGGAGATCGCCCTGCCGGACGGCACGAAACTCAACACGTCCCGCTATGCGGGCAAAGTGTGCGTAGTGGAGTTTCTTTTCACAACCTGCTCACATTGCCAGGAAGCTTCGCGTCACCTTTCGGCGCTGAACCGGGAGTTCGGCGCGCGCGGTTTGCAACCGGTGGGCGCAGCTTTCAATGAGGGCGCGATGATGCTGGTTCCGGGGTTTGTGAAGGAATACAACGTCAACTACCCTGTGGGCGTTGTCAGCCGCGAGAAAGTGCTGGAGTACCTGGCGCTTTCGACGATGACCCGGCTGACGGTGCCGCTGGTGGCGTTCCTCGACCGCCGCGGCAACGTCCGCTACCAGTCGAATCCGGTGGGCACAGAAGCGCTGCACAGCGAGCAGCGCATGCGCCAGATTGTGGAAGAGTTGATCAAAGAGCCGGCCGCCAAGAAGAGCTGAACATGCGGCGCCGAGATGTGTTGAAATGCGCTCTTCCGGCAGCGGCTTCGGCCGGATTCCTGCAAGCAGCGACGCTGCCGCGTCCCGCTCCGGATATCGCGATCAACATGCCCAACAGCCTGCCTCCCATCCGGCTGAGCCAGTACAAGGGCAAAGTGATCGCCGTGGAGTTTCTGCTGACGTATTGTTCGCATTGCCAGCGTGCGTCGCGCATTGCGGAGTTGGTGTACCGCGACTATGCGGGCCAGGGTTTGATGGTGGTGGGTGCGGCAATCAATCCGGGCGGCGATGTTGCCGGATACAAACGGGATCACAACCTGTCGTTTCCCGTTGGGTTGGTGACCCAGGACACGTGCATGTTCTTCATGCAACACCTGCCGATGGCGCGCCTGCTGTTCCCGCAAGTAGCCTTCATCGACCGCAACTTTAACATCGTGGCGCAGCACAGCGGCGACGATGCGGCGTTTTTTGGGGAATCCGAGGAGAAGAACCTGCGCGCGCTGGTGGAGCGTCTGATGAAAGCGCCCACCGCGCCGAAGAAGGCTGCCGCGAAGAAAAAGACTTAACGGGCCGGTTCGTAATCCATGGCAACGGTGGCGTAATCGGCCGGCGCCGACCAGCCGGGATGCGGAATCATCGAACTGTCGATATCGGCGCGCGGATGCAGGTTCTTCCAGCCATCCAACTCATGGCGCAATCGAGCGACAACATCCTGGTTGGCGGATGCCACGTTGTTTTTTTCGGCGGGGTCTTCGACCAAGTGGAAGAGTTCGAGGGTTGTTTTCCGGTCGTCGGATACACTTTCCACCAGTTTCCAATCGCCCAGTAGAACGGCGTGTTGCTTGTCTTGCGTTTCATTGCGCTTGGCGGCCCAAAAGAGGGACGTTTCGGGAGCGGCCGCGCCACGAGTAAGCGCCGGCCACAGATTTCGTCCATCGAGCGGCAGGCGGTTACCGGGCTTTACGCCAGCGGCGGCGCAGAGGGTAGGGAAGAGGTCGAGCACGGACATACGCTGCGTGAACGACGTCCCAGGAGGGAGATGGGCCGGCCAGCGAATGGCGGCACAGGCGCGTACGCCTCCTTCATAGACGGTCAGCTTTCCGGCCCGCAACGGGCCGTTGCGCGCGCCTTGTCCCAGCGCGCCGCCATTATCGCTGAGAAACACGACGATGGTGTTGGACAGCGATCCGTCCGCTTCGAGCGAGGCAAGCACACGCCCAATGGCTGTATCCATCGCATCCAGCATTGCCGCATAGGCGCGCCGGTTGCGGTTGCCGATGGCGTTGTACTTGGCGAGCAACGGCTCCGGGGCCTGCATCGGAGAATGCACGGCGTTAAACGGCAGGTAAAGGAAAAAGGGCCGTGCGCGGTCGCGCGACTCCAGCCATCGCACGGCCTCGGCGCCGAGAAGATCGGTGGCATAGCCTTCCTCGCGGACACCCTTTCCGTTGCGTTGCCAGTCCAAGCCATCGAGTTTGGTGTGGGTGAAGTAGTCGATCTCCGCGTTGACGTGGCCGTAAAAATGATGGAAGCCGCGTGCGTTGGGAAGGAAGCGCCGATTGGTATGGCCGAGGTGCCACTTGCCGACGATCGCCGTTCGATAGCCGGCGTCGCGGAAGCTTTCCGCCATGGTGTGTTCGCCGGCGGGCAGACCATAGGGGGACCACGGCCGGATGACTGAGTAGATGAGGCCGTACCTTACGGGATTACGGCCGGTGAGCAGGGAGGCTCGCGTCGGCGTGCACAGCGGCGTGCAATAGAAATTGGCGAGGCGCGCGCCTTCGAGGGCAATGCGGTCGATGTTCGGTGTCGGTATGCCGCCGCCGGCAAATCCTGTGTCGGCGGAGCCCAGGTCGTCGGCCAGGATCAGCAGGACGTTGGGGGCGCGTTGTTGCAGGGCGGCGAGCCCGGAAGCCAGGATCTGGCGGCGGGAAACCTGCACCGCATCCTACTTTGCCGGCTTCGAGGTCTTGACCCCGAGAACTTCGACGGAAGCTTCTCCCAACTTGGCTTTCTCCAGTTTGCCGGTGAGTTCCACCTTGCGGCGGACTTGTTCACGCAGCAGGAAATCGTGGTCGAGGAGGATGAGTTTGTTCGCTCCACCCATGTTCAAGCTCATGACGCCGCGATCCATTTCGACGGTGCCGCGCACGGTGAGCGTCGTTTCCTTGATCTGGTAGCCGCTTTGCTGCACCCAGTCGCGAATCAACTGGGGCTTGACGCCGCCGTCGGGCTTTAGATCGACGGTGACGACGCCCTTTTGGGCGTCAATTTGGACGGAGGCGACACCTGGGTTCTTCTCCAGTTTGTTCTTCACGAAATCCGCGCAGGAAGCGCATTCCATGCCCCCAAAGGACTGTTCCACGCGCAGCACTTGCGCGCTGAGAACGCCGGTCATGCACAGGAAAAGCAATGCTCGCATCTTTTCTAGCTTAACGGATGCTTCCGGCGGTAAGAAAGCCGCCCGTTGCGATTCGGGTTCTGCTAATCTGAAAGATTCAACCCCCGTCAGACATCCCATAGCTGTAACGAGGCCCAAAACAAGTGACTGCGAAAATGTTTTTTGTGCCGCTGGCCGCGGCGATGCTCCTCTCCTGCGGCGGCGGAGGCTCGGAAACGAAGGAGAAGAAGGCGGCTTCGACCGAAGCCGCGCCGCCGGTGGATCCCTCCACACTCGGGTCCATCCAAGGGAAAGTAGCATTTACCGGCGCGAAGCCGGAACCCAAGGTGCTCAGCATGGACGCGACGCCGGCCTGCGCCCGGATGCATCAGGGGCCGGTTTACGCCGAAGATGTGGTGATCAACTCGAATGGGACGCTGAAGAACGCCTTCGTGTACATCAAATCCGGGTTGGCGCCGCGGGAATACCCCGTGCCTTCCAGCGCCGTCAAGCTGGATCAGCGCGGTTGCATTTACACACCGCACGTGGTGGGAGTGATGGTCAACCAGACGCTGGAAATCGCCAACTCCGACGACACGAATCACAACATTCATCCGATGCCTAAGATCAATCGCGAATGGAACGAGTCGCAGCCGCCCAAGGGGGACCTGAAGGTGAAGTCATTTCCCAAAGAGGAACTGCCGCCGATCCTGTTCAAATGCAACATCCATCCGTGGATGCGGGCGTGGGTAGGGGTTTCGTCGCATCCGTTCTTCGCTGTCACCGGGGACGATGGATCGTTCACCATCAAAGACGTTCCCGCCGGCGAGTACACGCTGGAAGTCTGGCAGGAGCGTTACGGCGTACAGGAAATGAAGATCAAGGTGGAAGCGAAACAGGCCGCCACTGCGGACTTCAGCTACAAAGGGTAGAATAAAAAGAGTTCCGTTTTATCCCAATACATGAAGGACTACATTGCACTCACCAAGCCGCGTGTGACTTGGCTCATCCTGATGAGCACGGCCATCGGCTACTGGTTTGGAACCACCTCCGGCATCGAATGGCTGGTTCTTCTGCACGCCATTATCGGCACTGGGCTGCTGGCATCCGGCACCTTCACCCTCAATCAATGGTATGAGCGCGAAGCCGACTCGCGCATGCACCGCACCAAGCAACGGCCGCTGCCCACGGGGCGCATCACTCCCCGGGCGGCGATTGTCTTCGGCCTGATCCTGTCCGTAGTGGGGTTCGTGGAACTCTACTTCGGGGCGAACCCGCTCACCGCCTGGCTCGGTTTGTTCACCGAAGCCAGCTATCTGCTTTTATACACTCCGCTCAAGCAACGTTCGTGGCATTCGACGACCGTGGGAGCAATTCCCGGCGCGATGCCGCCGCTGATCGGCTTTGCCGCCGCCGCCAACGCTCTCACCTGGGAGGCGTGGGCACTCTATGCCATTTTGTTCCTTTGGCAATTTCCGCACTTCTACGCGATCGCCTGGATGTACCGGGAGGATTATCAGCGTGCGGGGATCCGGATGTTGCCGGTGGTGGAGCCTGACGGCGCTTCCACGGCGCGTCAGATTCTGATCGCATCCGTCGTGTTGATTCCCGTCAGCCTGCTTCCGGCGTACCTGTCGATGGCCGGCTTGTGGTACTGCATCGGGGCGGTGGCGATGGGATTGTTCTTCCTGCACGCCGGATTCCGAGTGGCTCGCGAACGTACGATTTTGCGAGCGCGCGGTGTTCTGCTGGCATCCGTGGTTTACCTGCCTGTGTTGTACGGGCTGATGCTCATCGACCGTTACTAGCTATTCTTCAGTGAAACATTTTCTACTGCTGCTGTTGTTACTGGCGGCAGGCTGCGGACGCAACCAGCCGCCGCTTGAGGTGTTCGGCGAAGTGCCGGACTTCACGTTGACATCGCACCGGAACTCTCCGTTCGATGCGGCCAGGGAACTCCGCGGACGAATCTGGGTTGCGAACTTCATCTTCACGAACTGCGCCGGCCCCTGCCCGCGGATGACATCGCAGATGCGCCAGGTGCAGGATGCGACGGCGGATTTGCCGGAGTTGCGGATGGTGAGTTTTACCGTCGATCCGGCGCGGGATACACCCGAGGTGCTAGCGGCCTACGGGAAACGCCATCGCGCCGGGGAACGATGGAGCTTCCTTACCGGGACCCTGGACCAACTGCATCACTTGAAGCGCAACGTGTTTCTGCTGGGCAATGTGGATGGGGAATTGAACCACTCCACGAGGTTTGCGTTAGTGGACAGGCAATCGCGCATTCGAGCGTTCTACGATACCTCCTTGCCTTCCAGCATCCGGCAGGCGATTGCCGACATCCGAAGATTAGAGAAAGAGAAATAACGATGGACGTGCGCGACCTTCCTGCCGTCAACGCGGCGCTCAATGCCACTGCCGCTGTGCTGTTGATAGCCGGCTACGGGCTGATTCGCAGCGGGAAGCGCGAGGCGCACCGCAAGGCGATGCTGGCTGCGTTCGCCACATCGATTCTATTTCTGGTGTGCTATCTGGTGTATCACGCGCAAGTGGGTTCGGTGCGGTTTCAAAAGCAGGGCCTCATCCGAACGGTGTACCTGGGGATTCTGTCGACACATACGGTGCTGGCAGCGGCGGTGCCGTTTCTGGCGGTTGTCACACTGCGGCGCGGCTTTGCGGCGAAGTACGACAAGCACCGCAAGATCGCCCGCTGGACTCTTCCTATCTGGCTCTACGTGAGCGTGACGGGCGTGGTTATTTATTGGATGCTTTACCGGCTCTAGGCTTCCAGGCCACTGTGGCCGCATCGAAGCTGAGATCGCGGGCGCGCGGCGAATCCGGGGCGTTGCCGGGTAGCCAGCGTGACAGCGCAGCCTTCACTTCACGCGCTTCCTCGCGCGCCGCCAGGTTAACCCATTCGTTGGGGTCCTGCCTGCGGTCGTACAATTCCTCGCCGCCGTCATGGTACCGGATGTAGTGATAACGCTCCGTGTATATTCCGTGGTTGCCGCGCAAGTAGGTATTGATGGCCGGACGGTCCCAGGCCGATTGCGGATTGTGCAGCAGCGGGCGCAGAGAAACGCCGTCGACACCCGCGGGCGCGGGGAGTCCCGCCAGATCGGCCAACGTGGGATAGACATGGATGAGATCGACAGGGCGGTGGCATTGCGTGGCGGGGCGGGTGACACCGGGCGCTTGCACGATGAGCGGAACATGCGTGGCGCGCTGCCACAGTGCTTGCTTGTGCCAGTGCCATTTCTCGCCGAGATGATAGCCGTGGTCGGACCATAGACAGACGATGGTGTTGTCGCGATACGGACCGGCATCCAACGCATCGAGCATCCGGCCGATCATTGCGTCGGAGAATGCGATGCAGGCGAGATAGGCTTGCACGGCCCGTTTCCAGTTTCCTGTGCTGACCAGCAGATCGTGCCGTGAATGCTCATTCAGAGCGAACTGCCGCGCCACGGGAGGCAGGTCTGCCAGATCGTCCTCTTTCACTTGCGGGACAATCACTTCCTCGAGCGGGTACATGTCGAAATACCGCTTCGGTACGAACCAGGGAATGTGCGGACGGAACATGCCGGCGGCGAGGAAAAACGGTTTGTCGTGTTTTCGTTCGAGCACCGTTGCGGCCCAGCCGGAGACTTTGAAATCGGGCATCCGTTGCTCCGGCACATCGAGCGGCGCCCAGTCGAAGTTGCGCCAACTGACAGAAGGCATCGGAGTAACGGGGCGTGCGGGTTCCGGATCCGGGGGAAAGCTGTAGCCGTCGGTCATTCCCTCCTCGCGCGCCTTCGGATTCCAATGGAAGTATTCATCCCAGGAGCGCGGATCGTTGTAGCCTTTCCCGTGATGGAACAGTTTTCCGCCGCCGAGCGCCTTGTAACCATTGCTGCGGAAATGCTGCGGCAAGGTGACCGCATCGGGCATCGCCGCGCGCCACGGCTGATCGTTGTCGTAAACGCCGGAGGTAGAAGGCCGCCGTCCCGTCATCAACGCCGAACGCGAAGGGTTGCACAACGGGCATGCCGTGTGCGCGTCAGTGAACAGCACACCTCGCGCGGCGAGCCTGTCGACATTCGGCGTGCGCACCTGCGGGTGGCCGCCCAAGGCTCCAATCCAATCGTTCCAATCGTCGACAGCGATCATCAGGACATTGGGGCGCTGCGCCTGGCCGCGCAGGAAAGCCGGGGCTGCGGCGAAGGGAAGAAACCGGCGGCGATTCATCGTGCTGACAGGATATCGTAAGGAGAGCCATGACTCGACGTTCCCTGTTCGCGTTCCCGTTGGCCGGCGCGGCGCTTTCCCAAACATCTACACGTCCCAATGTTTTATTGGTTCTGGTGGACGACATGGGGCAGCGGGCGTTGAGCTGTTACGGCAATCCCCATGTGCAGACGGCGAACATCGATCGTCTGGCGCGGGAAGGAATGCGTTTCACCGATGCCTACGCGACGCCGCAATGCACCCCGACGCGCGCCACATTGCTGACGGGGCAATACACGGCCCGGAACCGGATGTGGCATGTCATCCCCGGATACAGCCATCCATGGGCTCGTGTCGAAGAGCCGCCCTATCTGGAGAATCTGGACCGGCGGGTCTTCACGGTGGCTGAAGGGATGAAGAGCGCCGGGTATCGCACCGCGTGCATCGGCAAGTGGCATCTCAACACGAACAACGACGGCAATTACAACACGCTGAAGGCCGAAGCCGCCGTGCACTACGGATTCGACGAAGTGGGCGCGCCGCCTCCGGAGCGCGAAACGTCGACGGGCGACAAGGGCGTGGACCGTCTCACCGCGGAGGCCATTCGTTTCATCAAGGCCGACCCTTCGCGGCCGTTCTTCTGCTATCTTGCGCATCATACGACGCACGGCCCGCTGGTGGCTCCGCGGCCGCTGGTGGAGAAGTACAAGGCAAAGGGACTGCCGGAAAGCGGCGAGAACAACGCCGTACTGATGGCTTGTCTGGAGCACCTGGACCACAGTGTCGGACGGCTGTTGGGTGCATTGGAGGACGCGGGCATGGCGGGGCGAACCGCGGTGTTCTTCGTCGCCGACAACGGAGGGGTGTGGCAGCGCTTTCATCCGGTCAGGGTTTCCGGCGGCAAGGCATCTCCGCCGCGGCTGGAGCACAACGATTTCAACTTTTCGAACGCGCCGTTCCGGGCAGGGAAGGGCGCCGCATACGAAGGCGGCATTCGCGTGCCCTGGCTGGTGCGCTGGCCTGGAGTAACGCCGCCGGGTTCGGTGAACCGCACGCCCGTGCACGTGGTCGATCTGATGCCGACCCTTCTGGCTATGGCCGGCGCGAGACCTCCCCAAGGGCACGTGATGGACGGCGTGAACCTGCTGCCTGCTTTGCGAAACCGGACGCTCGCTGCGCGTCCGCTGTTTTGGTACATGCCTTTCTACGATCTGCGCTGGGGCGCCGTGCCCGCCGCCATCATCCGCGAGGGCGATTTCAAACTCATTGAATCGTTCGGCGATTACGTGGATCTCGACCGCAATGCCGCGCACATTCTGGAACCACGGCTGGAACTGTACAATCTCCGGCAAGATCCCGGTGAGCGCGAAGACCTCGCCGCGGCCATGCCGGAACGGGTGCGCGCCATGCGGGAGCGGCTTCGAAAATGGATTGCCGGCTGCGGGGCGGCAACGCCCAAGCCGAACCCGCGCTTTGACCCTGAGCGCGCCCTCATCGAGCAGCGAGGACAGCTCTCAGCGCCAACGTTGAGGCCGTAGCGCGCGCAGCTTGCGCTCCCATTGGAGAAACTCCGCCACCGGTGCGTCTTTCCTGACTTGAAACAATACGAAGGCAGTTTGTTCTTCGAAGCGGTCGCCTGGCTCCAGGTGCGTCGCCGTCTGATCGATGATGCGGCGATCCCAATACTTCCCGTTGCCGGCTCCGTCGTTGATACTTGTCTTCGGATGAGCCGTTTTCGTTGCTTTGTAGTGCAGCGCCACGGCCCCGAAGCCGTAGCCTTTCGGGCGATGGAGAAACGCGACCCAGGGGATGTCCACGGGCAACGGCGCCTTCTCCAACAGGGGCTTTCTGGCCTCGAAATCGACGATCACCGGCTGGCCGTCCTGCCCGGGCCAGGCGACATGGGTGAACTGGTCGTCCATGGTCATCTCCTGATTCCGGAGCCAGTACATCTCCATCGGCTTGACGATGGACATGACGGACCGGAAGAGGAAGTACGGAGCGTTTTTCGGAAACACATACTCCGCCTCCAACTGGATTTCCGGATAGTCCGTGTGATGTCCCTGTCGCGTGAACACCAGTTCCTGCGGCAAGTCGCGACGCTCATGCTGCTGGACCGGCGTCCAGGTGGCGATGCTCGAATATCCCCGCACGCCAACGCGTTGAAAGCTCGGCGCCCAGTGCATGCGGTTCTGCGTACGCTCCAGCCGGACGCCGGCCTGTTTGTAAACCAGACCGCGAAGGGTGCCGCTATCCTCCACCTTTCCGTTCACGGTGCGCTGGGAAAGATCGGCGGTGTAGTAGGGATTGTCGAAAACAAATCCGACCTCGGATGTTTGCGCTGAAGCAAGCCCAATCAGCAGCAGAATGAGATTCATATGCTTTCCTCCCGAATGCGGATGGCAACCATGGGGTCGATCATCGCGGCGGTGGCGATCTGAACGTGCGTCGCCCCGGCGTGCAATCTGTCCCTTACATCCTGCGCGGTGGCGACTCCGCCGACACTGATCAAATCCATCGGTGAACCCTGTGCATCCAGGACGCGGCGCAACAGGGCGGTCTCTTCGAGACAACGGGCGGCGATGGCTCTGCCACCGATGCCTCGGCGCAAGCCGCCGAACAGCAAGCCGTCCTCCCCTGCGACCTTCGCCGTGATGGAGTTTGTGGCGCAGATGGCGTCGGCAAAGGGAGCGACGGCGGCCACGACATCCTCCATGCACGTGCGTCCTGGGAAAAGCCCGACCTTGAGCGCGAGCGGCAAATCCGGCATCGCGGCGCGAACCGTCGATGCCACCAGGCGGGCGGCCTCAGGCGAAAGGAAAAGATCCGCCTCCTGCGTGCAGACATTCGGGCAGGAGAGGTTTGCCTCAACCACCTGCGCGCCAGCGTCCGCCGCTTGCCGGGCGCATACCGCGAAGTCGTTGGCCACATCCTGCAACGTCCAGCCGGGCTGCGGCGAAGCGACAACGGAAACCACAAGCGCCTGGGCGGAATGCAAGCCCTGCCGTGCGCGCCCGATGTCCGCGCGCCATTCCACCGGATCGCGCGAAGGCATTCCGAAGGAAATGGCCCAAGAATCGTATTCGCCGGACCCGGAGGCCGCATGCAGGGTGTGACCTTCCTCGCGCAACTCCCCGCGTTCCACCGGCAGCAGATTCGGCAGATCGTAGCAAGCCCGGTACGCCGAACGCACAGTCTTGTAGGTGAGCACATCGAAGCCCAACGCCGCGTAGTGCAGAATCCAGCGGCTGTTGAGCAACGGGCCGGCAGGCACTCCGAGCGGCGAGGCGACGGGAATACCGCAGAAGCGCCACTGTCCGGGGCAGGGCGCGACCGCCACCGCCGGCGGGCTGGCCGGGGCGTGCAAGTAGTTCCAATCGTAGGTTTGGCGAATGTCGTAGCGTTGAGCCATTGCCGCTATTTTCTCAATCCCGAGAGCGCGGCCGCGATCTGTGCTCCGAGGGCGGCGTTGTTGCGGATCAGGGCGATGTTGGCGGCGAGGCTGCGGCCCCCGGTGGCCTCTTTAATTGCCCGCAGCAGGAACGGTGTTACCGCTTTGCCGGTGATCCGAGCTTCTTCGATCTGCCGCATCGCCGCCGCGATCGCCTGACGAGTCTGCTCCAGGGGCAACGCGGACTCCTCCGGCACCGGAACGCCGATCAGAAAGCCGCCTTCGCGTCCCAAGCGTTTCTGCGCGGCGAACGCTTCCGCGATTTCCGAGGCTTCCTCGACGCGCCATGGGCTCCGGACTCCGCTCGAACGGGAATAGAAGAGCGGGAAATCACCGGTGCGATAAGTGGCGACAGGCACGCGCGCGGTTTCCAGATACTCCAAAGTGCCCGAAACATCCATGAATGCTTTTGTTCCGGCACAAACAGTAATGACCGTGTACTGCGCAATGGCTGGCAGGTCGGCGGAAACATCGAAATCCCGCGAGGCCAGGGGGCCCACGCCGCCAATGCCGCCCGTGACGAACACATCGATTCCCGCCGCGGCGGCGATAGCGATGCTTGCGCCGGCGGTTACCGCGGCATGTTTGCGCTGGGCCGCGAAGACAGGCAGATCCCGTTCCCCGGCTTTCTCGACCCCCGTGGCGGTTGCCATGATTGCGATCTCATCGGCGGACAGGCCGGCCACGATCTCTCCGTCCAACATCCCCAGCGTTGCGGGAATCGCGCCGTGATCGCGAACGATCTGTTCCACCGCCAGGGCGGTTTCGAGATTCACCGGATAGGGCATGCCATGCGCAATGATGGTCGATTCGAGCGCCACCACGGGCTTCGAATCCGCCAGG
>JAEUQG010000410.1 GCA_016789755.1 Bryobacterales bacterium
CTACCCCGAAAAAGTGCGTAAGGCTTTCGAGTGGGCGCGCGTCATTGTCGCCCCTTCCGAAAGCGCCTACATCACGGACAAGAACCGCCCCTACACCACCGGGCTCAGCAACCTCCAGATCGCGGTCGACGCCGCATCGAAGCAATCGCCGCCCGATCCTACCTCGGCACAAGCCACCGTGATGCGCGCCCAGGATGCCCTGGGGCAGACCCGCGCAGTCGCCGCCTTCCCCGGCCAGGACACCGAAGGACGTTTGGATCAAACGCTCATGCGCATTCTCGAAGCGCCCATCCGCAACACCGAGGGCCTCTTCAGCCCGGCCAAAATGCTCAACGCCGGCGGCGCCGCCATGTGCCAGCAGTTCAACGTCCTGACCAACAAGTTCCCCTTCAATCCGACGGCCGCGGCCGAAGTGCAGATCAACGAACTGAACGAATTGCTCCGTCCCGGCAACGGGAAGTTCTGGCAATTCTACGAACAGTCTCTGAAGCAGTTCCTCCAGAAGCAAGGCGCTTCCTACGCCCCCACCGGCACCGGAGCGACCCTCAACCCCGCCTTTGTCAACTTCTTCAACCAGGTGGCCCGCCTCTCAGAAGCGTTCTACCGTAGCGGCCCCGATCCGAAGCTCAACTACTCCATCACCGTCAACGGAGTGGATCTTCTCATCACCAGCACGCAGGCCCGTTCCGGCAGCATCACAGTCGATGGCAAGTCCGCGAAAATCGGAGGAGGCCCCGGCGCCTTCTCCTGGGCCGGTCCCCACACCGTCGCCTTCGAATACAACGAAGGCGTCGTCTTCCAGCAGCAAAGCCTGTGGGCCATTTTCCGGTTCTTCGTCGACGCCAAAGTGAGCACGCAGGGCGGAATTACGCAGCTCACCTGGCCCGTCCGCGGAGGGCAGGGAAATCGGGAAATCGCCAACGCCAGGTTCTCCGTCGATCTGCAAGGCGCGCCGGCGGTCTTCGATCGCGACTTCATGCGCGGTCTGCGTTGTATTGCCACCGTCGCAACGAAGTAGAATTGAGAGTGAACCTTCATGGATCTACCGGCTAGGATCGGCAAATACGAACTGCAGGAGTTCCTCGGCGGCGGCATGAGCCACGTCTATCGCGCGCAGGACACTGTCCTCGGCCGGACTGTCGCCGTCAAGATCCTCACTGAGTCCGGCTGCGCCGATTCGGAAACCAAAGCCCGCTTCCTGCAGGAGGCGCGCACCGCCGGCAGCTTCACCCACGACAACATCATCAGCGTTTTCGATTTCGGCGAGGATCAAGGCCGCCCGTTCATCATCATGGAATTCCTTCGCGGGGAGAGCCTCCGCGACGCCATCAAGAACGGCCACACCGGAGATCTGCGCAGCAAGCTCGCCATTGCCCTTCAGATCTCGCGCTCGCTCGATTACATCCACTCGAAGCGCATCATTCACCGCGATATCAAGCCGGACAACATCCACGTCGATCTCCAGCAGCGCGTCAAACTCATGGACTTCGGCATCGCCAAGTCCCACAACGTCGCCCTGACCCGGGTCGGCTTCACTCTCGGCACGCCCTACTACATGGCGCCGGAGCAGGTGCTGGGCCAGCAAGTCACCCCGCTCGTCGATGTGTACGCCTTCGGCATCCTGCTCTACGAATTGTTCACCGGCACGAAACCGATCGGCGGCGACTCCATCGACAAGGTCTTCATGCAGATTCTTCAGGAGCCGCTCAATCTCGATCCGCTCCGTCAAAGCGGCGCACCGCCCAGCGTGGTGGACATGGTGGAACGCTGCACAGCGAAGATGCCGCAGCAGCGCATCCAGGGCTTCGGCGCTATCATCGTCGAGATTGAACGCATGCTCGAAGAGACCGCCCCGTCCGCCACACCGGAACGCACGGGGCTTGGGCCCGCCGCCGCCCCCATTTCCTCCGCCCGCTGGGAAACGCCCACCCCGCCGCCGCCTGTTGTGCCCCGCGCGCCGGTCACGAAGCCTTCCACGGCTACGCCCGTGCCGCAACCTCCGGCGATGCCGTCTCCGCCCCCCATGCGTGCCGCGCCCGATTCCGATTCCCTGCCTGGTTTCATGCAGTTGCTGCCGGCGCAGTATCGCACGCAGGAATGGTTCATCGGCATAGTTGCCGTCGGCGTGATCTTCGGGATGGTGATCCTCGTCCTCCTTCTTCGACTTCTCCTCAGGATCGTGAGCTAACGCAATGACACAACTCCCGCGCATGTTCGGGAAGTATGAACTGCAGAAATTCCTCGGCGGCGGCATGTCGCAAGTCTACAAAGCCACTGACTCCGTCCTGGGCCGCACCGTCGCCGTGAAGATCCTCACCGAGGAAGGCTGCCGCGACGACGACGCTAAGAAGCGCTTCCTGCTCGAAGCGCAGATGAGCGGCAATTTCATCCACGACAACATCATCCGCATCCATGACTACGGAGAACTGGAAGGCCGCCCCTACATCGTCATGGAGTTCCTTACGGGAACCGACCTGCGGGGCGCCATCGACAAGAACCAGCTCGGCGATCTCCAGAACCGGCTCCATATCGCGCTGCAAGCCGCACGCGCTTTGGGCTACGTTCACACTCGGAATATCATCCATCGCGACATCAAGCCCGAGAACCTCCACATCGATGAAAACGGCCGCGTCCGCCTGATGGACTTCGGCATCGCCAAAGCGCAGAACTTCAACCTCACGCGGGAAGGCTTTGCCATCGGCACGCCTTACTACATGGCCCCCGAACAGGTGATGGGAAAACCGGTCACCCCTGCCGCCGACGTCTACGCCTTCGGCATCGTTCTCTACGAAATGCTCACCGGCCTGAAGCCCGTCACCGGCGAAACCGTGGAGAGCCTGTTCTATCTGATCCTTCACCAGCAACTCAACATGGAGCCCCTGCAGCAATCCGGAGCGCCCGCCGAATTGATCGGCCTCGTGCAGCGTTGCGCCTCGAAGAAGCCCGAGGAGCGTCCCGCCAGTTTTGAAGCCGTCATTGCCGAGTTGGAAGCGATCCTCGCCCATATCCAGGGTGCTCCCAAATCTGCACCCGCGCAGCCCCCCACGCAGCCTCCTGATCTCTCCCCGGACCCCGTAAGCACGAAGAAGCTCCCGTTGCTTCCCATCGCTGCCGCTGTCGTGGCCGTCGCCATCGGAATTCTCTTCCTGGTCAAGTTTCTCGGTAATCAGGATCAGCCGGTCGCGAAAAAAGGCGCGGACCCCACGCCGACTCCCCAGCAACAAGGGCCACCTCCCCGCCAGCAGGATCAATACGGTGAGATGATTCTCATCCCCGAGAGCACCTTTGTTTCCGGGCGCGAGGATACCGTCAAGAAGCTTCCCAACTACTACATCGACAAGACCGAAGTCAGCGTCGCCATGTGGAACAAGTTCGCCCAGGCGATGGGACGCACCGCCAAAGATCAGCCCGCCGAGTTTCCCGTTACCGACGTCGCCTTCTCCGAAGCCGTGGAGTATTGTACATGGGCGGGCAAGCGCCTTCCCACCGCGGAGGAATGGGAAAAAGCGGCTCGCGGAAAAGATGGCCGCCTCTATCCCTGGGGCAACGAACCCGACGGCTCGAAAGCCAACGTGAAAGGCAACCCCAGCCTTAAACCCGACTCGCTGCAGCCCGTCGAATCCATGCCCGAAGGAGCAACCCCCGAAGGCGTTCTCCATCTCGCCGGCAACGCCTGGGAATGGGTGGAAGACCCTCGCAAGCCCTCGCCCGAAATTGTGAAGATGTTCGCTCCGCTACAAGCCACAATCGACGAAGCGTGGACCACCATGCGCGGGGGCGGCGCCGATTTCGGCATTCGCGGCGCCTCGGCATACGAATTCAGCACCGTGCCCGCAAAGCTCAAAACCCCTTGGTTGGGCTTCCGCTGCGTGAAGTAGCCTCGCTCGGATATACCTTCGTCACCGGCAGCAACAACCGCGATTTCCCCAGGTGCACCGTATTGCGCGCCGTCACCGCATGATCGTAGTTCGCCAACGGAGCCCAGGTGTTCGTGTGCCGTTCAAACCGGGGAGCATTGCTGCTCGATACATGCACGGCAATGCGGTGCCCCTTGTTGAACACCAAGGCCGTCGGCCATAGATGAACCCGGATGGCGTAAGGCTTCCCCTTCTCCACGCGCGCCGCCTTGTCGAATCCGGCGTGATAGCGCAACCGGTAGGCCTGATCGAGCACCAGAGCTTCATACCCGTTTGGGTACACGTCCACCAGCTTCACCATGAAGTCCGTGTCTTCGGCATCGGTGGACACCGTCAACTCGGCTTCGACGTCGCCTGCGATCTCCACCGCCTGTGCCAGCGGTTCCGTCTGATAGCGGAGCACGTCGGGCCGGGAACTCACCGGCCGCTGATCCATGGGCCCCTTCGCAAGCGTGAGATTGTTGCCGCCGATGGTGGGCGCCGGCTGGCGCGGATCGTAGGCGAATGTATCCTTCCCTGCCCGCGGCGCACCGGAGCTCAGCTTGCCGCCGCTTGCCAGGTAATACGGCGTAACGGTGGATGCCGGAGGCCACGATGCCGCCGAACGCCACTCGTTCCCCGGAGCACTCTTGTCGAACGTGTCGCCCATCATGTAGTAGCGCACCGCCGGGTCCTTGTCGGCGCCGTTTTGCTCGCCCTTCAGCCAGTAATCGAACCAGCGGAACGGGTCCATCAACCGCCGGTCGGCGGCATCCGCGGGATACTTCAAATCCCCCGACAACGCGCCGTGCCCGAACGCGCCCATGACCAGCTTCTGATTTCCTCGCGCCTTGCCTGCGCCATGCGCCTGCAGGCCCATGAAGTTCTCCACCGTCCCCGCGCTGAAGATGTCGTACCATCCGCCCACATTGACGAAGGGCACGTTGATCTTCGAATAGTAATTCCGCATATCGGTTTGCCGCGCCTCATCGTCGTAGACGCGATGCAGCGGCCGCGGATCGGTGGATGGCGCCACGCCGCGCCCCTTCATCCATTGCTCGTTCATGTGCTGTAGAAATACGCCGCCAGGATAGGCTGCATGGCGAAACGTGCTGCCCGTCGCCACGGTGACGTATGCGGCGGTCAGATGCGGCGCACCGCTGATAGCAGCCATGTTCGTCGTGATGCCGCCCGCCGATCCCCCTGTCACCCCCACCTTGCCCGTGCACCAGTTCTGCTGCGCAATCCACTCCACGGTGTCGTAGCCGTCCTGAATATCGTCCGTGAATGCCCGGTACTTTCCCTCGCTCTGAAACTGTCCCCGTACGTTTTGAACGATGCGCGCGTAGCCGCGCCCCACATAGGCCTTCGCGTCCGAACCGCGCTGCATCTCATACGGAGTGCGCGTCAGCACCGCGGGCCACGGCCCGTCGCCCTCCGGCGTATACACCAGCGTGTGCAGCTTCACCCCGTCGCGCATCGGCACCATCAAGTCCATCTGCCCCGCGCACAGCGGCAGCGCTATCAGCATCGGCAGCAGCTTCATTGCGTCCTCCTAGTACAACGGTTGCTTCTTCGGATCGATGCCGCTTTTGCCCATCGACTCCAGCAGCGTGCGCGCCCCGTTCGCCATCATCACCGCATCCGACGGCCCCTGGATGAAACGGAAGCCTTCCTTCAGGTATTCGGCGATCAGCGCCGGAGTGGCCGCCGGACGCCCCACCGGCAAATTATTCTTCTTGCCCGCCGCCAGCACCCGCCCGATCGCCTGCTTCACTTCCGGATCGTTCTGATTACCCCGCTTTCCGTAGGAGAACGCCAGATCGTTCGTGCCGATAAACAGCACATCGATGCCCGGCACGGCGGCGATCTCTTCGATTTTCTCCACGGCGCGCTTCTCTTCAATGATGACGATCACCATCGCGTTGCGGTCGGCGAAATCGGCGTATCCTTCCGGAGCGGGCCAGCGGAACATCGCCAGTCCCGGACCTGCGCCGCGCCGTCCCAGCGGCGGATACTTGCAGGCCGCCACAGCCTGCTTCGCCAGTTCCACCGTCGATGTGAAGGGAAAGATCACGCCCAGCGCCCCCGCATCCAAAACGCGCTTGGCGGTCCACAGTTCATTCACGGGCACGCGCGCAAACGGCATCGCCTTTAGCCCGCGCGTCGCCAGCACCATATTGCGCAGCGTCTCCAGAGTGATGGGAGAATGCTCCATCTCAATCCACAACAGGTCGAAGCCGTAGTTCGACATCTGCGCCGCCACTTCCACACTGGGGATGGTAACGGTGCCCGCAATCACCGGCTTGCCCTCCGCCAATGTCTGCCGAACGGGGTTTTGCCATTGCTGCCCCATCATCCCCGCGCACACGCACAAACCCAGAAGAATCGCTTTTGCCATGCCCCACAGAATATGCTGAACGCGCCCCCGGACACAACGGGGCAGGCAGTGAGACACAATAGACACTGATGACTCCAACCGCCCAACACGAAGTGAACCTCACCGGCAAGCTCTTCATCGCAGGCCAGTGGTGCGATGCCGTTTCCGGCAAAACCTTCGATGCCTCGAACCCCGCCACCGAAAGCGTTCTCCTCGCCGTCGCCGAAGCCGGCGAGGCAGATATCGATCTCGCCGTCAAAGCCGCGAACAAGGCCTATCGCGAGGGACCGTGGGCCAAAATGTCCGCCACCGACCGCGGGCGTCTGTTGTGGAAGATCGGCGATCTGCTGCTGCAGCACGCCGACGAAATCGCCCGCATCGAAACGCTCAACAACGGCAAGCCGATCTTCGAATCGCGTTACGTCGACGTACCCGCCGCCGCCGCGTGCTTTCAGTACTACGCCGGATGGGCCACCAAGGTGCAGGGCGACGTCATCCCCGTCCCCGGCAACTACCTCAACTACACCTTGCGCGAACCGCTCGGTGTCTGCGGCGCCATCATCCCCTGGAATTTTCCGCTGCTCATGGCGGCCTGGAAACTCGCCCCCGCGCTCGCTTGCGGCAACACCGTGGTGCTGAAGCCCGCCGAACAAACCCCGCTCAGCGCCTTGAAGCTCGCCGAAATCCTCCAGCAAGCCGGTCTGCCCGACGGCGTGGTGAACATCGTGCCCGGTTTCGGACCCACCGCCGGCGCCGCCCTCGTGCGGCATCCACTGGTGGCGAAGATCGCCTTCACCGGCAGCACCGCCGTCGGCAAGGAGATCATGCGCACAGCCTCGGAAACCTTGAAGAAGGTATCGCTCGAGCTGGGCGGCAAATCTCCCAATATCGTCTTCGCCGACGCCGACCTCGATGCCGCCGTGCGCGGCGCCATTAACGGCATCTTCTACGGCAAGGGCGAAGTTTGCGCCGCCGGGTCGCGCCTGTTTGTGGAAAGCTCCATCCACGATGAGTTCCTGCAAAAGCTGCAAGACCGCGCGGCGAAGCTCACCGCCGGCGATCCCCTGCATCCCAAAACCCGCCTCGGCGCTCTCGTCTCCGCTGAGCAGATGAACAAGGTGCTCGGATACATCGAATCGGGCAAGAGCGAAGGCGCGAAGCTGATCGCCGGCGGCGAACGCACCACCGTCGGCGACAAAGGCTACTTCGTCAAACCCACCATCTTCGACGACGTGCGCAACGACATGAAGATCGCCCGCGAAGAGATCTTCGGACCCGTGCTTTCCACCATCTCCTTCGCCAATCTCGACGACGCCATCGAGCAGGCCAACCAGACAATCTACGGGCTTGCCGCCGCCGTCTGGACACGCGACATCAAGAAAGCTCACCGCGCCGCCCGCGCCATTCAGGCCGGCACGGTATGGGTGAATACGTACAATATCCTCGATACCGCATCGCCCTTCGGCGGATACAAAATGAGCGGCTTCGGTCGCGAACTGGGAGCGCACGCACTCGACCTCTACACGCAGATCAAGAGCGTGTGGGTGGATCTCAACGAGTAGAATGGGGAGATGCGCCTCGCCATCGCCGGGCTGTTCGTATCGCTGCTGAGCGCCGCCCCAAAAACCACTACGCCCACCTACGCCGCTGACATCGCACGCATCGTCCAATCGCAGTGCGAGCGCTGCCACCGGCCCGGCCAGATCGGCCCCTTCCCTCTCACCACCTACCAGGAAGTGAAGGCCTTCGCCACCGAAATCAAGCGCGTCACCGCGGCGCGCACCATGCCACCCTGGTCAGCCGTGCCCGGCCACGGCGAGTTTCGCAATGAGCGCAGGCTCAGCGATGAGCAGATCGCCACCATCTCAGCCTGGGTGGATGCCGGCGCACCCCTCGGCGACCGCGGAGCCCTGCCGCCGCCCACGCGCTACAACGACGACTGGGCCTTCGGAAAACCGGATCTGATCCTCGCCCCCGACGCCGATTTCGAACTCGCCGGTAGCGGCGTCGATGAATACCGCTGCTTCGTTCTCCCTTCCGGCATCGACGAGGCGCGCTACATCCAGGCCATGGAAGTACGCCCCGGCAACCGCAAGATCGTGCATCATGTACGAGCCTTCGCCGACACGACCGGCAAAGCCCGCGAACTCGATGCCGCCGACCCCAAGGCCGGCTTCGATTGCGGCCTCGCCATGGCCGCCCCCTATAAGCGCCTCGCCATCGGCGGCTGGGCGCCCGGCATGATCCCCGACAAGCACCCTGACCACACAGGCACGTTCCTCCCCGGCAAGTCGGACATCGTGATGGAGGTGCATTACCACCGCAACGGACTCAAACAACTCGACCGCAGCGCGCTCGGCATCTGGCTTCACCGGCAGAAGCCGGCCAATATCCAGAAGTCGCTCCTCGTCGCCAACATCGGCATCCGCATCCCCGCCGGCGCAGAGCGTCATGAAGAGCGCGCCCGCACCATCGTGCCGCGCGACGTTCTGGCCAACAGCGTCATGCCGCACATGCATCTGCTGGGCGTGGAAATGCGAGTCACAGCCACCTTCCCCGATGGACGTGTCCAGGATCTCGTCTGGGCCAAACCCTACGATTTCAACTGGCAGACTTCCTACCGCTTCAAAGACCCCGTCCCGCTGCCCAAAGGCACCCGCATCGATGCCGTGGCCGTCTACAACAACTCCGATTCGAATCCGAAGAATCCCAACAAAGTGCTGAAAGAGGTCCGCTGGGGAGAAGGCACCACCGAGGAGATGCTGGTGGCGTTCGTCGGCTACATCGACGCGCCCGTAACGCAATGATCCACCCCATCGACCGCGCCCGCGCCATCGAACGCTTCGAGGCCATCCCGCGTCTTGCTCTCGGCCACTACCCGACACCGGTCGAAAAACTCCCGCGCCTCCGCGATGCCCTCGGTGGCGGCCCGCGTTTGTGGATGAAACGCGACGATTACACAGGCCCCGGTTGCGGCGGCAACAAGGTCCGCAAACTCGAATACGTCCTCGCCGCCGCGCAGGCCGATGGGGCGGACGCCGTCATCACTTGCGGCGGTGTCCGCTCCAACCACTGCCGGGCCACTGCCATGATGGCCGCCAGGTTGGGCATGCACTGCGTCCTCGTCCAGAATCAGCCCGCCAAGCCCTATCCCCACCTTCCCGCCAGTCTCGCCATCGAGCAAATGAGCGGCGCACAGATTGTCCCCGTCTACGACCGCACCGAACGCGCCCCCACCATGGAGCGTATTGCCCGCGAACTCCGCACCCAAGGCCGGCATCCGGCCATCGTTCCCCTCGGCGCATCGACGCCGCAAGGCGCACTGGGCTTTGTCTCGGCCGCTTCCGAACTCGCCGCCCAACTCGACGCCCGCCAACTCCGCATCGATGCAGTCTTTTTCTCCTCGTCGTCCGGGGGCACCCACGCGGGTCTCGCCGCCGGAAAGGAGCTGTTCCTCAACCCCGCCATGCGCCTGATCGGCGTCAGCCCCGATGATCCGTCGGAGAGCATCGCCGCCACCGTGCGCGGCATCCTACAAGGCATCGCCATTCGGCTCGGAGCGGAGATGGATGCGGAGATCGAAGTGCTCGACGATTACATCGGCGAGGGCTACGGCATCGAGAGCGAAGCTGGCCGCGAGGCACTGCAGTTATTAGCGCGCACCGAAGGCATCCTGCTCGATCCCGTCTACACCGCAAAGGCCATGGCTGCGCTCATCGGCTGGATCCGCAAAGGCATTCTCGACAAGGATGCCAATGTGCTCTTCTGGCACACCGGCGGGCAGATGGCGCTATTTCACGCCTGATCCACCTTCACCCGCAGCATGCTGCTACTTCCGCTTTGCCTTATAAACGGTCTTGTACGGAGCCAACGCCGCGCCGATCCCCGCTCCCGCCGCGCCGCCTACTGCCGCGCCCACAGCCAGCCGTTCGTTCGCCTCGCCGCCGGGCAGTTCCCCGCTGCAGGTCGGGCACGATGCAAACGCCGCCACAATCCCCACCGCCACCCCGATCGCTCCGCCGATCACCGCATTCCGCGCCCGCCGCCCTGCATCATGCACCGACACTCGACCGGCATCCGCGCGCGCCACGTTCACCGTCTGCCCGCGATGCTTCACCCGCACGAAGGCATCGTCCACTGCCTCCAGCGCTCCTTTGCTCTCCACACCCTCGAAGGTGCGTACTTTCACCATCGTCCCGGCAGGGATCGCGCGCACGCGATCCCAATCCTCCGCGGCCGCCGCCAGCAGCGGCATCATCAACAACAAGGCCAGTTTCACAGCGCGGCCAATCGTGGCAAGCTCTCCTCGTAAGGCGCAGTCGCCACGCCTTTCTCCGTGATAATTCCCGTCACATACCGGTTCGGCGTCACGTCGAACGCCGGATTCTCCACTCCGATGCCTTCCGGCGCAACGGCTACGCCGAACACGTGCGTCACCTCCGCCGCAGGCCGCTCCTCAATCGGGATCTGTTCGCCGCCCGTCAGCGTCAAATCCAACGTCGAAATCGGAGCCGCCACATAGAACGGAACTCCATTCTCCTTGGCCAGCACGGCCACCGAGTACGTTCCGATCTTGTTCGCCACATCGCCGTTGCGCGCGATACGGTCGGCGCCCACCACTACGCATCCGATTTTGCCCGACCGCAAAAAGTGCCCGGCCATGTTGTCCGTAATAATCTTCGTCTCGATGCCGTCCTGCTGCAACTCCCACGCCGTTAACCTGGCGCCTTGCAGGAACGGCCTCGTCTCATCGGCCAGCACCGCGATTTTTTTGCCCGCTTCCACTGCCGCCCGAATCACGCCCAGCGCCGTACCGTACCCGGCGGTCGCCAGCGCCCCCGCGTTGCAGTGCGTCAGCACATGCTTTCCGTCAGGCACCAGCCCCGCTCCGTTGGCCCCGATCGCCCGGTTGATGGCGATGTCTTCTTCGTACACACGCTGCGCTTCCTCTATCAGCCGCGCGCGAATTTCATCGAGCGGCCGGCCCTCCAGCGAGAGCGCCAGCTTCTTCATCCGGCCGATCGCCCAGAACAGGTTCACCGCCGTCGGCCGCGTCCGCGCCAGCGTTTCGCAAATCGTCTCCAGTTCCTCGCGCCACGAAGCCGGGGCGCATTTCTGCAAGCCGATGGCAACACCCATCGCCGCCGCCACGCCGATCGCCGGAGCCCCGCGAATGATCATGTCCTTGATCGCCACGGCCACTTCTTTGTAGTCGCGGCACGTCACGAATTTCGTCTCTCTGGGAAGCACGGTCTGGTCGATCATCACCACACCGTCCGCGGTCCATTGAATCGTTTCCACCATAAATTGCTTTATTGATTTCCTTGCACGACCATCGCGCTGAAGAAGGTCAGATTGTAAGTTGCATGAGTCATCACGGCGGCCGCCGTCGAACCCGTGATGTGCCGCACTCCGCCGAAAGCGCCGCCTGCCAGCACGAGCAGAACGATATGCTGCCACGACCAGGAATACTGCGGCCCGTGCAGCAACGCAAACGGCAGGGCGGTGATCAACACCCCCGCCCACACTCCCCACGATCGGATCAACAACGGCATCAGAAATCCGCGAAATGCCAGTTCCTCGCACAGCGGCCCGATCGTCACGCCGAACAGCCCCGTCAAGATCAGACTCCACCGGTCGCTCAACAGTTCCTTGAACGGCATCTCGACAATAGGCGTCCGCAAAGCAAACCCAAGCCACCCCACCAGAAACGCCAGCAGCGGCCCCACCACAATCCACCGCCACAAACCCTGCTTCGGCATGGTCCATGCCAGCGAGGGCCAGAACGGCGCATCGTATCGAACTCGCAACAGCAGCACCAGCGAGGCAAACCAGAACGCATATCCCACAAACTGGGCAATCAGAAAGTAGACGGCCTTCCCCGGCCGCACGCCCGCCGCCCATGTCACCGCCTCCATCACCGCCACCGACAACACCAGGCAAGGCAAACCCATCCCGAAGAACAACGCCAGGTCTTCGTAATTCCAAAAGGGGTAAGACAGGGACTCGGGAACCTCCGGCGCGGGAGCGTCCGGCAGCCGCGGCTCTGGCACCATCGGTTCGAAATCAGGGTTCATGCGTCCCGTTCGATCAGCGCCGCCGCCAGCAGCGGAATCATCAGTTCGTGATGCCCCGTGATCGCGTAGCCTTTCCCTTCCTTCTTCGCATGCGGCCGCTCCACAACGTTCACCTTCGGCCGGTAGTGCTGCAGAAAATCGAAGTTCACCGTGGTGAACCTCCCCAGCGGATACCCCAGGTTCCGCACTACGCTCACCGCCTTCAGAAACACCTCCGGCAACACCACCGCGGATCCGACATTCAAATATATCCCGCCGTCGTGAATCTCCCGCACCAGCGAACACAGCAGCCGGAAATCGCCGTGCGTGGCCGCGCCGATCGCCGAGCCTTCCGCCGCCGGATGCGTATGCGGAGTGTCCGTCCCCACCGCCACGTGCACCGTCACCGGCACTGACGCCCGATACGCCTGCAACACAATCGAGTACTCGGCGAACTCCGGCCGCGTAATCCGCTCGAGCCGCGCCCCCAGCGCTTCCCCCATCCCCAATCCCGCCGCAATCCCCTCGGCGATGGCTTCATTCATCTCCCGCCCCGTCTCTTCCGCCGCGCCGAAACGGCCGTCCGGCAACACCGCTTCCACGTCCTCCGACGTATGCCCCGATATCCCGATCTCGAAATCGTGTATCGACGCCGCCCCGTTCATCGCAAAACCTGTCACGAATCCCCGCCGCATCAGGTCCAGTAGCACCGGAGCAAGTCCGCACTTCACGACATGCCCGCCGATGCCCCACAGCAGCGCCCGCCCCTTCGCCCGCGCCTGCACAATCGCCTCCACCACGCCCGCAAACTGCGGCGCCGCCAGCACATCCGGCAACGACGCCATCAGCCCGCTCACTCCGCTTCCTTTCACATAAGGTTTCGCCATATGCGCGATCCCCACCTTGCCTCCGCGGTCGGCGATGGGAATGGTTTGAAGCGCCGCAAACGAGAGCGGCTGGCGGCTATACTTGCTTGGCAATTGCTAGGCTTTCCCTTCGGTCTTCGTCGCACGCGCCAGGGCCTGTCCGGTGTGGCTCTTCTTGACGCGCATCACTTGTTCCGGCGGTCCTGAAGCCACCAGTTGCCCGCCGCGTTCGCCCCCTTCGGGGCCCAGATCCACAAGCCAGTCGGCGCTCCGGATGACGTCCAGGTGATGTTCGATCACAACCACCGTATTTCCTAAGTCTACTAGCCTTTGCAGCACATCGAGAAGTTTGCGCACATCGTCGAAGTGCAGACCCGTCGTCGGCTCGTCCAGAATGTACAGCGTGCGCCCCGTCTGGCGCTTGCTCAACTCCCGCGCCAGCTTGATGCGCTGCGCCTCGCCGCCGGAAAGCGTGGTCGACGATTGGCCCAGATGGATGTAGCCCAACCCCACGTCCACCAGAGTCTGCAGCTTGTTCTTGATCACCGGCAGGTTTTCGAGCACCGCCAGCGAGTCTTCCACCGTCGACTCCAACAGGTCCGCAATCGACTTGCCCCGGTAGCGCACTTGCAGCGTCTCCAGGTTGTAGCGCTTCCCCCGGCATGCGTCGCACGTCACAAACACGTCCGGCAGAAAATTCATCTCGATGCGCTTCAACCCATCGCCCTGGCACGCCTCGCAGCGCCCGCCCTTCACGTTAAAACTGAACCGCCCCGGCTTGTAGCCGCGCTCGCGCGACTCCGGCAGCATCGCAAAAATATCGCGAATCGGACTGAACACTCCGGTATAGGTCGCCGGATTGGAGCGCGGCGTCCGCCCGATCGGCGATTGGTCAATCTCAATCACCTTATCGATCTGCTCGATTCCGCTGATGGCTGCATGCTCGCCCGGTTCCGCCCGCGATCCATAAACGGCCTTCGCCAGCGCCCGGTACAGAATATCGTTCACCAGCGTCGATTTCCCGCTCCCCGACACCCCCGTCACCACCGTCAAAGTCCCCAGCGGAAACGCCACGTCAATCCCTTTCAGATTGTGCTCCGTCGCCCCGTGAATAATAATCTGATTGCCATTCCCCGGCCGCCGCGTCGACGGCACTTCAATCCGCGCCCGCCCCGCCAGATACGCTCCCGTCAAAGAGCGTTCATTCTTCTCGATCTCCTTCGGCGTTCCCTGCGCCACCATCTCCCCGCCCAGCCGTCCCGCCCCCGGCCCTAGATCGATCACGTAATCGGCGCGTTCAATCGTCTCGGCGTCGTGCTCCACCACCAGCACCGTATTCCCCAAGTCGCGCAACTCCGCCAGCGTGTCCAGCAGCCGCTCGTTGTCGCGCGGATGCAGCCCGATCGACGGCTCGTCCAGCACATACAGCACTCCTCGCAAGCGGCTCCCGATTTGCGTCGCCAGTCGAATCCGTTGCGCTTCTCCCCCCGACAACGTCGCCGATGAGCGGTCCAGACTCAAATAGTCCAACCCCACCGCCGACAAGAACTGCAAGCGGTTTCGAATCTCCCCCAACACCCGCCCGGCAATCTGTTCCTCCCTCTCCGTCAACTTCCATTCCCGCAACAACGGCAGCAGCCGCGCCACCGAAGAATGCGTGAACTCGCCAATGGAAACGTCCTTCACCCGCACCGCCAGACTGCTCGCCCGCAGCCGCGCCCCCTTGCACTCCGGACACTTCGTCGGAGTCATGTGCGTCAGCAGCCACTCCCGGTACTCTTCCGTCGGCGAATCGTCGTAGATCTGCTGCAGGATCTTCAGCACGCCCGGAAATCCGTTGCCGCCTTCGAGCAGCAGCGTCCGGTGCTTCTCCGATAAATCCTCGAACGGTTTCTCGATCTTGATCCGGAACTTCTTCGCCGCGTCGTTCAGATGATGCAGCATCAGACTGTTGCTCGTCGCCATCGAAAGCCCGCCATCCAACAGCGGCTTTGACGCGTCCGCAATCACCATCGCCGGGTCGAACGACCACTGCGATCCCAACCCGTGGCACGTCTGGCACGCCCCATACGGGCTGTTAAACGAAAACGACCGCGGCTCCAACTGCGGCACGCTCTCGCCGCATTCCGGACAAGCGAGCTTCTGCGAATACAGCCGCTCTTCCCCGTTCACTACCGCCACAATCACCAACCCGCCCGCCAGCTTCGTCGCCGTCTCCACCGACGCTTCCAGCCGCTTGGCGATATCCGGCTTCACCACCAGCCGGTCCACCACAACCTCAATCGTGTGATTGCGCCGCTTGTCGAGAACAATTTCCTCGTCCAACGACCGCAACACTCCGTCGATGCGGGCACGCAGAAATCCCTGCTTCAGATACTTCTCCAGGTCTTTCTTGTACTCGCCCTTCCGCCCGCGCACCACCGGAGCCAGAATCATGATCCGCTCATCCTGCCGCAGCGAAACAATGTGTTCCAGTATCTGTTGCGTGCTCTGCTGCGCAATCGGCACATTGCAGTTCGGGCAGTGCGCCAGGCCCACCGCCGAATACAGCACGCGCAGATAATCGTAGATCTCGGTGATCGTCCCCACCGTCGACCGTGGACTGCGCGAAGTGGTCTTCTGCTCGATCGAAATCGCCGGACTCAACCCGTCGATCGAGTCCACTTCCGGCCGCTCCATCTGATCCAGAAATTGCCGCGCATAAGGCGACAACGTCTCCACATAGCGCCGCTGCCCTTCGGCGTAGATCGTGTCGAAGGCCAGCGAACTCTTTCCCGATCCGCTCAGCCCTGTAATCACCGTGAACGAGTTCCGCGGAATCTCGACATCCACGTTCTTCAGGTTGTGCTGTCTGGCGCCGTGTACAGTGATGCGGTCAATCATGGAGAAAAGGAAGCGGCGGGTCACCCCTCATGAAGGGGGTAAAACCCGCCTTCTTCCATCAGACTACATTTGGCCTTCGTCTGCCGAAGGCCCGTAAATGGACGGTACGGCGATATCGTTCAGCCGCAGATAAACGCTCAACTGACCGCGATGATGAATGACATGGTTCAGCAACATGCCGCGAATGCACGCCACCCGCGGCATGCTGAACAGAACGTTGCCGCCCGACAACAGCGACCACGTCGCCATCATCCCTTCATCGGTCCCCGCCGCCAATGCCTCCCGCGCCGCCGCCACGTTCTTATCGAACACAGCCAGCAGATCGGCATTCGACTTCGCCACATAGGCTTCCCACTTCGGGCCACCCGGAGGCGCCATGTCGAAACTCGCTTCCTTCATCGTATCCGCCACCCAACCCACCATCTCCGCAATATGCGAAGCCAGTTGGTTGAACGTCATCGACTTCTCGTGAGGCTTGTAGTCGAGTTTGCCGTCGGGAACACGCGCCAGCACCTTCCGGGTCGTTGCCATCTCCTGGTCGAATTCCGGGAGCATGGCTGCTGCGATTGACATAGTGTAAATCCTTTCAGTAAGGGAGTGTTCCCTATCTTAAGCCCATGTCCCGTCGTTTTGCAATACCTCATGGGGACGAAATCGCGATTTGTAACACATCGCCTCACAGCCCTCGACCCAATACCCAAGATAGTAATAAGGAATCCCCCGCGAAACCGCGAATGCGATCTCCGCCATCGCCCCGAACGTTCCCACCGACCGCCGCCGCTCTTCCGGGTCGAAATAGAAATACACACTCGACAACGAAAGCTCGCACACATCGCAAATGCCGGCCGCCAGCAACCGCCCATCCCCATTGCGAT
This sequence comes from Bryobacterales bacterium, assembly GCA_016789755.1. Taxonomy (GTDB): domain Bacteria; phylum Acidobacteriota; class Terriglobia; order Bryobacterales; family Bryobacteraceae; genus CADEFT01. The sequence goes on from JAEUQG010000410.1 coordinate 16,957, forward strand.
AGCAAAACTCCACCGTATTCACCGGAGACACCGCCAGGAACCGCTCGAACTCCGCCCGCGATTCCACTTCCCTCTCATGCCACTGCTCCACGTACCGCCGGTACAGCGCGAATTTCTCATCCGTCGCCGTAGGAGCACCCATCGTCACCGCCAGGTCCTGATTCATCCGCCACACTCGCCGCTGCGATTTCGTGGGCGCGAACCCCTTCACCGCGATCCGCAACGGCACGCACTCCCGGCACCCCTTACACACGGGCTGATAGAACACATCCCCACTCCGCCGGAACCCCGCGTCCATTAATTGGTGATACAGCCGCCCCGGCATGCGCTCGCTGCGAAACGCCCGGTATCGCGACTGCCTGTCCTTCAGATACGGGCAAGCCTCCTCCGCCAGCAGCGGTAAATCCGCCACCAGCGGATGCGGAATCGCCGGATAGTGGCTGAACTCAGACACGGCGCTTGCGCTTGGTATCGGCGAACTTGAATCCGTCGTGCCAGGTCGATTCCGCGCCCCCGCCGTAGCGGGCCGTCGCCACCTCAATCACGTACGGATTCCCGTCCCGTGTCTGCTGCGTGCCTCGTTTCACCGCCGCTTCCAGCTCCGCGCCGGTGGCCACCTTTTCCCCCTTCACTCCCTGCGAGCCCGCCAGTTGCACGAAATCGATATCCGGATCGCCTAAATACATCCCCGGATACTTGCCCGTCTTCACCATCTTCCCTTGATACACGTGGTAGGCATGCCGCACCGTCTGGTAGTTCTTGTTGTTGTACACCACCGTCAACACCGGAATCTGATACCGCTTCTGCGTCCAGAACCCGCTGGCGCTGTACATCACGGACCCATCGCCGATGGTGCACACCACCTGCCGGTCCGGAGCCGCCAGCTTCGCCCCCGTCGCCGCCCCAATCCCCCAACCCAACCCCAGCCCCGTATTGCTCAGGTACATCTGTTCATCGGCGCGATGCGAAAAGCGAAACGACTCGTACTTGCCCGTGATGTTCTCGCTCAGCACAATCGCATCTTTGTCCAGCGTCCGCGCCAATACCGCGCCCAGCTCCTCCGGATGGACCGGAGATTGTCCGCTGTTCTTCTTCACTCCCGCCGCCACCGCCGCGTGCGCCGCCGTTGAGGCGGCCTTCAACTGCTCCGCCCGCTCCCCGCCAATGCGCCCCAGCCGCTGCTTCGTCGCCATCGCACCTACGGCATCGTTCAAATCGCGCAGCGTCGCCTTCACATCGCCCACCAGCGCCAGGTCCGTTGCATAGTTGCGGCTCATCGCGCCCGTATCCATCCCGATCCGGATCACCCGCGCCGAACTCGGAAACTCCGCCGCCTGCGGCGCCACCTTGCCGCCCACATCGCGCGAGCCGATGAACACAATCACATCGGCGCCGTTCTTCACCCATGGCGACGACATCGAAAACGCCCCCACATTGTTCGCATGGTGCGACGGGAAGTTGCGGTACGACGACCGGTCCAGCGCCACCGGCAGCGCCAGCTTTTCAGAGAACGCCATCAACTCCGGCACTGCTTCCGACTTCCATACTTCATCGCCGCAAATCACCACCGGATGCTTCGCTTCCAGCAACATCTTCGCCGCCTCTTCCACCGCCGCCGCTTCCGGCCGTACTCGCGGATTCACCAGAAAACGGCTCGCCGGCAGGATCTCCGCCTTCAGATTCTTCGCCTCCAGCGCATAGTGCGCCATCGCCAGATACACCGGCCCCCCAGGCGCCGCCATCGCCGTCTTGAACGCCCGCCGCAGCATCAGCGCCAAGCCCTCGCCATTCCGCGCATCCCAACTGATCTTCGTGAACTGCCGGTTCACTTCCTTCTGGTCGTACCCCGGCCGCGGCGCCAGAATCGACTCATCGCTCCACGTCTGGTTATCGTTCAATCCCGCTGTCACCACCAGCGCCGATCCGTCCCTGCTTGCGTTGTACAGTTGCCCCGCCGCCTGCGCCGTCCCCGCAATCACGTGCAGATTCACAAATCCTGGCTTCAAACTCACCCGGTGATACCCGTCCGCCAGCGACACCACAATCCCTTCATGCAGCCCCATGATGAGTTGCAATCCCGGCGTGTCCAGCATCGAATCGAAGAAGCCCACCTCGAACGACCCGGGATTGGTAAAAACATATTCCACTCCCGCTGCTTTGGCTTGCGCCACCACCAGATCCCCGCCCGTGCCCTGCGCTACGGTGGCCGCCGCCCCGTCCGAGCGCCCCGCCGGCGTGCTCTCGCTTGCCTCCACATCCGCTACCAGCGCCTTCGCCGCGGCGGTGGAAAAGCCCATCTGCGCCAGTTGCCGCGCAAAACCGCGCCGCGTCAATCCTTGCTCGAAATACTTCTTTACCAGTTCACGCATCGAATGCATCCTCGCTCTTGGGGGAATGCCGCAAGCATAGCGCATCCCGCAAGTTCCCGGAATGCTAGAGTATCCCTCATGGACTCTGCCTGGGACGCCATCCTCGAATCCAACAACCAGTTTCTCGGCGCATGGAAGGTTTTCGCCGAAGGCGCCGCCGACGGCGCTGTCGCCCGCTTCGATGGTGTCGCCGCCATGTACAGCCGAGTCCCCGTCATGTTCCTCAACGCCTTCGGATTCACCTCCGTGGTCGAGTCCCCCGGCGATCTCCGCGCCCGCATCGACGCCTGCCTCCGTTACGCCCACGCCTCAGCCTTCCCCTATTTCATCTCCACCTGCCGCCAAATGCTCAGCCCCGCGGCTGCCGCCGCCGCCGACGCCGTCTTCGCCGATGCCGGCCTCGTCCCCTTCATGGAGTGGACCGGCATGTCCGCCGGCGAGATTCTTCCGCCACGCCGCGAGGTCCGCGATCTCGACATCCGCGACGTTACCGGTCCCGCCGCCCGCCGCGCCGTCTACGAAATCAACTGCCAGGCCTACGGCATGCCTCTCGACCCCGGCCGCGACTCCATGGACGGCGATTCCCTGTGGAGTAAGATGCACGGCGCCGTCGGCTATCTCGATGGCATCCCCGTCGCCACCGCCACAGCCTTCCCCGTCGAAGGCCGCCGCTACGTCGCTCTCGTCGCCACCCTGCCCGAACACCGCAACCGCGGCTTCGCCGAAGCCTGCATGCGCCACGCCCTCGCCAAGGCCGGCACCGGCCGCACCATCCTTCACGCCACCGGCGCCGGACACCCCGTCTACCGCAAGATGGGCTACCGCGATGTCTGCGAATTCACCATGTACGGAGAAACCCACGAGTGAGCGCTTACGAACAGATCCTCTACGACGTTGCCGCCGGAGTCGCCACCGTCACCCTGAACCGCCCCGACAGGCTCAATGCCTGGACCCGCCAGATGGAAGAAGAGGTCACCCACGCCATTCGCGCCGCGGTCTCCGACGATGCGGTACGGGCCATCGTCCTCACCGGAGCCGGCCGCGGCTTCTGCGCCGGCGCGGACATGAGCCTCCTCAATGCCGTTTCCCAAACCGGCCTCCAGCGCGATCACCGCGAAGTCAGTTCCAACGAACTTCCCGGCAACCAGCGCCAGCATTCCTGGCTGCTCACCTTGCCCAAGCCCGTCATCGCCGCCATCAACGGCCCTTGCGTCGGCCTCGGCTTCGTCATCCCCCTCTATTGCGATTTCCGCTTCGCCGCTCAATCCGCCGTCTTCAACGTCATCTTCTCCCGCCGCGGCCTCATCGCCGAATACGGCATCGCCTGGATTCTCCCGCGCCTCATCGGCCTCCCCAAGGCCATCGATCTCATCTTCACGTCCCGCAAAATCGATGCCGCCGAAGCGCTCCAAATCGGTCTGGTCAACCGCGTCCTTCCCGACGACGGCTTCCTGCCCGCCGTCCGGAAATTCGCCTCCGAACTCGGATCGAGCGTCTCCCCCCGTTCCCTCCGCGTAATGAAACAGCAGATCTACGCCGCCCAATCCCAGACTCTCGACCAAGCCAGGGACGTCGCCATCGAAGAGATGCTCGCCAGCCTGCAATGCGACGATTTCAAGGAAGGTGTCGCCCACTTCCTCGAAAAACGCGAACCCCGTTTCACCGGCCGCTAACACCCAACTAACAGTAACAGCCGCATCAACCCGCTCAGAATCGTATCCACGCATTCCTTCTGCGCCGGATTCGGCAGCGGCATCCCGAAGATCCGCCGGTTCTCTTCCAGATTCAGCCCATTCTCCGGCCAGTATGGCGTCCACACGGAGCGCTCCTGCAGCCACTTCCGCAGCGCCGCAATGCTCTGCGGCAGATCGCCGTACCCCGGCAGATCGAACCGCCCGGCCATCGCCTTCTCATCACCCACCGGACCGGGATCACGCAAATAACCATCGCCATATACCACGCTCTCCCCCAATCCCAGCAGCCTTCCCACCGCCTCCGTCGCCCCTCCGCATCCGCCCAACAAATAAACCGGCTTCTTCATCGCCATCGCCAGCATCACCTCTTCCGCGATCCCGGAAAACCGCCCCCAACTCTCCTCGTCCTTCCCGCCCATCACGATCAGAGCATCCACGTCCATCACCAGGCGCGCCCGCATACGGAACAAGCTGATCGCCCACCCCAGATGATGCTTCGGATCGTACGGCTCGCCATCCTTCCCGCGCGCCCGGAACCATCCGCACGGCGGCACGCCCAACTCGCGGCGCTCCCCTTCCGACAGCGTCTCCAGCTTGCGAAAATCCACATACCCCTGCGCCATCCGGTGATGGTCCTGCACGTCGGGATTCAAATGGCTCGGATAGCAAAGGTAGTTCCGCAGCCTGCTGTCATCGCGCTCAATCAAATCGTCCGGCACTTCGTTGGCGGCCGCCACTACGTGATCCAGCGTCCCCCCTGGAATGAAATCCCCTCCATACGCAATCGTCGCCCCGCTCCCCAGCAACGCTTGTGTCAACTCCTCCAGCAGCACCCACGTCTTCTTCTCATCCAGACCCGCCGAAACTCCGATCGCCCGTCCGTCCAGCGGACCCCGGCTGATGTGCAGCCGCCGCAGTTCCGTCGACGGCAGATGCTTCTCCTCAAATGTTTCCCCAGCCGGCACAATCGACGTGTCCAACAGCGCCTCCATCGACCGTACCCCATGAACGAAGTGCGCCGTCGCCAGCAGTTTCCGCGCCAGTTCCGCCGAAATCGGCGGCTCCGCCGTATTGCCCGGCCACCGCTTTTGCAACTGATGCCGCAACACCAGAGCCCGCCTCACCGGCCGCGCCTCATCCGTTCCGTTCACACCCTGGATGTCGATAAACCCGCGCAGCCGGCTGATGAAATCCGGAACCTTCTTCTCCCGGTACTCGCGTTCGTTGCTCTTGGCGCGCCGCTCGAATTCCTCCAGCGTCGGCGCGGTGCCGCCGGCGAAAAACAGAATCGCCTTTCCGAACGTCACAGGCTTACCTTCGTCCAGAAACTCCCCGTCCTGCATTGGCGCCAGAAACCAGCGCAGCCAGCCCAGCGCTTCCGCTCCCAACGGCCCGTCGAACTCATCGAAAAACAGAATCTTCGCCTGGCTCCCCTCCTCCTGCGCTTTCAATTTCGCCCGGATCATGCTCCCCAGTCCTTCCAGGTCCGGCACCTGCGACAAATTGATCGTCCTCTCTTTCATCGGCCTCGTATCGAAGCTCGAAATCAGGTTCTCCACGCAGAACGATTTCCCCGATCCCGGCGGCCCGAACACGGCAATCGACAGCGGCCTGGGAACTTCCGTCCTCGAGGAGTAGTCTTCCAGAATCCCCTTGATCTCCTTACACCGCTGAAATTCCGCGCTGCTCGAAGGTAATTGCAGCTTCCCAATCCGCCCTATCCCCAAAATAGGCCGCCCTACCGTGACATATTCCACCGCTTGATCCAAAAGAGCGCCCGATGAGTACGACATTTTCGCAGTCTATCCCATTCTCATCTCCGGCGAAACCGCTGGGCTATCCTACAGGTAGATGAACTACAAGGTCGAGATCCTCCGCCGCGAAGAGGTCTTTCGCAAATTCTTCCGCATCGACGAAGTGACCCTCCGCCACCAGCGTTTCGACGGCGCCATGAGCCCCGAAATGACCCGCCTCGTCCTCAACCGCGGCGACAGCGTGGCCCTCCTCCTTGCCGACCGCGCACGCGACGCCATTCTCCTTTGCGAGCAGTTTCGTCTCCCCACTTACGGCCCTCAATCCTCCGGCTGGATTCACGAACTCCCCGCCGGCGTCCTCGAACCCAACGAAGACCCCCAGGAATGCGCCCGCCGCGAAGCCCTCGAGGAAACCGGCTACTCCGTCTCCGGCATGCACCGCATCGCCACGGTCTACCTCAGCCCAGGCGGTTCCTCTGAGCGCATTCACATCTTCTACGCCGAAATCGCCGACGGCGACCGCATCCAATCCGGCGGCGGACTCGCCTCAGAGCACGAAGACATCCGCATGGTGTGGCTCCCCATCGCCGACGCCCGCCGCCAATGTGCCGAAGGCGCCATCGCCGACGCCAAAACCCTCATCGCCATCCAGTGGCTCATGCTCCGGTCCGAAGCGAAAAGCTAAAGCCGAAAAGCCGAATCTACTTGTTCAACATCTCCATCAGATAATCCGTAGCTTCCTTCTGCTTCATGTGCGACAGCGTCTCCACCAGGCTCCGTTTCATGCGAAGATCCGTTTCCGCTTTGGCAATCTCCACCAGAGCCTTCGCATTGCCCGCATGCCGCAACCCGTCCACAATGGCGCGCTTCACGTTCACATCCGGTTCTCCGCCATACATCCCGGCCAGCGCCTCGCCCACCTTCTCCGCCTTCGTGTACCCGATCTGCCGCACCAACTCCCGCCGCAACTTCGCATCGCGTTCCGCCTTTGCCGCTTCAATCAAACGGTCCGCATTTTCTTTCCTGCCGGGCAGCGCATACAGAATCTCGATCTTGATCTCCGCGCTCGACTCGGCCTGATACATCTGCCACAGTTCCTCATTCGCGTTCATCGACCCAAGTCCGCGAATCGCTTCCTTCCGCAATTCCGCCGTTTGCTCCGTCTTTGCCGCCGTCAACAACCGCTCCTTGTCGCGGCTCGCCAGGAAACCGCGCAGCACCGCCTTCTTCAAATACACATCGCTCGAAGAGGAGTAGATCTCCTGCAGCGTCTGCCGCGTCTCCGCCGTGCCCTGGTAGCCGAGATACTCCACTGCCTTGTACTGCAGGTCCGGATTCGTACCGCCCTTGGCCAGCCGCAGCAGCGCCTCGCGTCCATGCGCCGTCCGGCTCTGCGCCAGCACGAACACAGCCCGCTCCCGCAGCCTCGGCGACGTGCTCTTCGAGATGAGCTTTTCCAGTACAGGAATCGCCCGCTCCGGATCGCTGTGGATCATCCCGTTGACCGCCAGAATCTTCAGATCCTCATCCGCTTCGCTCTCCGGCGCAACCGGCTGTCCCGCCGATTGCTTCACTTCCACTTCCAACGCTCGCGCGTCGTCCAGCCAGCGGCTCTGCGGATACAGGCGCATCATGTCGCTCAACGTGGTCAACGCCTCCGCCCGCCGCCCCAACCGGTTCTGCGCATACGCCTTCCAATACATCGCCGCGTCCGCCCGCGAGCCCTTCATCTCCACCACCCGCTGGAAATACTTCACCGCATCGTCCCAGTCGCGATCCTCTAACTGGCTCTTCCCGCTTCGATACAGGCGCTCTTCCGATGTCCCGCCCTGCATAATGCCATACATGAGTGCCTGAGCTTTCGGCGGCAGCGGTGCGGCCGGCGGCGCTGCCGGAGGCGGCGGCGGAGCACCCGCCAGTTTCTGCGCCATCAACTGAAGCTCCTCCGCATCGCGCCGCATCTTGTCGGCGTGCTGCGCCATCGATTCCTGGTGCGCCTTCTGCAGTTCCACTTCCAGCCGCGTTTGCTTCTCCATCTCTTGCGCCAGCGGCTTCATCGAATTCCGCAGCCGCTCCAGATCCTGCTCCAGCAGCCGGTTCTGATCCGCCGAACGCTGCGACCCGGAGGCCGCGCGCAATGCATCGGCCATGCCCTGCACCTGCTGTTCCACCGCGCGGATACGTTCCTGCTCCTGCGGCTCTTGCGCCAGACCCAGCGCGGCAAACATGGCTACCGGATAAATTCGCTTCAACATCGTTATTCTCCTACTATCTTCGCCTCAATATTCGATCTTTTCCCGTTCCCGCACCTGCGCTCCGGCAAGGCGCATCTTCAAAATGATCCCCTGGTCCAGAATCCGCTGCCGCAATTCCTCGTTCGGCGTTTGGTGCGCCACTTCCACCAGCAGCCGTTCCAATTCGTCCAGCGTCTCGGCAATCGCCAACTCCCCAGCCTGTCCCGCGCTCGCACGGTACAACCGGTTCGCGTCCAGCAGATCCCGCACCTCATCCATCGGAGCCTCCGGCTCGTTCGCCAGTTCCGCCAGAATCATCTGCGACCGGTCGAAATGGTTCCCCACCGCCGACAACAGCATGCGCGATGCAACTGCCCCCTGCCGCATGGGCTCCAGTTCCGGCTGTTGCGAATGCCGTCCCGCGTAGAACGCAACCACCAGCATTCCCGCCATCGCCGTCGCTGCCGCCCACTGCTGCCACCCCAACCATCCCCGCAGCCGTTCCGCCAACGCCGGCTTCGGCAGGCTTGCTTCCAACCGCCGCCACACCGCCGCTTCAAACTGCGCCCCAGGCTCCGGCACGGTAAGCGCATCGGCCGCGTTCAACACCCGCTGCAACGCGCGATACTGCCCCCGGCACGCTTCGCATCCTTCCAGATGCGGCGCCACGTCCTCTTCCCGAGCCTCCCCGTAATAATGCAGAATCAACTGCTGTTCCGTCACATGCTGATTCATCTGGCCGCTCCCATCACCGGTTCCAGCGCCCGCCGCAGCTTCTGCACCGCCCGGAAAATACTGTTCTTCGTGGCGCTGTCCGCCAACCCCAGCGTCTCGCCGATCTGATCGATCGACAAACCTTCGTAGTGACGCAGCACAAACGCCGCCCGCTCCTGTTCGCTCAAATCTTCCATCGCCGCCGTCAACCGTTCCCGCACCTGCGTCGAATAAACCAGCCGGTCCACTCCCGGTTCGTCCGCAGCCACAGTCTCCACCACGGGAAGCTGATCTTCGTCTTTCCTTTGCTCCATTCGCTTCCTCCCTCGCAGCAGATCCAGCGAATAATTGGATGCGATTCGATAAATCCAAGTGTGAAAACTGGCCCGCCCGTCGTAACGGTCCAGCATCCGGTACGCTCGCAGAAAGGTCTCCTGCACAACGTCTTCCGCGTCATGCTGGTTGCCGGTCAATCGGAACCCCAACCGGAACACACTGCGGCTGTGCTTTTCCACCAGCAGGCGAAACGCTTCGCCGTCGCCGGTGCGGGCCCGGGCGATCGCCGCCGCTTCCGTTTCCTGCATCCAGTGGGTTAGACTCCGGCTTGGGGTTCCGGTTAGTATAAAAAACTCTGGAGGATTATCACCCGTGGCCATTGTCGCAGGAGTGGATTTCGGCACGCTCAGCGTGCGTGTGTCTTTGTTCGACAGCGTCAAAGGACGCCTCGGATCGGCAACTGCGGACTACCCCCTCGTGCGCAAGCACGAAGACCCCGATCACGCCACCCAATCGCACGCCGATCAGATGGCTGCGCTCGAAAAGGCTACCCACGCCGCCCTCGCAGCGGCTGGAGTCGCCGGCGATCAGGTCGAAGCCATCGCCCTCGACACCACCGGCTCCACCATTGTCCCCGTCGATGCCAACCTTCAGCCGCTCGACGACTACTACGTCTGGTGCGACCATCGCTCCAAGGCCGAAGCCGCCCAGATCACCGACACCGCACGGGCTGAAAAACTCGAGGCCATTCAGTGGTGCGGCGGCACCTACTCGAGCGAGTGGGGCTGGGCCAAGCTCCTTCACTGGCTGCGCAATAACCCATCGAAACGCGAGCAGATGGCCACCGCCATCGAACATTGCGACCTGGTCGCCGCCGCCCTTTGCGGCATCACCGATCCCGCATCCGTCCCTCGCAGCATCTGCGCCATGGGCCACAAGTGGATGTGGAACGCCGCTCTCGGCGGCATGCCCCCCGAATCCTTCTGGACCAAAGTCGACCCGCTCCTCAAAGGCGTCCGCGACATGATCGGCGGCCGCTATGCCACCTCCGATCAGATAGCCGGACACCTCAGCGAATCCTGGGCCACCCGCCTCGGCCTCAAAGCGGGCATCCCCATCCCCGTCGGCGCCTTCGATGCCCACTGGGACGCCATCGGCGCAGGCGTGCGCGAAGGCGATGTCGTCAATGTCGTCGGCACTTCCACCTGCATCATGGCCATCTGCAAGCAGCCCGTGCTCATCCCCGGACTCTGCGGCGTCGTGCCCGGCTCCATCCACCCGAGCTTCGCCGGTATCGAAGCAGGATTGTCCGCCTGCGGCGACATCTTCGACGCCATCGCCCGCCGCGCCAATACGCCTCTCGCCGAACTCAGCGCCGCCATCGAAAACTACCGCCCCGGCCAAACCGGACTCCTCCGCCTCACCTGGGACAACGGCGACCGCACCGTGCTCGTCAATCCCGAACTCGGCGGCATCACCATGGGCTGGACCCTCGTTCACAAAGCAGCCGACGAACTCTTCGCCGCCATCGAGGGCACCGCCTTCCATACCCGCATCATCCTCGAACGCATGGCCGAATACGGCGCCCCCATCCAGCGCGTCATCAACGGCGGAGGCATTCCGCAAAAGAACGAAACGCTCAACCGCGTCTACGCCAACGTCCTCAACAAGCCGGTGCTCGTCCCCGAAACCGAAGTGACCAGCCTCGGCTCCGCCATCTTCGCCTTCCTCGCTGCCGGAGCTTTCCCCACCGTCGAAGCCGCCCAGGATGCGCTCTGCCCCAAATACCGTGTCATCGAACCCGACCCCAAAGCGGCCGCCATCTACGACCAGTTGTTCGGCATCTACCGCAAGCTCTACTTCACCTTCGGTATGGGAGGCACCCTCGCCACGCTGCGCAGGCTCGCCACCCAGGGATAGCCGTTCGCTCGCGTCCGCCGCGGCCCGTCGCGCTACAATCCACAAATGCGCAAAACCATCGTCTCCATCAGCCTTCTGCTGGGCGCTCTGACATTCGCCTCCGCCCAGCAGAGCCCGCCGTCCACCGAAACAGTCTCCATCGGCGGTAAGACCGTCACCGTCAAATACGCCGCCCCCAGCGTCCGCGGACGCGAAGGCAAGCTCTTCGGCAAAGACGGACGCATCGCCTCAGACCCCGGCTATCCCGTCTGGCGCGCGGGCGCCAACGCTGCCACGCTCCTCACTGCCGGCGGCACTCTTCAAATCGGCAGCCTCTCCGTGCCTGCCGGCAGCTACACGTTATTCGTCAACATCGAAGATCCCAATAACTGGGAATTGATCGTCAACAAACAGACCGGCCAGTGGGGACTCCGCTACGACAAATCCCAGGACCTCGGCCGCGTCAAAATGACAATGAGCAAACCCGCGGCCATGGTCGAAAAGCTCAAGTACACCCTCGCCGATGCGGGCGGCGGCAAAGGCAAGCTCACCCTCGAATGGGAGAATCACTCCGCCTCCGTCAGCTTCACCGTAAAATAGCCGCGATGCGCGCCCTCACGCTGCTTCTCGCCTTCCCCGCGTGGGCTCAGTTCCCGCACTCCCAGACCTGTCCTCGCCGCCGCCGAAAAGGCCATCGGAGCTGACAAACTCCGCTGCATCACGGTCTACGGCACGGCCTATGCGGGTATCGTCGGCCAGCAGCGCGAATCCGCCTGGAACGTCGATTGGCCGCGCGGCGAAGCGCTCGAACATTTCACCCGCACCATGAATTGGGATGCAGGCACAATGATCGAGCGCTTTGAGCGCCCCCCAAGCCTCAACCCCGCTTCCTGGAAATACGGCCAGGGCTGGCGCGGCGGCACTCCCATCCAGAAACACCGGAAGCAGACCTTCGCCGTCACCGGCCGCCTCGGCTGGCACATCGATGGCGACTCCCCCCGTCGCCACGCCGCCCGAAGACGCCGAACGCTGGCAGCTCGATCTCTAGCTCAACCCCGCCGGTTTCCTCAAAGCCCGCACAGGCCGCGCGCGGCCCCCAGCATGTTCAGGAACTCGCGTGCCGCAGGTAGACCCGGCGCGTTCTGCGGGCGGTGTCCTCAAAGCCGCCAAGCTCCCAGGAGCCAATCCAAAGGCCGTCTGGCGTTGGGAACTCGATGAAATGGGCCGCGACGGCCACACCACTACCCCCGAAAAAGCGAAACCATCGTCCCCATCCACGGCCGACCCGTCCCCTGGAGCAGCTTCACCGCGCTCTTCCAACACTGATCCGCCCGCCGGCGCACATCGCTGATAGAATCGGATTATGGTTGTTCGAGGCGCTATCGTGGCGTTTCTGGGATTCGCACTCACCTTCGCCCAGGCCCCCGCCGATCTCTTTTCCAAAGCCCCGCCCGCGGTGGACGAAGCGCTCCGGGACCGTGCCAACAAGTTCTATCAGGCCCACGTCGACGGCAAATTCCGCATCGCCGATCAGTTCGTCGCCGAAGACAGCAAGGACGCATTCTACGAAGCCGAAAAGCGCCGCTGCCGTACCTTCAGAATCGCTAGCATCGCCTACAAAGAGGAGTTCACCCAAGCCTCCGTAGTCATTGAATGCGACACCGAGGTTCTCATCCCACCGAAGGGTTTGACCAGCGTCCGCATGCCCGTAGGAAGCACCTGGCGCGTCGAGAACGGAGTGTGGGTCTGGTATCTCGTCAAAACCATCACGCGCCAGAGCCCCTTCGGCGAAATGAAACCCGGCGAAGGCTCCGCCACCGGTTCCTTCCAGATCCCTACCGGACCCACCGTCGAGCAACTCCAGAATGCCGTCCAAGCCTCGCGGCGTAAAATCAAATTCGATGTCGATAAACCCGGCGAAGGCACCGTGGACATCACGAATTCCTTCCCCGGCGGCGTCAAACTCGAAATGACCCCGATGTTCGCCCACGACCTTCAGATCACACTCGACAAAACCGATCTGAAGGACGGCGAAACCGCCCGCCTCCACGTCAAGTACACACCCAGCAAACGCCATGCCCGCGTCGCCGACACGTTCTCTCAGATTCGGATTGTGGCGGCGCCCATTCAGACGGCCATTGTCGTGCACTTGGAGTTCGCCCGGTAGGCGTCAGCCCAACAACTCCCCAATCGGCTCCCCTGTCTTATCCTCCAACGAATTCGCAATCTTGATCGGCCGCCCGATCGGACTCATGATCTCCTTCGTCCAATCGATCCCCATCGCCTTGTACACAGTCGCGTAAAGATCCCCCATGCTCACCACCCTGCTGGTCACGTTGTACCCCTTCTCATCGCTCGATCCCAGCACTTGCCCCGTCTTGATCCCGCCCCCCGACAGCGCCAGCGACCAGCAATTCGGCCAGTGATCCCGGCCCAGATTCGGATTGATCGCCGGAGTCCGCCCGAATTCCCCCATCGCAATCACCAGCGTGGTCTTCAGCAAACCCCGCTGGTCCAAATCCTCAATCAGCGCCGTCAGCGTCCGGTCAAGCGTCGGACACAAACGGTCCTTGTGCCCTTTGTCGTTGTCGCTATGCGTATCCCAGGATGTCCCGTGATACCCCGCCGCCGTCACAAAGCGGCTGCCGGCCTCCACCAGCCGCCGCGCCAGCAGCGCCGATTGCCCGATCGAATCCTTGCCGTAGCGCTCCTTCAACTTCTCCGGCTCTTTCCCCAAATCGAAGGCATCGCGCACCGCCGGAGTCAGCAGCATCTTGTACGCCTGCGCCGTGAACGCATCCAGATTCGCGTGCTCCGCCGTCTCGTTCAACTGCCGGTAGCGGCGGTCGACGATCTTCAAAAACGCCGACCGGCTGTCCACCGAGGCCTGCGAAACCGTCTTCGGCAAACTCAGATCCGTCACTGCAAAATCCGGCTTGCTCGGATCGGGAATGCACATCGGATCGTAATCCCCGCCCAAAAAAGACGCCCGGAAATAGTCCTCGTACTGCCGCCCGCGGTCCCATTTCGGCACCAGCACATGCGGCGGCACGGCATTGCGCGGACCCAGTTCCTTCGTAATCATCGACCCCACGCTCGGAAACTGCATCGCCGGATTGATCTCGTGCCCCGTCACCACGTAATGCGTCGCCTGCGGATGATCGTTGCCCCGTGTGTGCATCGAACGCACCAGCGCGTACTTGTCCATCTGCTTCGCCATGCGCGGCAGCAACTCGGAAATCCGGATCCCCGCCACATTCGTCGAAATCGGCTTGAAGTTCGAATTCGGCTTCGGATCCCAGGTGTCGATGTGGCTCGGCCCGCCTTCCAGCCAGAACAGGATCACGGCGTTCGCCGTCGCCTTCGACGGGGCCTTCGTCTCTGCCGCCGCCAGATACTCCCTTAGCGAGAGGCCCAGGAATCCAAGCGATCCAGCGCTGATAAAACTCCGCCGCGATGTAGGGTGTTGCATAGCCTCTCCTGTCTAATGATTCTCCGCAAACTCGCGCGAACTGAGCAAGGCCCAGACGAACTCCCGCAACGCCGCCTCACGGTCCCCGCGCTGCGCGATCAGCAGTTTCAAATCCGCCAGTTCCTGCTTTTCCGGAAGCCTGCTGAACGCCGCCAGATAAAATTCCTCGATGATCCGTTCATCGCCCGCGCCCGCCGCCAGCAGCTTCGCCAGCCGCCCTTCCTTCGATCCCAATCGCTCCGTGTAGGTGTCGCCCGCCAGCATGTGCAGCGCCTGCGACAGATTCGGTTGACGGCTCCGCTCCGGAATCGCGCCCCGGTTCGGCCGTCCATATAGCTCCAGGAAGCGCGAAAAGAACATGTCCGGATCCTTCAGCTCGATCGCCCGCGTGCCCACCGGAGTCATCCCGCCCGCCGTGCCTTCGTTCACCGCCGTGGCGAATCGTTCCGGCACCCCGCTCGCCGCCACCACTGCATCCAGCAGCAACTCCGCATCGAGCGCGCGCGGCAGCGAATGCGAATAATTCACCACGTCTTCCTTGTTCGTCTCGTTCGGACGATGCGACACCTGGTAGGTTCGCGACAAAACAATCGTCCGCATCAACCGCCGCAAATCGTACCCGTGCGCAGCGAAATCCTTCCCCAACGCCGCCAGCAGTTCCGGATGCGTCGGCGGATTCGTCGACCGGAAATCGTCCACCGGATCCACAATCCCCCGCGCGAAGAAATAGCCCCAAATCCGGTTCACCGCCGCCTCCGCGAAATACGGATGCGTCGTCATCCACTCCGCCAGTTCCTTCCGCGGATTCGCATCCGGAGCCGACCGCGAGGGCTTCCCGTCCAGAAACGCCGGCGTCACAGCCGCCTTCGTCCGCGGATGCAGCAACTCGATCTTCCCATCCACATCCTTCGAGCTGTAGTCCATGTTCGCCGGATGATCCACCACTACTGACCCCATCTTGAACAGCCGTCCGAAAAACGCCGCCATCCCCCAAAACTGATCCTGACTCCAGTTCTCGTACGGGTGGTTATGACACTGCGCGCAATCCATCCGCCGCCCGAAAAATACCCGTACTTCCTCCGCCATCACATCCGCGG
>JAEUQG010000450.1 GCA_016789755.1 Bryobacterales bacterium
GAAGCGACATTCTATCGGGGGACGATGGCAACGGCTCTGATCGAATCGATCGGCGAGACGGGGGGGCGCATCGTGCCAGAGGATCTGCGCTTTTACGATGTGCGATACCGGCAAGCGCTGCAAGGGAGCTATCGCGGATACCGCATTGCGACGACGCCGGCTCCGGCGAGCGGGTATGTTCTGCTGGAGTTGCTGAATCTGTACGAACAGTTTCCCATCGGTTCGCAGTCGCATGGGTGGATGGAAGCCAACACGGTGCATGCCGCGGTGGAGTGCATGAAACTGGCGTATGCGGATAAGGCAGCGTTTCTGGGGGATCCGGAAGCAGTGGCAGTGCCGGAGGAGCGACTGGCATCGAAAGGGTATGCCGCCGAGCGGGCGGCGATCATCGCGATGGACAAAGCCCTGCCGCAAGGGACGCCGCGGGGCAATCCACTAACGGATACGCAGCGTTCGACGACGCATCTGTGTGTCATCGATGCGGCGGGGTGGCGGGTGTCCTACACATCGACGCTGACTTCGCTTTTTGGGGCGGCGATTGTGCCACCGGGCACGGGATTTCTGCTGAACAACACGCTGACGGCATTCAATGCGGCGGGTACGGGGCCGAATGCGCCAGCGGCATTCAAGCGGCCGGCGAGCGCGGTGTGCCCATTCACGGTGAGCGATGCGGATGGCCTGCCGGTACTGGTCGGCGGCGGAGCGGGAGGGAACCGGATTCCGGCGATTCTGTTCCGGATTGTGTCGGGAGTGCTGGATCACAAGCTAAGCGTGCAGGAAGCGGTATCGGCGGCGCGGATCGTCAATGAGAACCGCGTGACTGGCGTGGGGGTAAGTGATTCGCGCATCGAACCGGCGCCGTACGCACTTAGCGACGGGTTGGTGAGCGAGTTGCGGCGGCGGGGGCAGACGGTGTTGCGCAACACGCTGCCATTTGGGGCGGCGCAAGCGATTGGGGTGGATACGGCCGCCGGGGCGTTGCGGCGCGGGATGGATCCACGGCGCGGGGGCGAGTTCTAAAACAAGAAAGCCTCTCCGGAACCTTGCGATTCGCGGAGAGGCGGGATGTACCAGCGGAGCGGGCGCCTATTTGGTGTTTTGCTGTCCCCGATTTTGTTTTGCGCCGAAGCCGGTTCCGTCGCGTGGGCCGCAGCCTTGATTGCCTGCGCAGTCGCCGGATCCGTGCCTGTGGCCGCGGGCCTGTTTGCCTTGTTTCTGTCCCTGCCCCTTACCTTGCCTTTGACCTTGGCCCTGACCTTGGCCTTTGCAGTTCTGGCCCTGGCAGTTGCCGTGTCCCTGCCCGCGATGCTGGTGCGCTGTGGCCAAGTTGCCGGCGGCCAAGACGAGGGTCAGAATCGATGTCATCAGAATGCGTTTCATGGTGTGTGTTCTCCTTTTGCTTGCTACCAGTGCCTGCTACCAGGCGGGGGTGCCGTCGTCATTGCGCAGCTTGAGTGTTTTTCCCGCAGCGTTGGTGAGGGTGAGCGCCAGATTCTCGTTGGAGCAGGTGGCGACTCCGTACTTTACGGTCATGGCGGCCCCGGCCTTCACCTCGAAGTCGCTGCCGAGGAGCATTCTCTCCGGCCCGAGTTTGAGGGTGACGATCCCGGCTTCGGTCTTGAAGGTCATGGATGGCTGCTGCATGCCATAGGCGGCGCTGACCGATTCCACGGTGCCGGAGACCGTGCGAATGGAAGCCGGGTCGACGCATCCGGTGCCAAGCGCCTGCGGTGTTCCGTTGCCGGTTCCGGTCCCCGCGCCGCCGGTCCAGAGCGGGACGCCTTCGGCGTCGCGGAGTTTGAGGGTCTTTGACGCGGCCAGAGCGGTGATATCGATGGCGTGGAGGTAGGCCTCGTTGGGCGGATTGCCGGGGGCTGCGGTGAGCTTCACCTCCATTCCTTCCTTGAGTTCCATGTCGTTTTCAAGCAGGAACCACACCGGGGCAACCTTGATGGTCTTCTGGTTGACGACGATGCTGGGGTATTGCATGCCGTAGCCGATCTGAATGGCGGCGATGGCGCCCGTGATGGTTTCGGCGGCAGCCATGTTGAGTGCAGCCTGGGTATGAATGGGGCCGGTTCCTGTACCCGAGCCAGTGCCGGGTCCGTTGCCGGGTCCGTTGCCGGGACGCGGTCCGCCCTGAGCAAGGGCAACGGCCGCGGTAAGTAGGATCGCGAAAAATGCGCGTTTCATGAAGAACCTCCAGGAATTTTTCCGGATCTTTGTTTTGTCCGGACGGTTCTTAGGGGTGCATGGGACGTGCCAATGCGTATGTGCTTGATTCGTAAGGAACGAGGCGTGGAGCTTTGTGCAAACGCTGCACTTTGCGTGCAAAGCGGCGTGCAACTACTTCACGCGGCGGGGCGGTTTGAGGTCGAGGTTCTTGTCGAGGCCGGCAGGATCGAGATTGGCCAAGGCGCCACGCCTGGGGACATCGATCCTGGCGGTCCAGAGCAGAGCATTCATGACCATACGCCGGAAGTCGGGGATGCCCCAATTGACATGAAAATGGCCGCCGGTGAAGCCGAAACTGCGTCCGCCATTGGCTCGCACGGTGGCCCAGGCGAGAGTTTCGGTGTTCGGCTTGTCTTTGGGCAATTGCGCGGTGAGGATGGGTGTGACGCGTGAATCGTTGTCGCGGAAGCGGATCTTGTAATACCACTCGTCCTTGCCCGAGAAACTCTTCCAGCCTCGGGAGATGGGGTGTTTGGGCGTAGCTTGGGCAACGGCAGTATCGTTCACGGGGTTGACGGAGTAAGGACGCTCGTAATAGCCGCCGAGCCATTCGAGTAACTCGGGGCCACCGTTGTCTTTGGGGATCTCGACGCAGTAGTGCATGCAGGCGAGTCCCACGCCTGCATCCATGAGCCGGCGGAGGATTTGCATGCGATTGCCGGTAAGGAAGGGGTGGCGTTCTCCACCGTCGAGATAGAAGAGCACGGCGCGGGCGCCATCGAATACGGATTCATCTTCCGGCCATCCGCCCTTGACGACGACGGGAGCGACGTTGCGGTTCTGGCGCAGCATTTGCTCGAGCAGCAGCACTCCGGCATTAAATTCGTGCGAGCCGGGTCCGTGGCTTGGCTTGCCGGCCACAAGCACGATTTTCGCGGGGGCGGCAGGGGCAGCGGGAGCGGCGCCGGGGGCAAGAAGCAGAGCCAGAAGGAAGAGCATCGGTTGCCATTGTACACGTAGAATGGTGCATGGTCCGGGTAGAGTCCGGGGCCCAATTTATACACCATGAGCAACGTTATTTCTGAATACCAACGCTGGAAGCAACAAGGCGAAAGCTTGCGCACGCAAGCCAAGGGAGCGATCGAAACGCGCTTCAAGGAATTGCTGAACGAAGCGGCACAGCTTGCCGAGGAATACCGGGCGGATTTCGGGGCGGCATTGAAGCCTCCGAGCAACATCACGGCTTTCCGTTATAAAACGGGGGCGAAACCGAAGGGGAAGAAGGCGGCTGGGAAGGCAGCGGTGAAGCCGGAAGCCGCCGTTGTCGCGAGCGTGCCCGATGCGAGTGCAAAGCCGGACAAAAAGGTGGCAGCGCTGCTGAAGCGGCTGGATGGCGCGAAGAAGAAACTGGACGCAGCGAAAGCGGCGGGCCAGGCGACGAGGAATCTGGAAGACAAGGTTTACGAGATCGAAGACGAATTGCAGCTTGCGCGGCAAAGCCAGTAATCCCCAGTTGGAGAAGGAGCGCATCATGAATCGCCGAACATTTCTTGCCTCGTCGTTGGGGGCCGCAGCCGCACAGGCCGCCGGCAAGTCGCCGAACGTGATCCTGGTGATCACCGACGATCAGGGGTACGGCGACCTGGGCTGTCACGGCAACCCGGTCATACGGACGCCGCATCTCAATGCGCTCCACTCGCGTTCGGTTCGTTTCACCAATTTTCACGTCAGCCCGACGTGCGCGCCGCCGCGTTCGGCGCTGATGACGGGGCGATACACGAATGCGACGGGAGCATGGCACACGATCATGGGGCGCAGCCTACTGCATCCGGAGGAGGTGACGCTGGCCGATTGTTTCCGGGCGGCGGGATATCGCACGGGGATCTTCGGCAAGTGGCACCTGGGAGATAACTACCCGTGCCGCCCGCAGGACAACGGCTTTGAAGAAGTGCTGGTGCACGGGGGAGGCGGAGTGTGGCAGACTCCGGATTTCTTCGGCAACGACTACGACGGGGACACCTATTTCCACAACGGGAAGCCGGAGGCTTACAAGGGATATTGCACGGATGTCTTTTTCGACAATGCGATGGCATTCGTGGGACAGGCGGCGAGCCAGGGGAAGCCGTTCTTCGCCTATGTGCCGACGAACGCTCCGCATGGGCCGATGTGGGCGCCGGAGGGATCCGAGAAGCCGTATGAGAACGTGAAGGGACTGCGCGAACCGGGCTTTTACGGGATGATCGCGAACATCGATGACAACATGGGGCGGCTGGTGGCGTTTCTGAAAGAGCGGAGCCTGGATCGCAACACGATTCTCATTTACATGACGGACAACGGCACCTCATCGGGAGCGCAGGTATTCAACGCGGGGATGCGTGGGAACAAAGGCAGCGCTTACGAAGGAGGCCACCGCGTACCGTTCTTCTTCCACTGGCCGGAGGGCGGATATGCGTCGGGGCGTGATGTGACGCGGCTGACGGCGCATATCGATGTGCTGCCGACGCTGGTGGATCTGTGCGGATTGAAGAAGCCAGCGGGGCCGGGAGTACACGGTAAGTCTCTACGCCCGCTGCTGGAAGGCAAGAGCGCGGGGTGGCCCGATCGGACGATTGTCGTCGATTCGCAGCGGGTGGACGAACTGGTGAAATGGCGGCAGGCGGCGGTGATGACGGAGCGGTGGCGGCTGGTGAACATGTCGCCGGACGGCGATGCGTCGCGGCTGGAGTTGTACGATATGCAGGCCGATGCGGGGCAGAAGAACAACATCGCAGCGTCGCATGCGGACGTGGTGGCGAAGCTCAGTAAGGACTACGATGTGTGGTGGAAGCTGACCAGCGGGCGTGCGGGCAAGTATGTGCGCATCGTGCTGGGTGGAGCAGACCGGCGGGTACGGCTGACTTGCCATGACTGGCATGGAGAGGGATCGGAGAAGACGTGGAATCAACGGGGTATCCGCACGGCTCCGGCGGCGAACGGCTTCTGGGCGGTGGAAGTGGCGCGGAGTGGGATGTACAAGATCGAGTTGCGGCGGTGGCCGGAGGAAGTGGATTTGCCGATCAACGCGCCGTATCGGGATGCGCGGCCGAATCGCGAAACGGCGGTGGGAAAAGCGATTCAGGCGGTGAAAGCGCGGCTGCGGATCGGCGGGGTGGATGAATCGGCAGCGGTGTCAGGAACGGATAAGGCTGCGGTATTCCGGGTGCGATTGGAGAAGGGGCCGGCTAAGCTCGAGACGTGGTTTTACGACGCATCGGGCGAGGAGCGCGGGGCCTACTTCGCATACGTGGAACCGGCCTGAATGCAGGCGCGGCGCGAAGAGTAGAATCCTAGTCATGCGGCCGATCTTCGCATTCTTTTTCCTCCTTTCTCTGCAAGCCGCCGAGCAAGCTTCCTACGATGCCGGCGGCCGTCTGGTGGCGCTGATCGCGGAAAACGAAGACCTTGAGGTAGCTTCCTCTTTGGTTGCCGTGTTGCCGACGGGCAAGCGGGTCACTTTGCGTCCACAGCGGGAACGCCGTGGCGGCGGTGCTGGGGCGCGCAGTTGGCCGGGCACTGTTGAGTTGCCCGATGGCGGGCGCGGCGCGGTGGAATGGAAGGCTGTTGAAGACGAAGCCGGGGTGCACTATACGGTTTCGCTGGAGGCGAGCGGCACGCTGGATGTACAGGCGATCGAATGGGTGCTGGAACTGCCGCGCATTGCTTTTGCGCAAGGGCAGTTTGAAGCGCAGGGCGCAGCACCGGTTGGGTTAGCAACGGTGAAGCCGAAGAGCGTGGGTGTTTGGGCGGGGGATACCAGTTCGGCGCGCATGGTTTCGGCGGACGGCGGTCTGGTGTTGAAGGCGGCCTTCGATCACACGGTTCAGGCGTCGCTGGTGGACCGCTGGGTGGGCGACCGGCGCACGTACGAATTGCGTACTGTGCTGCAGAAGGGAGAGATGGCAGCCAAGAACACGGCCGCTTTCCGCGTGACGCTGCGTCTAGAGGCAAACTCCGCGCCGCCGGCGGTGACACTGACGCTGGATGGAGGGAAGCCGCGCTACCGTTTCGACGGGTTCGGCGGCAATTATTGCTGGAACAACCTGTCGCCGATTTCCGCGTACACGCTGGAACACTTGAAGCTGGGATGGGCTCGCACGGAGATGAAGTTGCTGCAGTGGGACAAGCAGAAGGACAACCCAGGCGCGGAATTGAAAGCCGATTTCGAGACGATGCGGCGCTTTCATCAGATGGGAGTACCGTACATCATCAGCATCTGGTGGCTGCCGGAGCGCTTCTACACGGATCCGCACGAGAAGCCGCGCTCGGCGCATTTCCGCCTGATTCATGCCGACAAGTGGCAGGAGTTTCTGGACCTGCTGGGCAGCTATCTGCTTTATGCGAAGAAGCAATATGGCGTGGAGCCCGACATGTTCTCGTTCAACGAAGCGAATATCGGGGTGTATGTCGGGCAGACTGCGGAAGCGCACACGCAGGCTTTGAAACGCATCGGGAGTCATTTGGAATCCCTTGGACTGAAGACAAAGATGCTGCTGGGCGATGCCACGGGTCCGCGGGACACGCACGAGTTCGTGCTGGATGCGGCTGCCGATCCGGAGGCGCTGCGGCATGTGGCGGCGATCGGATTCCATTCCTGGGGCGGTGGGACGGCCGGGCAGTACAAGGCATGGGGAGACGTGGCAGAGTGGCTGAATTTGCCGCTGCTGGTGACCGAACTTGGGGTGGATGCGTCGGCCTACATGGGGCGGGCATGGGATAGCTATCACTACGGACTGCGGGAGGCTCGAATGACGCAGGAGTTGCTGATCCACGCACGTCCGCAGGGCACGCAATTCTGGCAATTCACGAACGATTACGCGCTGGCGCGTGAGGTGGAGGGCAAGGTGGAGCCATCGGCGCGTTTCTTTCTGATGAAGCACTTCACCAATCTGACGCCGCGGAAGAGCGAGGCGCTGGGGATCGTTTCGAATCGAACTGGGGTGCTGGCGACAGCGTTTCGCAAGGATGGCGCGCACGCCATACACATTCTGAACCGGCAGGGCAGGCGCGATGCCACGGTGGAAGGAATGCCGGATGGGGAGTGGCGGATGACGGTCACGACGGAGGCATCGCAGTTTCAGGAAAGCTCAGCAGGTACGGCCAAAGCGGGGCGGCTGAGTCTGCGGCTGCCGGCGAGGTCGCTGGTGACGTTGCACCGTTAGCTGGGGGTTATGGGTGGCCGAGTTCGTGGGCCTGGGGGACGAGGCGCCTGTACATGGAATCGGGGATCGGGCTATCCCAGTGGCCGGTCCAACGGGCGGCTCCGGCGACGCCGACAAACACGAGCACGATGGCGGCTGCGATAAGCCGCGGATCGACCCACCGTTTCGTTGCCACCACGCTCATGCCGAGGCAATCCTCGGCGGGACAGACGGCGACGCATTCCATGCAGCCGATGCATTCGGCGGAGCGGATCTGGATGAGCTTGTCGACGGCGAGGCCTGAGGGGCAGGCTTTGGCGCATTTGGCGCAGTCAATGCAGCGGGCTTCGTTGCGGCGAATCCGCAGCGGGCTGAGTAAGGATACGAGGCCCATCAAGGCGCCGTAGGGGCAGAGATAGCGGCACCAGAAATTGCGCACGAAGACGCTGGCGACGAGGAAGAGGCCAACGGTGACAGCGGCGCCGGTGCTCATGTAGCGGAAGAAGTTGAGCATTTTGACATCGGCGACGATGCCGTAGGGTGAGTAGAGGAATGCTCCGATGGCTTCGGCGCTCATGCTGCCGACGGCATAGAGGAACAGGCCCATGAGGATGTATTTGAGGCTGCGGAGGGGGATATCGAGCCAGCGGGGCAGGGTCCAGTTGCGCTTGAACGTGTCGCGGCCCAACTTCCACAGCAGTTCGGAGACCGTGCCGACGGGGCATAGCCAGCCGCAGAAGGATTTTCGGAGGAAGAGGGACAGGCCGGCGAAGGTGACGAATAAGAACATGGCGGCTGGATGAACGACGGGGATGTTCCCGGTGAGCAGGAAGTACTTCGTGTTCATCATGCCGGCGATGGGGAGCCACCCTTCGACGCCGGGAGGGCGGGACCAGCCTTGTTGGCCGGCGCCTTCGAATTGGCGCACCCAAAGCAGGAACTCGACGCCGATCCAGAGGTTCAGAAGGAGAAAGGAAAACTGAATCGTACGGCGCAGCGTCTGGGAGCGATCCGGATGCAACCGGCGGACCAACGGCTTTTTGTGTTTCGGGGGAACTGCCTCAATTACAGCCGCCATGGATTCATCTTAGCGGTGAGGGCGGTCGGGGGAAGTGACTGAAGTCACCAGAGGCCTGTATGATCGTAACCAGTCCATGCGCACCACGGATTTCCGGTTGTTCAGCCTGATACACATCGCCATTCTGGCAGCCGTTCCCCTGATGGCGAGCAGTCTGGCGGCGGTGGCCCGGGCCGACCGCAGATATGCGCGCCGGATCAATCTCTGTCTCTCCGCGATACTGACCGTGAATGAGATCATCTGGTACTCCTACCGCTATTCGACGGAAGGATTCCGGTTTCCGGAAGGGCTGCCGCTGCAACTCTGCGACGCCATGGTATGGATGGCGGTTGCGGCGTTGCTGAGCCGGGCTCAATGGGTGTTTGAGCCGGCATTTCTCATCGGCATTGCGGGCGCGGGGATGGCGTTGCTCACTCCCGACCTTTGGGCCCCGTTACGGTCCTACCCGTCGATCTACTTCTTTCTCGCGCACGGCGCGATCGTCGTTTCCGTCCTCTATCTGGTCTGGTCGAAAGCGCGAACGTTGCAGCCGGGTTGTGTGTGGCGCGTATTCGCAACCGTCAACCTCTTCGCCTTGTTTGTGGGCACGTTTAATGCCATATTTCATACCAATTACATGTATCTATGCCGAAAGCCGCAGGGCGCGAGTGTATTGGACTATTTCGGTCCGTGGCCGGTGTACGTAGCGGTGGGAGAATTGTTAGCCCTGGGGTTGCTGTGGGTGCTGTGGCTGCCGTTTTCGTGGGTCCGCCGCAGGAGAGGCGAAGCAGGGGGGTAGAAGCGGGGGAATCGCCGTATCGTATTTTGGCTTTTCCGGGAGGGGAATACTGTCGATTTCTACAACAGTATTTCTCTACTGCCAGAAGGCGGGACGCGAAGTTTGCGCACGATGTGGACAATGAGAAGAAGGCGTAAGACGCGCAATATTTACCGTGCGAAAGATCTGGGTGCGGCGCTCACACCCAAATGAGTGTTTTCACCCTGAATAGCAGCCGGCGTAGATGTCATTGCGAGTGAGCGGTGTGTTCTGGCGGCCTTGCTTGCCGAGCAAGATCTGGTGGATGTCGAGGCCGCCGTCCTCAAAGGCAACGACACATCCGGCGAGGTAAATTTCCCAGGTGCGAAGCGTCTGTTCATCCACGAGTGCGAGGGCAATGGTTTCGTTGGAGCGGAGGCGCTCGAGCCAGGCGCGGCAGGTCATAGAGTAGTGAGCGCGCAGGCTTTCCACATCCAGAACCGCGAAGCCCTCTTTCTCGGCGGCGGTGATCATGTCGGAGAGCCGGACGATTTCTCCACCAGGGAAGACGTAACGGGCGATGAAGAGACCCTGGGCGTCGTGATGTGCGGAAGCAGGCATGGTGATGCCGTGGTTGAGAAACAGCCCATCGGGGCGCAGGATGCAATTGACCTTGCGGAAGTACTGGCGGAGGCGCGCCAGTCCGACATGTTCCACCATTCCGACGGAAGCGATCTTATCGAACGAGCCCGGTGTATCGCGATAATCCTGTTCGACAATGCGCACGAAGGGATGGAGCAGCGCGTCGTCCACGGCTTGGCGGGCATAGGCGGCTTGGTGAGGACTGAGGGTGCATCCGGTGGAGAAGACGCCGAAGCGTCGGGAGGCATGCACGGTCAAGGCTCCCCAGCCGCAGCCGATGTCGAGGAACTGCTCGCCGGGATGGAGGCGCAGCTTGCGGCAAACATGATCGAGTTTGGCCAATTGGGCGTCATCGAGAGTGGAAGAGGTCGAGGGGAAGTAGGCGCACGAGTAAACCATGCGCCGGTCGAGGAAGATGGCGTAGAAGGCATTCGAGCGGTCGTAGTGGAACTGGATATTACGGCGCGTACGGAGGCGTTGTTCGCAGCGCTGCATGAGGCGCCAGGGCGCAACACGGGCGGCGAGGTTGAACAGGCGCGTACGCATGGTTTGGGAACCGCTGCCCAGTTGCCGACGGACAGCGGCCACCAGATCGCCCGCTACCGAGAATTCGCCGCGCACGAAGGCGCCGGCGGCGGAGTAGGGATCTGTGTGGAGAATCCTCTGGAGCTGTGCCGGGGACTGGCACTGAAGTTCAAACGAGTTCGCCTGCGGGCCGCAAGCGGTGGCGGATGTCGTGGACATGACACACCCCCACCGGTTCTTGCAGGCAAGTGGCTTGCCAATGTGCGAGGCGGATACAATAATCACGTAGAGGGTGAATGCGGCTGTTATCTGCATTGCTAATTGTTCTTTCCCAGGCTGTGGCCGCTCCGCCGGCGGAGTTGCGCGCCGCCCGAGACCGGCAGGACCGTCCGGCGTTAGAGAAAGCTATCGCGGCTCTTGCCGCGCAATCGGAGAAGAAGCCCGCCGATGCCGAGGCCCAGTACGTGCTGGCCCTGGCGCAATCGTATCTGGCCGAAATCTGCCTGGAATTGCGTCTGCGCAACGAAGCGCGGGCGGCGGCGGAAAAGGGAATCCAGGCGGCGGAGAAGGCGACGCAACTGAAGCCGCAACAGGCTGAATACCACCGCATTCTGGGGACACTTTGCGGGCAGGTGATTCCGGCTAATGTTCTGGCCGGATTGAAGTACGGCAAGTGCGCAATGGAGAGCGTGAACAAGGCTCTGCAACTGGACGCGAAATCGTCGATGGGGTGGCTGAGCAAAGGGGTGGGCAACTATTACTTGCCGCCCTCGTTCGGAGGGGGGGTGGACCTGGCGATCAAGGACATGGAAAAGGCGATCAGCCTCGATCCGAAATCCTCCGACGCGTACGTGTGGCTGGGAACCGCCCTGCGCAAGAAGAACCTGAACGCGGAGGCGCGCAAAGCGCTGGAGAAGGCGCTGGAACTGAATCCGCAGCGCATTTGGGCGAAACAACTGCTGGAGAAGACTCCCCAGTAATGCAAACAAACCGGCTAGTGTGGCTGGCGCTGGCAGCGCTCACAGCTCTTGGTTTTGTCTATTTTCCAGGCCACACGTACTTGCAATCGGACACGCAGATTTATGTTCCCATTCTGGAGAGGTTGAACGACCGGTCGTTGTTTCAAGACGAAATCATCGCCCAGCGGCCGCACGTATCGTTCACGATGTATGACGAAGCGGCTTTGTGGCTGCGCCACCTGACGGGGTGGGGCTTTCGGGATGTACTGGCGCTGCAGCAGATTGTCTTCCGTTTTGCGGCGCTGGCCGGTGTTTATTGGATGGCCGCTTCGCTTGGGGTGAGCGCGCCGGGCGCGATTCTGGTGGCGGCGGCGTTCGGGTTGGGGGCGACGGTGATGGGTCCTTCGGTACTGACGTTCGAGTATGAGCCGGTGCCGCGGGGCAATGCGATCGGGTTGACGATGTTAGCCATCGGCCTGGTCGCGCGGGGCAAACATCTGTGGGCAGGATGCGCCGCAGCGCTGGCGTTTCTCTATCATGTGCCGGCTGTGTATCCGTATTGGGCGGCGTACTTCGTGCTGGCGCTGATTCCGCGCAAGCCGGAAGAAATGCGCGGGCACATCCGCGGGTTGCTGCCGATGGCGGGAGGAGTCCTGTTGCTGCTGGTGTTATCGCAATTGCAGGTGGGAGAAGGGGAGCAGCAGAAATTTTTCACGAGGATCGACCCGGAGCACGAATCGATGATGCGGGAACGGGCTTCCTACAATTGGGTGTCGCTTTGGAATCCGCGGATCTACGTGCATTATGCCGTTCTGTTCACGGTTTGCATGGCGGCCTTGTATCGCCTGCGACAGCGCATGAGCGCCGATTTTCGAGTCATGGCAGCGGTCACCAGCCTTGTTGGAATGCTGAGCATGCCGGTGTCCTATGTGCTGCTGGAAAGGATGAAGTGGAGCCTGATGCCGCAGATTCAACCGATGCGCGCGGTGCTGTACGTAACTGCGATGGCGGTGATCCTGAGCGCGGGCGCAGCGGTAGTTTCCGCCGAAGAACGAAGATGGCGGGAGGTTCCGGTGTGGCTCTGCCTGGCCCTGCTGCCCCCGGCAGCCACGACGACATTTCATTATTTATGGGAGCGCCGATTTTTGGAAGCGCCGCTGGCGGTGCTGGCGGCGGCGGCGATCTGCACGCTGGGGCTATGGGCGGCGACGCAATGGAAACGGGCAGGGCTGGCGGCGGTAGCCGCGGCATGCGCACTAACCTTTGTCATTCCGGCTGTTTCCAAAGTTCGCAATTATCCTCCGCTGCATCATGTCGAGCTCGACGATTTGGCGAGGTGGGCACGCGGCAATACACGCAAGAGCGCGGTGTTTCTGTTTCCGGACGCAGGTAAGGACTTGCGGCCCGGTGTGTTTCGAGCAGAGGCGCTGCGGACCGTATATGTCGACTGGAAGGGCGGTGGACAGATCAACTTTCTGCGCGATTTCCTGACGATTTGGCTGCCGCGCTGGCAGACATTAATTGCTCCGGGATTTGAGCGCGAGAACCTGGAGCGATACAAACCGTTCGGCATTCACTATGTAGTTGTGTTGCGAAGCAACTCGGTGGCGGGCGGCAAAATCGCTTACGAGAACGCGAAGTACGTCGTTTACGCGCTGTAGTTACTCAGGACGGAGCCGGCGGAGACGATGATTGCCCCGATCAACGACGAAGATATCTCCATTGGCGGCGACCCAGATGGCTCCGGGCTGATTCCATCGAGATTCGACCGCGGGTCCGTCATCGCCCGAGAAGCCGGGAGCGGCATCACCGGCAATGCGTTCCAACTCGCCGCCGGGAGCAAGGCGGTATAGGGAATGCCCGGCGGTGATGAGCAGATTGCCGGCAGGATCGATGGCGAGGCCCTGTGGAGCAGTGACTTCGATCACCGTCTGGATGGTTCCGGCGGCGTTGACGCGGCGCACGCGGTTGTTGCCGGTGTCGGCGATGTAGATATTGCCTTCGGCATCGGCCGCGATCCCTTGCGGCGAAGCGAGTTGCGATTGGGAGGCATCGCCTCCATCGCCGGAGAACCCGCGCGCGCCGGTACCGGCAAGTGTGCGGACGGAGCCGTCAGGTGAAATGGCTCGAACGCGATGCGCCGAGGGCTCGCCGGCGTAGACATTTCCAGCGGCGCCGACCGCGACATGCTGGGGCTGACTAAGGTCGGCGGCAAGAGTTGTAATGATTCCGTCCTGGTCCACCCGGCGGATTCTACGATTGCTGGAATCGGCGAGGTAGACGTTGCCGGCGGAGTCGGCCGCGATGCCGAACACGTTACTCAGGCTGGCTCTCTCGACGGGGCCGCCGTCGCCTCCGTAGCCGGGGGAGTTGCCTGCGTACAAACGGATGAATCCATTCTCGTCTACTTGCCGAACCACGTCCTGCACGGGCTGCGCGATGAGCAAAGTGCCATCGGCTTTCCGGGCCACTCCAGTGGGGTAGAACAGCAAGGAATCGAGCGCGGAAATCCCCTCCCTGCCGCGGCTACCTGCCCCGGCAATGGGCGAACCCAACGCTGTTTGGGCAGCAGGCAAGAGATTGATGGAACCGCCCAAACCGGTAGCTGTGGAGAGAAACAAAGCGCCATCGGCTCTTGCCGCAAGTCCCATCGGATTGGGAATCAGGATGGTCAGGACTGAAGAAAGTTCGCCGGAGGGTTGAATGCGGCGGATCAGTCCGGTACCAGGGTCGGAGAAGTACACTTCCCCGTGACCGTCCACGGCGATGCTGCGCGGGATGCTGCGTGCGCCCGTTTCGGCAGCGATCTGCATTTGTCCATCCATGGTGAGGCGATGAATCCTCTGCTGTCCGCTTTCGGCGATCAGCAAGGCTCCGCTACTGTCGAATGCGAGGCCCATTGGCCGAACCAGACGTTCGGCGACGGTGGTTCGGTCTCCGTCTTTCCCGATGCGCCGCACACGGCCGCCGCGCAACTCGGAGACATAGATCACACCCTCCGCGTTGACAGCGATGCCGAAGGGAAGGTCCAGGCCGTCTGCCAGCGTGCGGATGATGCCGTCCGGCGACACGGCGCGCAGCCGGTTGTTGTTGGTGTCGGCAATATAGAGCGTTCCATCGGGGGCAAGGGCAATGCCATTGGGAGAGGCCAGATGGGCATCGACAGCGGGTCCGCCGTCGCCGTCAAAGAACATTCCACCCGCGCCAGCCACCAATACGATACGGCCGAAGGCGTACTTTTCTTCCGGGCCGGAGCGGCCGAGGCCAGGCTCTATTTTGTAGATTCGATGGCTGGAGGCGTCGGCGAAGTAAAGGACTCCAGAGGAATCAACTGCAAGTGCGGATGGGGTTTCGAGCACTGCCTCCCATGGGGGCCGGGTGTCGTTGACTAGCGCCCTGCCGGCTACAGTAGATACTCGATAATTCTGGGCGGGCAGCAATGCCGCAGCCAGGGACCAAACGAACCAAGCCGTCATAGATACTCCTCAACAATACACGCGCAAAGCGAGGGGTGTCGGGGCTCACGCACGAAGGCAGGAAATAGGACAATGACAATCGATGCAGCGGCGCGCGTTTGTTCCTATGGTATTGGCCCCGGCTATCGGGCGTGGACAGCAGAAGCGACGCCCGAATCTCGTGTTCTTTTTCGCCGACGATTGGGGCCGCTATGCGAGCGTGTACCGGGAGGGATGGAATAGTGTCGTGCGCACTCCGCATATCGACCGAGTGGCGCGGGAAGGCATTTGCTTCACCAATGCCTTCATGGCGACACCGTCATGCACACCGAGCAGGGCGGCGGTGGCCACCGGGTGCTATTCGTTCCGCTGTGGCGCAGCGGCGAACCTGCGGGGAGGAAGTTGGAAGGCGCACGCCGATCCGGGAAAGAAACTGCCTGGGTTCGGACAGTTGCTGGAAGCAAGCGGCTACTATGTGCGGAATCACTTCAAGACCCTGACCATGAACTGGCTGGGAGGGGAATCCTACGGGCGGTTGAACACTTTTCATCGCTACTCGATGCATGTGAGCGCGGCGGTCTCGCGCGAGGAGGCAGGGGCGCGACGGGCGGCGGTGGTGGAACAAGCGCGCGGGAGCATCCGGCGCGTGCTGGGCGAGCGCGGCGAAGGACAGCCGTTCTGCTATGTCTACGGGCCGATCAATACGCACCGGCCATGGGTGCGAGGATCGGGCAGGAAGCTGTGGGATATCGATCCCGAGGCGCTGCAGGGCAAGTTGCCGCCGTTTCTGCCCGACGTTCCCGAGGTAAGGGAAGACGTCGCGGATTACCTGGGCGAAGTGCAGGCTCTCGATCTGATGGTAGGGGCGATTCTGGAAGAACTGGACCGCAGCGGGGAGCGTGAGAATACGCTGGTGGTGCTGAGCGGCGACAACGGGATGCCGGGGGTGCCCCGGGGAAAGTGCAATCTCTATGACCTGGGGGTGCGGGCGCCGCTGATGGCGCGGTGGCCGGCCCGTATCGCGCCTGGCAGCACCAGCGGCGATTTCGTGAATCTGATGGACCTGGCGCCGACGTTTCTGGAGGCTGCTGGATTGACTGCGCCGCAGGGTATGAACGGGCGTTCGCTGATGCGGCAGTTCGATGGCCGGAGCGATGCGGCACGCGACTTTGTGGTCACCTCACGCGAGCGGCATGTGCCCGAGGCCCGTGCGGGCAGCCTGCCTTATCCGTCGCGCGCTATTCGGACACGCGACTATCTCTACATCCGGAACTTCAAGCCGGAGCGGATGCCGATGGGCGATGCGATAGCGGGTGTCGAGGACCGTCCGTACGAGTTCCTGGC
The DNA here is from genome assembly GCA_016789755.1 of Bryobacterales bacterium. GTDB lineage: Bacteria > Acidobacteriota > Terriglobia > Bryobacterales > Bryobacteraceae > CADEFT01. The sequence continues at coordinate 16,092 of JAEUQG010000450.1, forward strand.
CACCAATCATGAACTATTGACGTACAAGGATATGGACGAAAGCCCTACCAAGGCATGGATCCTGAAGCACCGGCGCGAGCAGCCGCAATACTACGACATGGCGTTCAGGCGGCGGCCGGGCGAGGAACTGTACGACCTGCGCAGCGATCCGCAGCAGATGCGCAATGTGGCCGGAGAGGCGCGATTCGGCGCAACTCGGGCTGTGCTGTCGAAGCGACTGCTGGGGGTACTGGAGGCGGCGGACGATCCACGGCTGCAGGATGCTTTCGACCGTCCACCATACATTGAGGAGGGAGTATGAATCGACGCCGGTTTTTGCAGACGATGGCGGCGGCTGGGCCTCTGCTTGGGCAACGCGGGGCGAAGCCGAATATCGTTCTCATCCTGGCCGATGATCTGGGGTATGGCGATGTGGGCTTCACGGGCTGTCCGGATATCGCCACTCCGCAGATCGACAGCCTGCAAAGAGACGGCGTATGGTTCACGCACGCATATTCGAACGGCGCTGTGTGCAGCCCGACGCGGGCGGCTCTGCTGACGGGGCAATACCAGCATCGCAACGGCATGGGGCAGGTGATTCTGGTGGCGGAGCGCGATAAGGGGCTGGCCACACAAGCGGTGTTGTTACCCCAAGTGTTGAGAAACGCCGGTTATGCTACTGGGATCATCGGCAAGTGGCATCTCGGCTTTGAGGCGAAGTACTTGCCGACAAGGCGCGGCTTCGATGAGTTCAAGGGATTCCTGGCGGGCAACATCGATTATTTTACGCATCGCGACCGGCTGGACAATCGGGATTTGTGGGATGGAGAACGGCCGTTGGAGGATGATCGCTACATGACGGACTTCATCGGCGATGAGGCGATCCGGTTCATCGACCGCCACAAGGCGCATCCGTTCTTTCTTTATCTGCCGTTCAATGCGGTGCATGATCCGTTTCAAGGGCCGGAGGATCGGGACACGGCGGGGAATGCCGAGGCATCGCGCAAGAAGAACCGCACGAGGGCAGTTTACAAGGCGATGCTGGAATCGCTGGATAGGAACGTGGGACGCATTCTGGCGCACCTGGACGGGGCAGGGATCGCGGAAAACACGGTGGTGTTCTTTCTGGGCGATAACGGAGGCATTCCGCAAATCGGGCGCAATCTGCCGTTCCGCGGATCGAAAGGGACACTGTGGGAAGGCGGCATCCGCACTCCACTGGTGGCGAGGTGGAAGGGACGGTTTCCGGCTGGGAGGAAGGCGCCGGACATGGTGGCTGGGATGGATCTGTTTCCCACGTGCTCGGCGTTGGCGGGCGCTGCTCTGCCCGCCGGGGTGAGGATGGACGGAGTGAATCTGCTGGACGCGTGCATGGGTACGGGGCGGGTGCAACGAGACACGTTGTACTTCCTGCATGGCAAGCAGGAGGCGATGGTCAGCCAGGGCTGGAAGTATCTGCTGGACAATGAGGGCGAGGAACACTTGTTCCGGCTGGGCGAAGACGCGGGCGAGACAAACGACCGCAAGAAGCAAGAGCCTCAGCGATTGGCCTCGATGAAGGCGGCATATGCAGCATGGAAAACCGACGTGACGCGTCCCGCATCGGACGATTGGGAGAAAGTGCGGCGATTGCGGACGGGAACGGAGTTGCGAATTTACAAACGCGGGGCGGCGCAACCGCTGGCGGCGGAGATGGACGAGGCTGACGAGGAACGGATTATCGTTGTGTTGCGGAATGCGCAGACGGCGATCGCCAAGAGCGAGATTGACCGTATCGAGGCGCGTCCCAAAGGCGGCCAGAGCATGACGCGCGAAACGCGGACCGACACGGGGCCAGGCTTCGATCCGAACGCGGCACGTCCACAGGCGCCGGGGAGCAGGCCGTCCGTGCCGGGGGGATCTTCGTCAAGCAGCGTTACGTTTTCGCGTCCCGGCTTTGAGACGGTTTACCGCCGCCGCGCAGGCCAGCCATAAGTGTGGCGAGCAGCGACCCATCGGCGCCCTTGGGAAGAAGCACGATACGCGAGGGATGCTCGGTGAGCTTCTGCATTTCGAGCAATTCGAAGAGGGCCGAAGATACTTGCTGGTTGCGCGAGATTTCCTGAAATACCGAGCCCAGCACAGCCGGGCGGACGGCAGCCGCCCGGGCGAACTCGACCGCGGCTTCGCGCTCAGCGGAACTGGTGATGACACTGACCTGGTTCGCACCGGCCTGTTTGATGGCGGAAGTGACCTGACGAAGGCGATTGACCACCTTCTCTTCAATCTGGCGAATCATGCCCAAGTCGCGGAAGTGGACCTTGCGGATGTAGATGGAACCGAGCTTATATCCCCAGGCTTGAGATTGCGCCGATACTTCCGCGCGGACGGTCTGACTCATCGTATGCCGCGTCTCGAGCATTTCGCCAAGCGGCATGTTGCTGAGACAGCGCACGGTGGCGTTGCTCACGTTGGCGCGGAGCGAACCACGAGGATCGGTGTTCTTGAAAAGGTAGGAGACGGGATCGGTGATCCACATCTCATACCAAATGCCGATCCCCATAGGCGCGCCTTCTTCCGAGTTGACGGGCTGGCTGCGCAGGTATTCCTGATCGAGGCGCATGTCGAGGACATG
>JAEUQG010000466.1 GCA_016789755.1 Bryobacterales bacterium
TCCTCGCCGCCAGCGCTCCGAAGAGTGTGCAAGTCGGGCCCGCCGTGAGTTACGCGCTCGGGCAAGGCGCCACCATGGTCAGCGCCTTGTGGGGCCTGCTGGTGTGGAAGGAGTTCTCAGGTGCCCAGGGCAGAGTGCGAACGCTTCTCGGAGCAATGCTCCTCTTCTTCGTACTGGGCCTCACTCTAATTTCACTGGCGCCTCTAAATTAGGTGGTCAGTCAGGGATTTTTCCTCGCGTGCACGGTGTGCAATGGATGTACAGTCCTAGTTCAGACCCATCGGCAAAGAACACCTGCCCGGGTCCGCTAGGACTGAAGGAAAAGCCGCAATCCCCGTCCTTGGCGACAGCAAGAAGCAGTTCTCCCAAGTAGCTCAGGCTCCTGTTATCCCCTTCGATAAGGACCAGATTGACACCTTCCCCTTCTTTGCTTTCGAGAATCTGCGTACGTAGCCGTACCTTTCCGGCAGCTTGACGAGTTAGATCGTGCGGACTCATAGCCTTTCTAAACCTCTGCAAATACGTGACATTCTCGATGAGAATGCTATTCGATTCAATTCTCGCACCCTTTCCCAAGCCCGCAACTTCCAGAGTATACGCCCGCACAGGCCGCGGCGTCCCCCACCAGGCTCAGGAGCCCGTTTACCACGGTTAGACACGGCGCGTTGCGCGGGCGCGTCTCAAAAATGAGGATACGGTAACTGACAAGCCCCCGGCTACGTTGTAGAACGTAGGAGGCCGGAGTATGAAGACCTTGATCGCTTTTGTCGGCGGAGTGTTGCTTGCTGGGACGGTTGCCTTTGTCGCTATGAGAGGGGGCAAAACCGATACTGCCCAGGTTCCGCAGACGCCTCAGGCTCAAGTGTCGCCGCAGGCCACTCCACCTCAGCCCCAACCTACGCCGATTCCGGTAACCTCCAATCCAGCCCCCACACAGTCCGCCCTGCCGAAGGCGAGGCGCGAAGCAAAACCCACCGCCGTAGCGGCGCCGGTGCGCCCAATTGCCGTGCCGCAACAAGCCGCGAACCTCCCAGCCCCCGCGCCGGCTGTAGTGGAAGCCTCTGCTCCCGCCGCTCCACCGGCCGCCCCGCCAGTCGCCCCTCAGGCCCCCCCGGAGCCGCCCATCGCCACCTCTGCTGCGCCCGCGTCACCCGCTTTTTCCCCCATGAAACCGAAAGATCCCCCCAAACCGGCCGATCCCAACTCCGTCACCATCATCGGGGGAACCGCTATTCCGATCCGCTTATCGCAGACTCTCGATTCCAGCAAATTAGAGGATGGCCAGGCGTTTCAGGCAACCCTCGACCAACCTTTAGTAGTCGATGGATTTGTGATCGCCGAGCGCGGCGCCGCCGTAGAGGGACGGGTCATCTCCGCCCAACAGGCCGGCAGGGTCAAAGGCTTGTCGCATCTTTCCATCGAGCTAACCCGCCTCACCACATCCGACGGCCAGCGAGTGCCTATCCAAACCGCCGCATGGGAAAAGGAAGGCGACAAGGACACTCGCGGAGATGCCGCAAAGGTCGCCGTCGGCGCCGGAATCGGGGCGGCCTTGGGCGCGATTTTCGGAGGAGGAAAAGGCGCCGCCACCGGAGCCGGCGCCGGCGGAGCGGCAGGTGCCGGCACCGTCCTGGCCACCCGCGGCAAACCGGTCTTGCTACCCGCCGAAATGAGACTCAGCTTTCGGCTCACTCAGCCAGTGACAATCATTGAAAGACGTTAATTTTTTTCGTCACAACAACCTTCACTTTGAGTTATAGTGGTAGCAAAGGGGTTGGCGTAGGAACGATCCTACACATTGGGGGGCAAACTCCGACCGTCCAGGATGAACTATGTCTTCTTTACAACCCGTTCGAGCCGAATCGCTCAGTGCCCAAGTTGCGGAGAGCATTCGCGAGGCGATTTTCAGCGGTGAACTAAAGCCAGGCCAAGTACTGCGAGAGCTTGGGCTGGCAAAGAATATGAACGTAAGCCAAGCAACAGTCAGGGAGGCTCTGTCGCATTTGGAGCACTACGGACTAGTCGTACGAACTCCGAATCGCAGCACTTCGGTAACGAGCCTCGCCCCGGATGAAGTCCTCAACCGCACCCGAGTCTGGCTAACTCTGGAAGGCAAGATCTGGGAGGAAGCGGTCAACGCGCCTCAGGAGTTGCTCATCGATTTATCGGCTGTGGTTGCCGAAATGGAAACCTGGGGAACTGATGCGAGACGGTTCCACACCCGTCTCTGGGAGTCCGCCGGAAATAGCGTCCTCCTCAGAATCCTTGACCAATTGACTACCCCTCTGTTTGCCTTCTGCCGAATCGACAAAGAGCAGACACCTCACTCCATCGCACGCTATAAAAGGATGCTCGACGGAATCCGCTCCGGTACCCCAAATGCATCCATTCAGGCTCTCCGCGAGCAGGTCGAAGCGCTGCAGCCATCGCAGCCGGTTGGCACACCCGAACAGTTGGAGGGGCGGGAAGCCTCCGCCAGCGCATAGCTTCGCCGGGAACTTAACCGCGCTCACCGGAGTCTAATCAGACGGCAGCGGATTTTCAGGAGTAGAATCTGAAGTAGAGGCCCCCGGTGGCAGACACAACCGTCAGCTTGCCTGTCGACACAACCTTGGAGCACAACGTTCCAGCCGACCCGGTTTGGCTGGTGGACGGTCTGCGCAGCGGAGACGAAGCGGCTTTCGAGGCTCTCGTCTTGCGCTACCAGCAGCCTGTCTACAACTTGGTCTACCGCCTGATGGACGACCCTTCCGACGCCTGCGACGTGGTACAGGAGGTTTTCTTAAAAGTATTTCGCAACGTATCGGGGTTCCGAGGCAGCAGTTCGCTAAAAACCTGGATTTACCGCATCGCGGTCAACGAAGCCTACAATCACCGCCGGTGGTTCCACCGGCACCGCAAACGGGAGATCGGCCTGGAGGCGGAGGAGGAAGGCAGCCGCAGCTACCAGGATGTGCTCAGCGATCCAGGCCGCACGCCGTTTGAACTTGCTGCAGGGACTGAAACCAGGGCGCTCGTCGAGCAGGCGCTGACCGAAGTCAATGAAGTGTTCCGGCCGGCTGTCATTCTACGCGACATGGAGGATATGAGCTACGAGGAAATCGCGGAGGTTCTCCAGGTATCCATCGGCACGGTCAAATCACGCATTCTGCGCGGGCGCGAAGCGCTTCGACGGATGCTAACAGGGCGTTTGGAACCGGAACAGCCGGTTCGATTCAAGCCCCAGGTGGTGGAATAATCATATGGAATTCTCATTGGCATTCCTGTCCTCAAAGCCGTGCGCGCGTGTAACCCGCTCTCTTTCGGCCTACGTGGACGGCGCTTTGCCGAACGCAGAGCGCCGCGAAGCGAGCATCCACATCCGTGAATGCAGCCGGTGCGGAGAACAGGTCGAACAACTGCGGCAGGCCAGAAATCTGGTTCGCCGTTTGCCGGCCAGGACGCCCCCCATTCAGCTCACGGCAAAACTGCGCCAACTGGCTGCGGCCGAAAGCGCCGACGCACGTTCCAGGGCCAAGGTGAACCCGGTGCGGTTTGCCTGGCAAGCCATCCAGATTCGGATGGAAAACCTCATGCGCCCGCTGGCCATTCCTTTCGCCGGCGGCATGGTTTCGGCCATGGTTCTCTTCAGCATGCTGGTGCCGACTTATCCGGTCGTCGCCGCGCGAACCGTATTGGAAGATGTTCCCACCGCGCTCTATCAGGAACCGACTGTGAAAAGCGTCGCGCCCTTCGCCTTCGCCGACCAGGAGTTCGTGGTCGAAGTCACCATCGACGAACAAGGTCAGGTGATCGACTACAAACTGCCTCGCGGCACGGAAAGCGAGGAACTGAAACGAGAAATCGAGAACACGCTGCTCTTTGCCCGGTTCACTCCAGCGCTGGCCTTCGGACAGCCCACCGCGGGCAAAGTGCGCCTCTCCTTCCGCCGGTCGTTTATTGACGTAAAAGGATAAGAGTTGGGCCAGCGCCTCGGCCAGCATTTCCTCCATTCTCCCTCTGTTTTGCAGAAAATCGCCGCGGCCGTGTGCCCCGCCGAAACCCCGCTCGTGATCGAAATCGGGCCCGGCCATGGCGCCTTGACCCAGCACCTGCTCGCCGCCGCCTCGCGCCTGGTGGCGATCGAACTCGACCCTCTTCTGGCAGAGGAACTGCGCCGGCGATATGCAGGCAACGACCGGGTGACCATCGTCGAAGCAGACGTCCTTTCGGTCGATCTGGCGCAATGGGGACCGGCAGTCATCGCCGGTAATCTCCCCTACTACATCACCTCTCCGATCCTCGACCGCACCTTGCGGTCAGGCCCCGCCTGTTTGCGCGCCGTGTTCCTAATGCAGAAGGAAGTGGCCCTGCGGCTGACCGCACAGCCTGGAAGCCGCGACTACGGGTTCCTCACTGTAAGAACGCAATCATTGGCTCATCCGCGCCGCCTGCTCACCGTAAGACCCGGCGCTTTCGACCCCCCGCCAAAAGTGGATTCCGCCGTAGTGGAACTGACACCCCATGCCCCACCTTGCCCCGATGTCGAGGATTTCCTGCGCTTCGCCGGGTGGTGTTTCGAGCAAAAACGCAAAACGCTCCGCAACAACCTCGCCAAACACTTCGGCACACTCAGCGAGGGCGAACTTCCCGAAGGCCGCCTGCGGGCCGAGCAATTGACCGTGGCCCAGTTGGCCGCACTTTGGGAGAGGCTGCGCGGGCGGCATCGCGGCGCCAGCGATTATACTGGTATTTCGGCGGTAACGAACAAAGCATGATCATTGTAGGAATGGCGGGAGCGCACGCCAAAGCCGCGTGTGCACTGGTTCGAAACGGGCACTTGGCCGCGGCGGTGGAAGAACAGAAACTGTCCCGGCAAAAACAGGTCGGCGGATTGCCGGAACACTCTTTGGCGTTCTGTTTGAAACAAGCCAAAGTGCAGCCGCAGGACGTCGATTTCGTGGCCCTCGTGCGGCCGGTCGCCGGCACTCTGGATGCACGCCTCCATCTCGAGTTACGGCAGCGGTTCCCCAACAGCCAACTGGTGGTCGTCGATCACCACATGGCTCATGCCGCCGCGGCCTATTATCTCTCCCCTTTTGACGACGCCGCGGTGCTCACCCTCGACCGTGCCGGCGATTTGCGCTGCGGCGCCTTGTGGCAGGCCAAGGGAACCGAGATCGGCTTGCGGCGGGAACTCTATTTTCCCGACTCGCTCGGCCATCTCTACGGCCGCGTGACGCAGCTTCTGGGATTCACCCCCGGCTCTGACGAGCACAAAGTACAGTGGCTCTCCGCGGCCGGCGACAACCGCTTCGTGGATGTCTTCTCAAGCATCTTGTCGGCGCAGCAGTGGCCCCGTCTCGACCGGTCCTATTTCGACGGCGACCGCATCGGGCACGGTGGCTTCAGCGCCCGCTTCTACACAGAACTCGGTCTTGCCGACGGCGAGACCCCTCCTCCGGATTTGCATGCCCACATCGCGGCAGGCGTACAGCGCGCCACCGAGCAGGCCGTCATTCGCATCGCCGGCAAGGGAGAGCGGCTCTGCCTCGGCGGCGGCCTTGGATTGAATGCCCTCCTGGTGGAAGCCCTCGAACGTTGCGGCAACTGGCGCGAAGTCTATGTTCAGCCCGCCGCCGGCAACGCCGGATCGGCCATCGGCGCAGCCGCCTTTGCCTGGCATCATTCCTGCCGTGAAAGCGGCCGCATCCGTCTCGACCACCTCTTCCTCGGCCCCGAGTTCAGTCCCGAAGAAATCAAACAGGTTCTCGAAAACTGTAAGCTGCGGTTCCGTTATCTCCTCACCACCGACGAGTTGATCGAAGCCGCCGTCGCCGAATTGAACGCCCACAAAATCGTCGCTTGGATGCACGGCCCGATGGAATTCGGCCCCCGCGCGCTAGGCAACCGCAGCCTCCTGGCATCGCCCCTCGATGCCTACTCCACGGAAAACCTCAACGCCTTCATCAAGCATCGCGAGGGTTTTCGCAAATTCGCGGCATCCGTGCCGGTGGAACTGGCGGCCGAATACTTCGATGTCGGCGCCAACGCCCGCTTCCTGGCAACCGTCGGACGTGTCCGCCCCGCCCACCGCGAACGCTTCGCCTCCGCTATCCTCAGCGCTGACATCGTCCGCGTCCATACCGTGGCGGAGAAGGACAACCCCTTGTACTGGCGGCTGTTGCATGCCGCGGGGAAATCCACCGGTCTGCCCGTCCTTTACAACACTTCGTTCAACCTGTTCAGCGACCCGCTGGTCTGCACGCCGCGCGACGCCGTGCGCAGCTTCTACTCCTCGGGCGTCGACTCGATGTTCGTAGGCCACTTCGGCTTGCACAAATAAAGGGAGGCATTCGCTCATGGCCCCGAAACCGGTGCGCTGGGGAGTACTCGGAGTCGCCCGCATCGCGACGAAAAAGGTGATTCCGGCGATGCAGCAAAGCCCGCTGACGCCGGTCGTGGCCATCGCCTCGCGCGACTTGGAGAAAGCCCGCGAGGCGGCGGCAAGCCTCGGCATCGCAAGGGCTTACGGGTCATATGAGGAGCTGCTGCAAGACCCGGCGATCGACGCCATCTACAACCCCTTGCCCAACCACCTGCATGTGCCTTGGTCGGAAAAGGCAGCCTTGGCCGGCAAGCATGTGTTGTGCGAAAAGCCGCTCGGGCTGTCCATCAACGAGGTGCTGCGCCTCATTGCAGTGCGCGATCGCACCGGCGTCTGCATCGGGGAGGCGTTCATGGTCCATACCCACCCGCAATGGCTGCGCGTCAAGGAGTTGGTGGACGGCGGACGCATTGGCGATTTGCGGAGCGCCTCAGGCTTTTTCAGCTACTTCCTGTCCGACCCGGCCAACGTGCGCTGCATCCCCCAATGGGGCGGCGGCGGACTCCTCGACATCGGGTGCTATCCCGTTCACTGCTCTCGGTTTATCTTCGGCGAAGAACCGCGTCGCGCGGTTGGACTGGTGGAAAAGCACCCCGAATGGAACGTCGACCGGCTGGCCTCAGTCATTCTCGATTACCCCTCCGGGCAGTGCATTTTCACCTGCAGCATGCAATTGACCCCCTATCAGCGGATGCAGTTTTACGGAACCAAAGGCCGGATCGAAGTGGAGATCCCGTTCAACGCCCCGCCAGATAGGCCTTGCCGCATCCAGGTGGACGATGGTGGAGATTTGACCGGCAGCACCATCACACACGAATCTATCCCGGTCTGCGACCAGTATACGTTGCAGGGTGAGGCGTTCTCCCGGGCGGTACAGGGACTCGGCCATGTGCCGGTGGACCTGGAAGATTCCCTGGCCAATATGCGCGTCCTGGAGGCGATTTTCGCCTCCGTGGAGACTGCGGGCTGGGTTGAGGTCGCCCGCTAACGTTTAGGTCCCCCCCAAAAATGCGAATGCTCACCCCGAAGGGTGAGCATCGGCAGAAGCCCCGGATAAGCCGGGGTGATGTTATGGGAGAATCAGATTCGACGGTTTCACAACCGCACAAATCCTTCGTTTGATTTGGATCTTATGATGGTTTGCGAAGTGAGTCAAGAAAAAAAAGGAGCACGTATTTTTCGCCCCTAACAAGCTCATAATAAGCATGTTACACAGCAGTTCCGGAATTGCAAATACTGTGGATAATGCGTGGAAAACCCACTTCCCAGCGCCCTTTTTCCGTTCTAACATAGAGACACGGTTGAGTTTACTCGATTATGTGCCCGGTCTCGCCGGGAACGCCTCCTGCACTGCCGCCCCTGCGGGAATCCCGTATTATCGATAGCACGACAGCCCCCCAGTCTGGTCTAGGATAGGAAGATGCAACTGCTCACTGCTCTTCTGTTGGCCGGGCTTGCGACGTGCTGGGGACAGGACGCCGCGCCGGCCGACGAACTCGGCAAACTGCGGAAACAACTGGAATTAAACGAGCGCCGGCTGAAAGACTGGCCGGCTCTCGGGCGCTACCGCGCGGATAACGCCAAGGTTCCCGCCCCAGCTTCCGGCGAAGAGCGGGTGGTCTTTATGGGAGATTCCATCACCGACGGGTGGGGACGACGCTATGGCAAGTTTTTCCCCGGCAAACCCTACATCAACCGCGGGATCGGCGGACAAACAACTCCCCAAATGTTGCTCCGGTTCCGTTCCGATGTCCTGGCCCACAAGCCCAAAGCGGTGGTCATCCTTGCCGGTACCAATGACATCGGCGGAAACACAGGGCCTATGACGCTGGAGGAAATCGAGGGCAACCTGGCCACCATGTCCGAATTAGCTAAGTTGCACGGAATCAAGGTGATACTGTCCTCTGTCTTGCCTGTCTGCGACTACATCCGTCCACAGTCGGAGCGCCGCCCCATGGACAAAATCAAGGCCCTCAACGTCTGGATTAAAGAGTACGCCGCCGACAACGGGCACCACTACCTGGACTATTTCACTCCCATGCTGGATGACAAAGGAGTGCTGAAACAGGAATTAACTTACGACGGGCTGCATCCCAACGATGCGGGATATGAAGTCATGGTACCTCTAGCACTGAAAGTCGTTGAAGCTGCGCTGGGACGGTGATGGGGCGCTAGGCCCATCTCTGTGAGAGATTGGGGCAAAACCCGCGCGGCCTGACTCGGGGCCCCACTAGTTTTACAACATTTTACATCGCCTTCAGACTGGCCCCCCGTTTGCATATCCGGATTCGAGTCTTCGATGTTTCAACACATCCACACCGGATCCAACCTCATATGAAATCCAACACCTACTTCAAGGGATTCCTGGTCATTGTGGGCCTCGTCCTGATCGCAGCCGCCCTCGTGGCCGGTGGAAGCCAGTCTAAGTTCAAATCCACTGAGAAAGCCTTCTATGCCGATGAGCGAACTGCCAGCTTCGTTCGTCCCGGGCTTGTGATGAAAGTGACCAAGGCGGAAATCGCCACCGACGGCACAGTGCGCGCCTGGATCAAGCTCACAGACCCGCAAGGTCTGGCGCTCGACCGGCTTGGGGTCGACACACCCGGCGTCATCACCCTCAGTTTCCTGGTCGCCTACATCCCCGCCAACGGCACGCAGTACGTGTCTTATATTACGCGGCAACGCACGTCCGGCGCTAACACCGCCACCCAGGCCACCGGAGAAAATACCGGCACTTGGCAGCGCGTGGCAGCGGGAGAGTACCTCTACACGTTCGTCAACAAGGCGCCGGCGAGCATCGACCGCTCCGCCACGCATACCATCGGCATCTATGGCTCGCGGAACCTGAACGAATTCGACTTGGGCGTGAACCGTGCCGATGCCTGGCTGGACTTCGTCCCTAACGGGACGGCGGTCACCAAAGTGCGCGATGTGATCCGGACCGCCTCCTGCAACAAGTGCCACGATCAACTGGCGTTTCACGGTGGGAACCGGCGCAGCATGGAGATCTGCAACCTTTGCCATACCCCGCAGACCACCGATCCGGCCAGCGGAAACACCGTGGACATGAAGGTAATGGTGCATAAGATCCACATGGGCGCATCTCTGCCTAGCGTTGTGGCAAAAGGCCGATATTTTATCGGAAATGCCGATTATTCGGATATCGTCAACCCCTCCCCGAACATGGATTGCGCCGTCTGTCATGAGCCGCAAAGCAAAACTGGCGCAAAACAGGCGGACCAGTGGATGACGCAGCCTTCCCGCGCTACCTGCGGCTCCTGCCACGACAACATCGATTGGACCAGCGGCGAAGGGCACCGCGCCGGACCGGCGACCTCCGATGACCGCTGCGCCAATTGCCACCGCGGGGCGGCGGGCAGCGATTTCGATGCCTCCATCCCTGGCGCGCACACCGTACCGCAGCGGTCGGGAATGCTCGCCGGGCTGAGCGCCGACATCCACTCGGTGGAGAACGTGGGCGCCGGCAAGAAGGCGGTGGTCACTTTCAGCATCCGCAATAAAGCGGGTGAGACGGTGGTTCCCTCCACTTTGGGCACAATGCGCCTCTACATGGGTGGCCCGACGACGGACATC
>JAEUQG010000488.1 GCA_016789755.1 Bryobacterales bacterium
TCTGTCTGTCTTTCTCCCTTGTCCCTGCCGGTTCGGCCGGGATCATCCCTGTGGTCTACGAAGGAAATATCATTGAAGGTCTGCCGGGCGACCAGGGGTTGCCGTTTTTTCTGAGCGGCAGTCCGAACAATCTGCGCTTGCGGTATTTCGTGCCGAATTACGCCAGCCTGGTTTCGATCAACTCGATCAGCGTGAGCGTGGACGTGTACGACGACGGCGACGCCAACAACAACGAGGAGCTCGACCTGGTGTTTGTGTTGAATGGAATCGGGCTGCCGAATTTGGCGATCGGAAGCCACAATTCGGGGTTGAACGGGACGGATTCCTTGAACCGGCAGACGGTTTTGGGAGCGGTGAATGCGGGCGATCTGGGGGACGCGTTGCTGGAGATTCAGGGCGATGGCGTGTTCTTCATTCGGGTGAACCGCAATGGCGGCGATTTCTTCGTGCATAGCGCGACGGTCACCATCGATGGCGAGGCGGTGCCGGAGCCGGGAACGCTGGGACTGTGCGGAGTGGCGGGGTTGTTGGCCGCGGCCGCGATGCGGCGCCGGAACTGAACGCGATGCGTGGCATGCTGCGCGGCGCGGTTGTTTCGTTATTGCTGTGCGGGGCGGCGGGCGCCGAGACGATTGCGGAGCGGGACCGCGCCTACCTGGTATCGCACCTGGAGATGACGCGGGAGTTTGTCGTGGACGCGACGGCGCACCTGAGGAAGGAGCAATGGCTGTTTCAGCCGGGAGCGCGGCGCTGGTCTACGGCGCAGTGCATCGACCACCTGGCGCGGACGGAAGAAGAAGTTCTGCGGCTGGTGCGGGAGCGCGTGCTTCCATCGAAAGAACCGCTGCTGGGGGCTTTTGCCTCGATGACGAAGGGGCGGAAGGCGGCGGAGACTCCGCCGAAGCGGATGGGGAGACGGGAAGACTCCTACATCATGCGATGGATGACGGACCGGACGCAGGTGGCGGGAGTGCCGGCGGAGCGGCGGCCACCGATCGAGGAAGTGGCGCCACGGCAGACGATTGCCGATCCGCAATCGGCGCTGGATCATTTTCTACGGGCGAGGGCGGAGACGATTGCGTTCGTGAAGGCGACGCAGGAGGATCTGCGGGGGCATTTCGTGCAGGCTCCGATGGAAGGGGTAGCGGAGATGCCGTACACGGATGCCTACCAATGGATGCTGCGGCTATCGATGCACGTGGAGCGTCACCTGATGCAGGTGCATGAGGTACGGCGGAGCGCGGGGTATCCGGGGCGCCGGTAGTTTCGAAGCCGGGGCAGGATCAGAGCTGAAAGAACTGGTGGATCCAGCGGGCGCTTGCTTCGAGATCTTCGCGCTCGGTGGCGACGGCTTTGTCTTTGGGCGGGGCCGTGTGGGGCGCGGGAGTTCCTTTTTCGGCGAGTGCTAAGAAGCGGGCGAATTCGTGGGCGGGGGTTTTGGGGAACGCCTCCCAGAACTTGCGCTCGTAGATGTTGTGGGTGCGCTGGCCGCCGACGATGATTTCGAGCGAGAGCGCTTTGCCGGGGCAGAGCTGTGTGAACTTGCGGACCCACTCGGCGATGCCGACGTTGCCATCGCCCATACGGCTCCACTTGACGACGATGCCGTCGGGGGATTTCCAGACGTTGCTGTCGCGGACGTGGCTGGTGAGGACGTAGGGGTGGAGGTGCTCCATGGTGACGTGGGGATCTTCGAGTGCCCAGACGGGGTTGCCGGAGTCGAGGCAGGCGCCGACGAAATCCTTGCCGGCCTCCTCGATCAGGACCTTGAGCTCGCGGCCCTGCATGTCGCCGGCGTGGTTTTCGATGGCGATGCGGACGCCGGCGTCGAGGAAGCGCTGGCGCAGGGGGCGGAGGGCTTTGACGGCGCTCTCGATGTTCTGATCGATGGCTCCGCCGGCGCGGTCGGCGGAGGTGCCGAGGAAGGCGCGGACGATTTTCGAGCCGGCGGTTTGGGCAGCGGCGAGCATGCGCAGGAGCTGCTGTTCGGCGGAGCCTTGGGAGGCGTCGAAGGCCTTCGAGGTGGGGCAGATGGAGCGCATGCCGAGTTCGAGTTCGATGGCGTGCTTTTCGGCATGGGCGCGCACCTTTTTGAGGTGTTCGGGCTCGAGGCTGCCGAGGAAGCGGATTTCGGAGAAATGGACGACGTTGGCCTTCCATTTGGCGCAGTAATCGAGGTACTGGAAGGCGTCCCAGCCTTGGGAGCGGATGCTGAAGAGATCGATGCCGAAGCGCACGGGGGTACTCCTTTGCTGGGCGGAGGCGGTGGCGGCGAGGGCGGCGAGGGCGGTTCTACGAGTCATGGAATCGGTTACCTGGTGAGCGGGGTGACGATTAACTTGCGGAACTCGACGCTGCCGTGGTCGCCCTGGAGGATGAAGGGGCCGGGTTCGCCTTCGTTGGCGTCGACGGCGACGGCGGTGAGTCCGTCGATTTCGCCTTCGACGACTTTCTTGCCGTTGAGCACCACTTTCACATGGCGGCCGATGAGGCGGATGTCGAAGGTCTGCCACTCGCCGGCTTTGCGGCTGGCGTTTTCGCTGGGGGCGATGCGGCTATAGAGGGCTCCCATGTTGTGGGAGTTTTGCTTCTGGCCGTAGTCTTCGAGGATTTGAATTTCGTAGCGGCCGCGGAGGCCGATGCCGCTGTTGGAGTGTTCGCCGACGCGGAATTCGGCGTGGAGCTCGAAGTTCCAGAATTTCTGTTCACTGATGAGGTTGTTGGCTTTGGGGGCGTTGGTGAGGATGCCGTTCTGGACGGTCCAGCCGAGGTCGCGGTTGGGGATGAGGGGTTGCCAGCCGGACATATCCTTGCCATTGAAGAGAGAAATGGGCTTGCCTTTTTTCCAGGCGCCGTCGTCCTTGTCGTTGATGACGGGGGCTCGGACGCCGGTCCAGGTAATGGAGCGGGGTTTGCCATTGTCTTCGACGGTGCCGTCGATGAGTTTGCCGGAGGAGAGGCGCGCCTTGTAGACGATGTGGCCTCCGTTGCGGGGGCGGAAGCCGAAGCTGATGCGGTCGCCTTCGATTTTGAGTTCGTCGATGACGTTGAGGTCGCCGGCGTAGGCGCTGATGAAGGCGCCTTTGGGGGTGGCGGTTTCGGCGCCTTGGATTTCGAGCCACCAGGCGCGGCGGCGGGGCTCGTTGTGAGGAGTGATATCCCAGCGGCCGTTGAAGGCGGAGTTGGCGAGGAGGGGCCAGGAGGAGAGGAAGAGGGCCAGCGTGTAGAGGAAGCGCATGGGGAAAACCTCATCCATTATATGCGCTGGGCGGAGAGGGGTTGCGGGGGATTAACGGGGTTTGGTTTGGGGGTCCTTGAGCTTCTGCTTTTTGGCGAGTTGGGAGACGTGGACGGTGGTCTGGGTCCAGCGGTAGCGCCAGACGTCGAGGGAGCAGACGTCGGTGCGGAGGGGTTGGCCGGAGGGGGAGCGTTCCACCCAGACGTGGCCTTGGGTGGAAGGGGTGCAAGGAGGTTTCGGGGAGGTGGGGGTTTGAGAATCGGCGGCGAGGAGGGTGGCGGCGGCCAGTACCGGAATAAGCAGCATTGGGAATCGCACTACGAAAGTTCCTGATCCAGGATTGCGCGGATTTCGGACATTGGGCCATGGCCTCGCCGTACTGGGCAGGACCACTTTGCGGGGGTGGTGCGGTACTGGGAACCGATAAGCGGGACATAGGCAAAAATCTATGCGCATTTTTCTACTGATTTCGATACTTGGCTATTGGTGTATTGCCCCTGTGCACGGGCAGAAGACTCCGGCGGTGCGGACGTTGACGGGGGAGGTGAACCAGGCGATTCCGCGGTGGCTGACGCTGGGCGGGGAGGAGCGGATGCGGGTGGAGAGTTTTCATGGGAGCGGGGTTTCGCGATGCGGGGGACACGTATGTGGTGAACCGGTTGCGTTTGAACTTGGGGGTAAAAGCGACGGGGTGGATGCGATTTCAATTTGAGGCGCAGGATGCGCGGATATTCGGACAGAATACGAGGCCGGCGCCGGCGGCGCAGCGCAATCCGATGGATCTGCGGTTGGGGTATGTGGAGTTCGGGCACGGGGAAGGCTGGGCGCAGTTGCGGGCGGGGCGGCAGGCGTGGGTTTTTGGGGAGGGGAGGTTGCTGGCCGAACTGGTCGAATGTCGGGCGGTCGTTCGACGGGGGGAAGCTGACGCTGCAAAGTGGAGCGCGGAAGGTGGACCTGTTTGGAGGGGTGATGGTGAGGCCGGATGGGGTGCAGTTTGACCGGACAGTGCCGGGGGAGCATTTTTATGGGGCATACGGAACATTGGGAAAAGTCGTGCGGGATGCGGCGATTGAGCCGTACGTTTTGTGGCGGCTGGAGCACGATGTGCGCTGCGAGCGGGGAGTATTGGGGCATTGGAACGAGCGGACGGTGGGGGTGCGGTGGTCGGGGAAGCTGCCGCGGGGGTTCGATTATGGGGCGGAGATGGCAGGGCAGATGGGGTCGTATGCGGGGGACCGGATCCGGGCGCTGGCGGGGCATTGGGTGATCGGGCACACGTTGCCGGACAGAAAGAGCAAGCCGCGGATTTACAGTGAATGGAATCATGCTTCGGGGGACGATGGGCTGCGGGACGGAGTGCATGGGGGCTTCGATCCCCTGTTTCCGAGCACGCACGACAAGTTGGGGCTGACGGATCTGTTCACGTGGGTGAATCTGTTTCATTCGCGGACGGGGCTGGAGTTTTTGGCGTTGGGGAGGGTGAAGGTGGGGGTTGCCTACAATTCCTACTGGCTGGCGAACGGGCATGACGGGTTGTATGTGGGGGGGCGGATGATTGCGCGGAGCGAAGGGGGAGCGGCGGGGCGTCATGTGGGACAGCAGGGGGATGTGCAGGCGACATGGGCGCCGACGCGGACGACGCAGTTGAATGTGGGCTACGGGCGGCTGTTTCCGGGGGGATTTCTGGACCGGACGACGCAGCATGTGCCGTATCACATCGTGTTCTGCAATCTGGCGCAAAGGTTCTAGAGCGCAATGGTTTTAGAAAGAAGCGGCGGCAAGAAGCGGGCGGACGGCGGGAACGGCTCAAGTTCCCCGCAGTTCGTCGATATGACGGGTGAGGGCAAAGGGGAATAGACCGCATGTTGCGCCGTGGGGATACGGCGCAACAGGAAGGAATGGAAGCATGGAATCGACGGTAATGGAGCGAGAGCAGTCCGGAGCGGCGAAGACCGATGAGCGCGCCGGGAAGTATCTGGTGTTCCAGTTGGCGAGCGAGGAATTCGGCATCCGCGTGCTGAAGGTGCGGGAGATCATGGGCGTGCAGGACATTACCGCCGTGCCGCAGACTCCCAGCTATGTGAAGGGCGTGATCAACCTGCGCGGGAAAGTGATTCCGGTGGTGGATCTGCGGCTGAAGTTCAGCCTGCCGGAGGCCGAATACACGCAGCGCACGTGCATCATCGTGGTGCAGGTGGTGGGAGAAGCGGGCCCCATGCTGATGGGGATCGTGGTGGATGGGGTGGCCGAGGTAGCGAACCTGGCCGCGGCGGATATTGAAGACACTCCGGCATTCACGACGGCAGGCGAGAAGTCGTACCTGTTGGGGATGGCGAAGGTGAAGGGGAAGGTGAAGATTCTTCTCGATATCGACCAGGCGCTGGGCAACCAGGAGTTGCACAGTCTGGAAGGCCTGACGGGAAACCGGTAGGGCGGTGCAATACAAGGGAGTTCTTCTTTAGATAAGGAGTAATAAGACTGTGTTATCTCAAATGACGATTGGAAAGAAGCTCACGGCGGCGTTCGGCGCGCTGGTGTTGCTGGTGTTGGGGCTGGGTGGGGCAGCGTATTGGACGGTAGGGAGCCTGGGTGGCGATCTGAAGATTGCGGTGACGGTGACGGCCAAGAAGCTGGAT
>JAEUQG010000528.1 GCA_016789755.1 Bryobacterales bacterium
CCCGAACGCCGTTACCGGTGCGAATTTTGGAGCGGTAACGATGCCGGTTTTGCGGGGCATCGACGCCTGATCCGAGCGGCTTCCGGAACCCTTTCGGTTCCTTCTGCCTTCATCTAATAACGCGCAATCGGCGCGGAAAACTGATCACGAGTTTTCAGAAGGCGATGCTGGCTCTCAGGTACATCGCGAACCTGAATCGTCTTTGACATGCACTCAGCATAAATACGTATGCCGCATCATCGTCATGGAAAGATCGCACCGGCGAGCCCTGAACCGCCACCTGCGCAAGGTACAATATCCCCTTCATGACTCCGCAACAGAAAGCCGAAGCTCTCGGCATTACCTTTGCCCCGCAGACGCCGGGGTATCTGAACCTCTGCATCCGTTCCGGCAATCAATTGATCACCTCGGGCCACGTGAGCGGGCTGAAGGGCAAGCTTGGGGCCGGGCTCTCGACGGAGGAAGGCTACCAGGCGGCCAAGGACTGCGCCACGCGCATCCTGCAATCGGTATGGAACGCCCATGGGACGCTGGATGGGCTACGCGTGCTGAAGGTGCTGGGGTGCGTCAATTCCGCTCCGGAGTTCATTGAGCAGCACCTGGTGATCAACGGCGCTTCCGATCTGTTGCACGAGATCTTCGGCAAGCAGGGCGATGGCTTCCACGCCCGCAGCGCGCTGGGGTTTGCTTCGCTGCCCACCGGGGCAGCAGTGGAAGTGGAAGCAATCTTCGAGATCAAATAAGCCGCCGTACGAATTCTTCGGCTTGGCGCACGCTTTCCGGGGTGCCGATGTCGAGGAACGGGGCTTGTACGCCCACCACACGCAAATCGGCGCCCGCGGCCAGCAAGGCCGGAAAAACGTCCAGCTCCATGCTGAGCGGCTGCTTGCGAGGGAAACGGTCGAGCGTGGCGCGGCGGAAGAAATAGACTCCACCGTTGATCAGTCCGCGTCCGGGCCGCTTTTCGTGAAAGCCGAGCAGCCGGCCAGCCTCGTCCACGGCCAGCGATCCGTAGCGGCTCGCGTCTTCCACCGCTACGCCGAGCACCACGCCATCGACACCATCCTGCGCGATGGCTGCGAGCGCAGTGGAGACATCGGCCAAGACCAGGGAGTCGCCGTTGGCGACGACGAACGGGTCGCTGAGCTGCGCCTCCGCGGCGGCAAACAGGACAGCGCCGCCCGTGCCCAGGGGCGTGGTTTCGCGGATGGTGGCGACCTCGGCGCGGTGGGCGAAGTAGTGCTCCGCCACCTCGGCCAAATGGCCCAGGGAGAGCACGAAGCGGCCGGCACCCTGGCGCTTCCAGTAGCGGATGGCCCATTCGAGAAAAGGCTCTCCCAGAACGGGGATCATCGGCTTGGGCACATCGGGATAAAGCTCGCGGATGCGCGTGCCGAATCCACCGGCCAGCAGCAGCGCCGTGAGGTCCGTCATTAGTTCAGGAACGCCCGGTAAAGGAATGTGGCCATCTGCTCGCGGGTCACCGTATCATTGGGGCAGAAGCCCGCGCCCGACCCGCAACCGAGGGTAATACCCAACTCCCGCAGCTTCTGAATGAACTTGAAGGCCGCGTGAGTCGAAGGAACGTCGTTGAAATAGGCTGTCTGCGGGAAGGTGAAATCGTCTCCCAAAAGAGCACGCAGCTTGCCGCGTACCAGGAAAATAGCCATATCCGTACGCGTAATCGGCGTGTCGGGGCAGAAAGTGGTCGCCGTGCATCCGGTGGTGATACCCAATTCCCGCATCTTCTGAATCTGCGGGAAGAACTGATGCGTCGAGGGAACGTCGGTGAAATACGGCGTCGCCGGGTAAGTGAAATTGTCGCCGAGGATGGTGCGGATGACGAACGCGGCCGCCTGGCTTCGCAGCACGGCATTGCCTGGGCAAAACGTGGTGGCGGTGCATCCGAGCGTGATCGACCACTGCCGCAGGACGTTGATGGCGTCGTAGAAGACGCTGGAGCTGGAGACGTCGGTGAATTGCGGGCTGGTGGCAACGGGGAAGTAAGCGACACGGGTTCCGTAAGCGCCGGCGGTCTGCCCCTTCGGTTTGGCGTATTGTCCGTACACCCAGAGCCCACCCAGCGTGGGGTCGAGCGATGCCCCGAAATAGTCACCCCAGCGGAAACGATCGCCGACTCCCGAAGTGTAGAAATCCTCACCGTTTTTGACGTCGGGGATGCCCGCATAGGTCAGAGCCCCGGTGCTGTCGGTGGTGGAACCGGTGATCAGTTTATTGGGGAAATTGTTGCCCGGGCCATTGCTGGCGGGGACATCGAACGCGGGGTAAAAGAAATTGCCATTGGAGATGCGGCCCTGCAGGGTCACCTTGTTGGTGGCGAGATCGATGCGGTCGTAGGTGACCGTGGTGGGCTCATTGGTGTATCCCGAGTTGCGCGCGGCAAACAGCACTCCGTTGCGAACCACTGCCTTGAGGACATTGCCGAAGCCGGAATCGAGACGGATGGGTGAGCCTAATTGAGGGATGGAAGCGGGTACATCGTAGGGCCAGACTCCCGTGATGGTGGTGCGGACGGCGACGGGGGCCGTTCCCGTGGGGTTGTTGACGCGCCACACGGTGACGTAATTAGCATTGGCGGTGGTGGCGCAATTGATGAGAATGCCGGGGTCGTTTGTGCCGCCGGGGCGTCCGCGCAGGATGGTGGGCTGGATGGACGAGGCTTTCGTATTGTCGTGGTTGCGCAGGTCCCAGATGTCCTGGTAGGTGAGCGTGGTGGTGGCGGGGTTGTAGAGTTCGCTTTTTTTGAGGATGCGGATTTTGGAGTACTGGAACGTGGGGGAGAAAGCGGTCAGCATGTCTGTAGCGAGATACACGGCGTTGCTGTCGTAGCCGATCTGGGTGAAGTCGATTTCGAGGTTAGACTCGGCGGTTCCGTTCAAACTGCCTTTGAGAGCCCAGTTCTTCCATCCGCCGGAAAAAGTGGGGCCGTTGGAGACGGAGATGAGAAAATAGCTTTTGTCTGTGAGATTTTCGTAGGAAATGGCGGAGAGGATGAACCGTCCATGCAAGGAGTCGTAGACGATCTTCGGGTCAAAGATGTCGCAGGCCGCAATAGGGCAGATGGTGGGAATCAGATTTGCAAACCACTGTTGGAGGGTTTGAAAGTTGCTCTGCGTTCCCGTCTTTGTATACCTGGCGATTTGGGAATTGATCGCCACGATCAATTCCTCTGGGCCGGCGGCCATGTCGGGGTCCGGTGGCACTCTGTGCTGGGCGAGGCCTTCGAAATTTAGTGTTGCGGTAAGACCTAGCGGTTGCCGCGGTGCGAACTCAGGTGCGCGGGCCTGACTGAAGTCCTGAAAGATCATGCGCGGTGGCCCTTCTTGAAGTGGGCGCCGGGCATTGGCGGCGATTTTTCGCTGGATGTATTCGTCGATGGATACGGTAAAGTGTTTCCGGACAGGTAGCAGAGGGACAAGAATGGGATTTCCTGGGCGGGTAGGGTCGTAGATGGCACCATAGGGCGTGCTGCCGGACCCTTCCGGCTGCCGCCTCATGCTAAGCATGGATTTCTGGATGGTGCGTCGGCTGAGGATGCGACGCCACCAACTCGCGGGGGCTTTTGCCGGCAAGGCCGTGGCAATGGCGGGTTCCGGCTTGGCGTTGGGCAGGCGGTCCGGAAAGAATTCGACTCCCGCCGCCGATTGGCCGGCAGCCGTCTGCTGAGCCTCCCCTGGTGCTTGGAACGCCAAGAATAAGAACAGGGTGGCGCTCAGCGACCGTGTAAACGCTCGTGGCAAATCCGCCTCCTTTCGCAATACCATAGTCTACCCCACGGAAGATGTATTCTTGGGAGACTTTAGACGGGCGAGAAGGAGTGTCGGGAGGGCCACAATAAAAACGGCCTAGCCAGTTGCCCGGCTAGGCCGCGGATCTTTGATGGTCGAGAAGTGTTAAACTTATTTCACTCCTATCCATCGCTTCTGTCAAGCCCCATTTTGCACAACGGCTGTGGCGATAAGCAATTTCGGTACTCTATCGAATTGTCTACTAAACAGCCAACCTTAGCTCCGGTACTCTTTATGCTCCCCCCATCTTACTCAAGGGAAGATACTTAGAGTTTTCTGCGAGGGTCAAAACGAGAGCCGGACGGCGAATTGAATCTGGCGCGGGTTTCTAGCCGCTGTGAATTGCCCGAGCCGGCTGTTTACTTGTGCTCCGGTGGCCGGTTCAAAGCGTGTGGTGGTGTCCAAACCGGAAAACTGGGTGTGGTTGAAGGCGTTATAAAATTCCGTCCGGAATTGCATGTTTACGCGGTCGGCGAGGGGAAAGTTCTTGAATACCGCCAGATCCCAATTGTTGTTTCCCGGACCGCGGATTATGGTCTTGGCCGAATTCCCGATTGTGCCCAC
>JAEUQG010000530.1 GCA_016789755.1 Bryobacterales bacterium
GAAGAACAGCCACCAGGCGCTTTGTTGATGGAGCAGGATCGCGCAGCGCCACGCTCCATATATATAGACGATGCCGAACACCAGCGCCGCGGTGGAGGGAAGGCTGTGGGCCAGGTCCTCGAAGCGCATGGCGAGGCTTGCGGCCACCAGCGTCACGATCAGCAGCAGCAGCCATTCGGCTTGCGGGACGAAGAGGAAGAGCATTCCCGCCGCCTGTCCGAACCAGGGGGACAATGGAATGTTCTGGGCCGCCGCGATGCCGGCGTACTCCCGAAAACAGGCAAACGCCATTGCCGCGACGACTGCCTGGAACAGGATATGGGGACCGAAGAAGATGACGTAGATAACCGAGGGGATGAGAACCAGCGCGGTAAGGAGTCGCTTCATCGCACGGGCGCGCCGATGACTTCGGCTTCTGCTTCCTCAGGCTTGGCGCTGGTCAGGCCGCCGAAGCGGCGGTCCCGCTTCTGGTACTCTCCGATGGCCCGCAGCAGGTCGCTGCGCTTGAAATCGGGCCACAGCGTCTCCGTGACGTAGAGTTCGGCGTAGGCGATCTGCCACAGCAGGAAGTTGCTGATGCGCATTTCGCCGGACGTGCGGATGAGCAGGTCGGGGTCCGGCTGGCCGGCAGTGTACAGGTGGCGTTCGATGGCCTCTTCGTCCACCTTCAGATCATCCAAGCCGCCGCCGCGCCTCGCCTCGTCCAGCAGGCGGTTGACGGCGTCGGCGATCTCCGACCGG
The DNA here is from genome assembly GCA_016789755.1 of Bryobacterales bacterium. Lineage (GTDB taxonomy): Bacteria > Acidobacteriota > Terriglobia > Bryobacterales > Bryobacteraceae > CADEFT01. Next base: position 742 of record JAEUQG010000530.1, read on the forward strand.
CCTCCATAGTTGATGGCCAGGTTGAGCCGCATGCCTGTGTTTGTCCCGGTGGCCGCGACGCAGCTTTCCAACTCTTCAAAAGCGGATTCGGGTAACGATTCCGGCCTGCCGATGACGCCGAGGCGGATGTTGTTGCGCTGCAGGCGGGGCAGTTCGGCCTTGAGGTAGTAGCGTAGCAGCCGCCACAGTGTATCGACTTCCGTGCGCGGGCGCTTCCAGTTCTCGACGCTGAAGGCGTACAGAGTGAGACACTCGATGCCGAGCCGCGCGCAGCTTTCCACCGTAGCTCTCACCGGCTCCACGCCCGCCTTGTGGCCGGCCACGCGAGGCAGCCCCCTCTGCCTTGCCCAGCGGCCATTGCCATCCATAATGACGGCGATGTGGGCGGGTAGACGTGTAGGGTCCAGAGAATGGGCCAGATCCCACTCGTGAGTGTTCGGAGTGAGCACGGCAAACAACTCTTGCATGCGCGTAATCATCTATAGTAACGCGATGCGCAGAGGGGGTGCATCCGCAGTCAGAAGGACAGGCGAGCCCCCAGTTGCAGCGCCCGCGGACCGCCCGAGCCGAAAATTTGACTAGTGCGCGTGGTCGGTTGCCCGAAGGCCGCCGTGTTGTTGAGGGTGAAGTTGTGGCCCCCCAGATTGGCGATGTTGAAGGCGTTGAACATCTCGGCGAACACGGAGAGGCGGTGGCGCTCGCCGAACTCGAAGAAGCGCGTGAGGCGGAAATCGGTGGAATGGAACGCATCGCCGAATTCGTAGTTCGCCGGCAGGCTAAGGCGTGGAACCTGTTGTCCGCGGCTGGTGCGCGTGCCCGCGTAACGCTGGTTGAATTCTTCGACCAGGCCCGCCAGATCTGCTTTGCCGAGCCCGCGGTTGAAGCCGTTGTAGGCTGCTCCCGGCAGCGGCTCGAAATCGGAGCCGTCGCCATCGAAGTCGATGCCCGAGATGATAGGCATGACCGGCGGGCGGCTGCCGTGCGACGTGATGAACGAGAGTTGCAGTTTGCCCGGCAGGTCGACGATGCCCGATACGTTGAGCTGGTGAGGCCCGGTTTGCGGACCCCAGCCGGCAAACCAGTTGTCCAGGTTCGGCAGGCCGTTGTTGCCATGGCGATCCTGCAACGCATAGGACGCGGTGAACTGAAAGCGCTTGGAAAAACGCTTGTCGGCTTTGATCAGCAGGGCCTTGTAACGAGTGCGGTCGGCGGGAAGGAAGAAGGCGAACGACCCGGTGGAGCAGAGCGCTTTGGGATTTGCTGCCTGTGCCGCATTGCACCGCGGAATGACGGGCCCCTGGACTCGCTGGAAGCGGTTGAGATCCACTCCCGCAAAGAGTTGATGAATAAAGTGGCGGGTGACGAAGTCTGCCGATAACAGGGTGTCGCCGAAGATCTCCCGCTGCATGCCGATGTTGAAGTGCGTCGAATAGGGCGTCGGGTATTCGTGGGGAATCAGATCGGTTCCGCTCTTTGCCACTTCGATGCCGCGAATGCCCAGATCGAAGCTGGTACGGGCGAGCGCGCGTTCCGCTTCCGCCCGTATGGTGGGGAGAATCCGGTTGAGGTGGCCCAGGCTAAACGGCGTGGGCCCGCTGCGGAACTCCAGGCCGATGTTGTTCGGCAGTCCGGCGATGCCGAACTCCGGCCGGTTGAGCACCGACGAGCCCGGCACTTGCGCGCGCCCGTTGCCCAGAGGCCCCAGCAGCGCGCGCTCGCGAAGCCGTTGCGAGAGGATGCGCGTATCGTAGTAGAGGCCCGCGCCGCCGCGGACGACGCTCTTGCCGCTGCTTTGCGGAGCCCAGGCGAAGCCGAGCGTCGGCGAGAAGTTGTTGTAGTCCTTCTTCGTCGGGGCCAGCCCTTCTTGTCCCACCAGAGGCGCGAGCAAGGCAGGGCGGTCGAGATCGTGATTGGCCACCGTGGACTCGAATAACCAGCCCAGACCGTAGTTGAGCGTGAAGTTGGGGCGGACACGCCAGCTATCCTGCCAGAAAAAGTTATAGCGGTTGTTGAAACGGGCGATGTCGACGTTATAGGGCGGGGGCTGCGACGGGTCTCCGATACCCATCACGAAAGCAAACACGGGCAGCCGTTCCACGTCGGCGTTGGTGCGGAACTCGCGCGGCAGGCCGAAGAGGTTGAGCAGGTTCTGCCCACCCAACTGAAACAGGATATCGGGGCCGTAGACAAATGCGACCGCCGGGTCGGCGAAGCCCCAGAACCCTTTCCCCGGAGACCGCTCCATCTGTGCGCCGAACTTCATGCGATGCTTGCCCATTTGCAGCGTGACGTTCTCATTCCAGTTGAAGTTGCGCAGATCGCGCCCCTGCGTCGCGTTGGCCGTATTGCCCAGCACCAGGCCGCTGTCGATGAAGTTGATCTCCGGCAGACCGAGTGCAATGCAGGCCGGGCAGTCCTGCTGGCTGGGAAACAGGTTGCGATTCTTCCAATAGCCGTAAACGAAGCGGAAGTCGCTGACCAGGTTCGCGCCGAAGGTAGACGTGAGTCCAATCACGCTTTGATCGGAGAAGTTTGTGTTGATCAGCCAGTTGCTGGGCGGCTGCGGCACATTGCGCGGAGCATTGCCTTTGTTGCCGTCATGCGAGTAGCGGAGGAACAGGTTGTGGTTGTTGCTGAGACGGAAATCGAAACGCGGGCTGAGTTGCGTGGCGGTGTATGGACTGACGTAATTGCCGGCCAGCGCTTGGAAGAACGACGATGCCGGCTGCACGGTGACCACGCCGTCCTGATTGTTGTGTTCGAGGTTGAAGAAGAAGAACGCGCGGTTGCGCACGATGGGGCCGCCGAGCCAGAAGCCGGACTGGCGCCGTGCGAAGAACGGGTCGGGATTCAGGGCATTGCGGCGGAGTGCTGGGTAGGCTGCCATATCGTTGTTGCGGTAGAAGAAGTACGCCGCGCCGCTGTATTCGTTGCCGCCGGAGCGCGTCACGATGTTGACTGCGCCGGTGCCGCCTAACCCGGCAGAGAGGTCCATGTTGACGGATGAGATCTGGAACTCCTGCACGACTTCCTGGGAGAAGTTCTGCTGCGTGCCGCCGTCGAGGGCATTACGCGAGTTGCCGCCATCGACGGTGATCGCGGTCATCGCCCCGTTGCCGCCAAGGACGGAGACGCTGAACTGCGCATTGTACTGCGCAAGCGATTGCGTAGCGACGGAAACACCGGGTTCGAGAAACGCCAGTTGGAGAAAGCTACGGCCGTTGAGCGGGAGTTCCTGAATCTGTTTGCGTGTCACGACACCGTCGATTTTGTGGCTGTCGTAGGAGATCTGCGCGCCGGCCTCTTCAATGGTGACCACCTCCGCCGTGATGCCCACCTGCATCTCAATCAACGCCGAGGTTGTGCTTCCCGTTTGCACGGTGGCATTCATGAGAGCGGAGCGGAATCCCTTGGCCTCGACTCTGATTTCGTATTCGCCGGCGGGCAACAGCGGTGCGGAGTAGGCGCCTTCCTGCGAAGTCTTCGTCGAGCGCGATGCGCCGGTGCTTCGATTGCGGATGGAGACAGATGCTCCGGGGATGACTGCGCCCGATTCGTCCTTGATCACTCCGTCGATGGCGCCTGTGGGCACTTGTGCAGAAGCGGCGGCAACAGCCAGAATCAATGCGAATGGCAGACAGGTACGCATGCCTGTTTTCTAGCCCCCGTGATGGTGAACTGTCGGTCAGCAACCAAAAAACCTTGGCATGCTTTCACAGTTCACTGCCGGTGTCAACGGGGGCAGAAGCGCGAGAAGCGCGAGAGACCTTATCGAATGTCAGGCCCCCACGGGGAGTTCGCGGAGGCGGGCGAGATCGGCAGCAATGCCTTTCGCGCCGTCATTGAGGATGTTGCCGAAATTGATGAAGCGATATCCACGGGCAAGGGCTTTGGCCGCCGCATCGTAGCCGGCGACGGCGATACCCGGGACTTTGCCGGCCTTGGCCACGCGCGCCGGAAACTCGATCAAATACCGGTCGACATCGGGGTGCGAAGTTTGCGTCACCAGGCCGAGCGACGCGGAGAGATCCATCGGTCCGGCGAGCAGGACATCGACACCATCGACTGCGGCGATGGCTTCCACCTCATCCATCGCAGCGGCGGACTCGATCTGCACAACGATGAGGGTTTCGTCGTTGGCGGCAGGCAGGTATTCATTCCACGGGACGTCCATGTAAAAGGTCCACATGGGAGAAACGCCGCGCGAGCCTTGCGGCGGATACTTGGCGTAGCTGACGACGCGGCGCGCCTCTTCGGCATTTTCGATCTGCGGCACCATGATGGCCGATGCGCCGACATCGAGCGCCTTTTTGATCAGGCCGGCATCGTTATTCGAAACGCGGATGAGTGGCGTGACGCCTTTGCGGCGGGCGATGAGCGGCAGACCATCGATGGACTCCGTGCCGAAGGGCATGTGTTCGGTCTCGATCCAAACGAAATCGGCCCCGGAGTTGACGGCGTACTGCATGGCGATGGGATGCGGGGCGATAACAACGGCGCCGAATGCGGCCGCGCCCGAGGCGAGTTTTTTCTTGACTGGGTTTTCGAACAAGATTCGATGCTCCTGGTGAATTAGCGGACGGAATAGCGTTCCAGATGCAGGCGCACGCACTGCTCGGCGGTGAGATCGCAGGCGCCGCTCAAGTAGCGGACCAGTGTGTCGTGGATGTGCTCCATCGTTTCGGTGGCGGGCGGAGTGCGCTGCTTATGGTAGATGAGGCTGAAGGCGAAGAAGGGATAAGTGATGCGGCGAAGAGCCTGGATCAGCCAGACATTGCCGCTCCATTCCCAAATCTTTTCATGAAAGCGGAGGTCGGCGCGAATCCACTGCGAGACGTTTTGCGCGGCGACTCCGGCGAGGATAGACGCCTGGATGGCTTCCAACTCGCGAAGCTTGGCGGCGTCCATGAACGCCCGCGCCAGTTCGAGCGCCATGGCTTCCAAGGGAAGACGGACGCGCGCCATGGCCGCGCCATCTTCGGGGTTCCAGGAAACCACCGAGAAGCCGTGGTGAGGATGATGGTTCACCAAGCCTTCCTGCGTGAGCATGAGAAGAGCTTCGCGGACCGGACCGCGGCTAATGCGGAGTTGCGTGGACAGGCCTACTTCGGTGAGTTGCTGGCCGGGCTGAAACTGGCCGGAGAGCAGGGCCTCGCGGAGGAGATCCAACGCGCCTTGCCGGATGGACGTGGCGCGCGGTTGAGTGAGTAGTGCGGACATCGCAGGAAGTTGCCAGCATATCAGAATTGCCTGCATCGCAAGTTGCCGCACGAGTGGTGCGGCGGGCCGGGCTATACAGGCTTGTCGAGTGGCAGAGCGGCGGGGTCGCCCATCCATTGCTGCCACGCGTACAGACGGCGGCGGAGGGCTGCCATGTGGCGCACGTGTTCGTATTCGCCGATGAGGTTTCGGGTCTCGCCGGGATCGTTGCGCAGGTCGTACAGTTCGTGCTGCACGTCGCTGTGAGTGTGCGTGATCAGCTTCCAATCGCCGGTGCGAATCATGCGCATGCTATCGCGGATGTAGTGATAGATGTCGTAGTCGGCAAACAGCGTGTCGCGCCAGGGGATGCTTTGCCCTCGCAGCAGCGGTGTGAAATCGCGGCCGCAAGGGATATAGCCGGTGGGGACGCGCTCCGCGGCGCCCGCCATGCGGAGGAACGACGGGAAGAAGTCGAGGTGCGAAATCATCTGTCCGATGCGCGTGCCGGGTTTGACGGCGCCGGGCCAGCGGATCATCAGCGGCGTGAGCAACGAATCGTCCCACATGTTGGGGACGCGTTCGCGCGAAGCCCGTCCGGCGCGGGTGGCATTGCCTTTGCCGGAGGCGTTGTGATGGCCGATCATGTAGCCGTTGTCGGAAGTGAACACGACGACGGTGTTGCCCGCGAGGCTGAGTGAATCGAGCGTGTCGAGCAGCCGGCCGATGTTGCGGTCCACCGAGGCGATGCTGGAATAATAAGCGCGAAGGTTCTCGGCGGCCCACTCCCTGTTGAGCGCGGGGTGGGTGGGAAGTTCGGGCGCGATGCCCTTGAATCGCGCCGAGTCGGTCTCGGGGACAGGCAGGTAGGGACCATGCGGCGCGCGGAAGTGAACGTTGAGCGCGAACGGTGCTCCGCGGTGGCGCTTGACGAAATCGATGGCGCCGTCGGTGAGGATGTCGGGCAGTGAGCCTTTCACAGTTTGATCCTTCCCGTTCACTTCGAGGTAAGGATTTATCGGGCGATTGCCGCCGTCAAGGAAGCCCAGGAATTCGTGAAAGCCGCGGCGTGTGGGATGGTGTTCCGGTTTCGTGCCGAGATGCCATTTGCCGAACAACGCAGTGCGGTAGCCGTGTTGTTGCAGGAACTCGGGCCATGTCGGGAAATCGGCGGAGAGCCCGAGTTCGGGCTCGCGGCGGCGGTCGATGAAATCGTGAATGCGCGTGCGGAAGCTGTGCTGCGAGGTGAACATGGCCGCTCGCGAAGCCGAGCAGACGGGTGTGGAGACGAAGGCGCGTTCGAATAACGCTCCTTCGCTGCCGATGCGGTCCATGTTCGGAGTGTGCGCGTCTTTGTTGCCGAGCGAGCGAAGGCTCCAGCGGGCCTGATCGTCGGTGTACAGAAACACGATGTTGGGCGGGCGCTGCGGCTGATAGGCTGAGGCAACGCCCGCGGTGAGAAGGAACGAGCGGCGGGTCATCTGGTCAAAACCAGAACTTCAAGCCGAGTTGAAGCGTGCGGGCAAGTCGTGCTCCGGTGATGCGCCCGAACGTGGGATTGCCGAAGGTGCCTCCGGGAGCGCTGAAGTTGGTGCGGTTGGGCAGATTGAATACGTCGCCGCGAAGCTCGAACTTCATCCCCTCGCGTACGGGCACGGGGATGAAGCGGATGACGGAGAGGTCGGCGCTGATGAGCCCGGGACCCTGGATATCGGGAAACTTCGGACTGTTGCCGAGAGCCCGTGCCGGCGGCGCCACGAAGGCCGCGGTGTTGAACCAGCGCTCGATGGTGCGCTGGTTTTCATCGAGCGTGGCTGGTCCAATCCAGTTGGGACGGAACTGCCGGGAAAACGTTTGCGCGGTGTTCGCTGCCTGCGTGATCCAAACCTGATCGCCGCTTTGCAGCGTGAGGATATTCGATAGCTGCCACCCGCCCAGCACCCAGGCCGCGGGTCCGCCTTCAGCCAGCCAGCGGCGTCCTTTGCCGAAGGGGAGATCGTACACGAAGGCCGTCACGAAGCGGTGCGGATAGTGCGATTGGCTCAGCCCGCGCTCCAGACGCAGGTTGTAGGGATCCATCGGAAACTGCGAGGAGAAATTGTCTTCGTTGTAGTCGAGGAACTTGGAGAAGGTGTAGCTGACGCTCCAGAAAAGCCCCGCGCGATAGCGCCGTTCCAGGCCGAGTTGCAGGGCGTTGTAGCTGGAGTTCTGCAATTCGCAGTGACAGAGGATGAAACCATAGTCGGGATAGGGGCGCATGGCCTGTGTGCCGGTTCCCGCGCGCTGCACATCCTCAATGCGAATCACGTTCATGTCCTGATTCATCATCAGGTGCCGGCCGACGCTGCCGTTGTAGGAGGCCTGCAACAGATAACTGCCGATTTCGCGCTGGATATCGAGGTTCCACTGCTGGAAGCTGCCGAGCTTGGCGTTCTCAATCTTAGTGTCGATGGCGAAACCCTTGCCATCGACACTGGGGACGATGGGCGGAGTTTGTGAGAGGATGGCGGCGGCGTTCACTCCATCGCTCTGCAAGCCGAGGCGCTGATCGGCGGGGAAGCGTGCGAACGCTGAGGTGGCGCGCCCCGTTATGGGCGTGTAGAAGATGCCGTAGTGGGATCGCACGACGGTGTTGCGCATCGCCCGCCAGGCGAAGCCCACGCGCGGCCCGAGGTTCATGCGGTCGGTCGACTGGATGTAGTTGCGGCCGAGTTCGGTCATGGTGACGGGGCGGCCTTTGGCGAGATCGAAGTTCGAGCCCTGGTTGCGCGTTTCGCGCGGGTTTTGTTCGGCGTCGTAGCGCAGGCCAATGTTGAGTGTGAACGCCGGCGTGAGTTTCCAATCGTCCTGGAAGTAAGCGCCGATGTATTGCGACCGGTAGTAAAAACGGCCCCGCAGCGTGCTGTTGTTAAACGTGTTGGCCTGGCCGAGAAGCAGACTGGCCACGGCGTGTCCCGTATTGCCGGGGCTGAGCGGGTTGGCCGTTTGCACGGTGTTGAACGTATATTCGCCGGTGAACTGCAGTTGCAGATCGTTGATGGGGAACTTGCGGTAATCGACGCCGGTCTTGAAGATGTGCTTGCCGCGGACGAAGGTGGTCGTGTTCTGCACCTGGTATTGGTTTTCCACGGGCATGAAGGCTTGCGAATCGCCGATGCCTTCGAAGCCGGTGACATCGATGAGTGGCAGGCCGACGATGTTGAGGTTGGGAATGCCGAGCGCATCGCCCGCGCCTTGGCTGAGCAGGCGCTCCTGAATGCCGCGGAAGTAGGAAACTCGGAAATCGTTGAGAGTAGTGGGGGTGATGGTGCGCGTCCAACTGAGGGCTCCGGTGAGGTAGCGGTTGAAATTGCCGCGATTGCCGCCGGTGCGCG
>JAEUQG010000549.1 GCA_016789755.1 Bryobacterales bacterium
CTTTGTGGACCGCAACATGTTTCCGGCGTATCAGAACCGGTACTACTCAATGTTCCTCCAGGACGATTGGAAGATCCGCAGAAATGTGACGATCAACATGGGATTACGCTGGGACTACGAAGGGCCGATTTATGAGCGTTACAACCGGCAAGTGCGCGGGTTTGCTTTCGACCAGGCATCGCCCATCGCCAGTCAGGTGCAGGGGCTAACGCTGCGCGGCGGCCTGTTGTATGCGGGTTCGAGCGGTGCGGAACGCGAGGCGTTTCTGCGTGATCGCAATAACTTCCAGCCACGTATCGGCATCGCATGGTCCGTGTCGCCGAAGTGGGTCGTACGCGGTGGATATGGCCTGTTCATGCTGGGCCAGAACGCTGCGGGTCCGGCGACGGGCTTCAGCCGGCGCACGGATCTGATCGCCTCCACGGATAACAACCTCACTCCGGCGGTGAACCTGTCGGACCCGTTCCCGCGGTCATTGTTCCCGGCTGGGTTGCTGCAGCCGATCGGCAGTTCGCAGGGATTGGCGACCAACCTGGGTTTGGGCGCGGCAGCGCAGTTCATGAACCGGCCGCTGCCATATTCGCATCAGATTTCATTCGGAATTCAGCGCGCAATGCCCGGACAGTGGGTTGTGGACGCATCCTACGTGGGCAACCTCACCAAGAAGTTGCCGGTGGGCACGAACCTCAATTTCCTGGCCGCTGACGTTTTGAATAGCATTCCGCTCGATCAGCGCCAGGCATACTTCAACACGCAGGTGGCGAACCCCATGCGCGGCTTGCTGCCGGGTTCCGCTTTCAACGGCGCCACTGTGCCGCGGCAGCAACTGCTGTTCGCCTACCCTCACTTCAGCAACGTCAGCATCAGCAATCTGCCGATCGGGAGCCAGAACTATCATTCGCTGCAGACGAAGGCAACGCGGCGCTATAGCAACGGCGTAGCGGCGCAGGTGTCGTATACATGGTCGAAGATGCTGGAAAGCGTGTCGCAACTCAACGCACAGGATGCGACTTTGGCCGACCTGAGAAATACCGGACTGGAGCAGCGGCTGGCGGAATTCGACATGCCGCACACGTTTTCCGGCGTCGTGGCATACGAGCTTCCTTTCGGCAAGGGGAAACGATTCCTGTCCGGCCTGAATCGGGCAGCCGATCTCCTCCTCGGTGGGTGGAACGTGAACGCGCAATACATTTACCGTTCCGGGCAACCGATCGAGTTCCCGAACGCAGCCCCGAACGTTGCCCGCAGTGCAAAGCTGACCGCATCCCAACGGGATGAACTGGCAAGGCAGGCCGGCCGCGACAAGTTCAATCCTTTCTTCGACAAGTTCTTCGACACGTCGATTTTCCCGAACCGGGCGCAGGCTCCGTTCACATTGCGGGACTTCCCGACGCGGTTCCCCGATGTGCGCAGCCCCTTCCTGCAGAGTTGGGAAATCTCCGGATACAAGGACTTCCCGATTAAGGAACGGCTGAAGGTTCAATTACGGGCGGATTTCCAGAACGCCTTCGACTACGCGTATTTCGGGCGGCTGATCGCGCGTCCGAATAACGTGCAGGATACGCGGTTCGGACAATTGGATCCGGCGCAGGATAATCAGCCTCGCATCGTTGTGATGGTGCTGAAAATCCTGTTCTAGCCGTCAATACGACAGGAAAGCGGGCGGAGCATGAAATGTGCTCCAGCCCGCTTTTTTCGTTTACGGCAGCGGGAGCCCTTCGATGCAACGAAGTGTATCGCGGGCGATCAGCAGTTCCTCGTTCGTCGGAATAACCCATGCCGGCATGCGTGCGCCGTCTTTGGTGATCGGCGCGTCGATGCCGATGGCGGCGGCATTGCGCTCAGTGTCGAAGTCCACTCCGAACCACCCGAGCCCTTCGCAGATCTGCTGACGGATTCCCGCGGCGTTTTCGCCGATACCGCCGCTGAAGAGGATGGCGTCGCAACCGTCCATGACGGCGATGTAGGCGCCAATATACTTGCGGACACGGTGGCAGAACATGTCGATGGCGAGTTTAGCCCGTGTGTTGTTTTTGGCCGCCTCTTCCAGCAGAACGCGCATATCGCTGGAGATACCGCTGACACCGTAGAGACCGCTCATCCGGTTGAGCATGGATTCCAGGGTCTGTGCATCCATCGCCTCATGCCAGATCACGTGGAGAACGGCCATGGGATCGACATCGCCGCAGCGGGTGCCCATGAGCAGACCTTCGATGGGAGTGAACCCCATCGAGGTGTCTACGCTTTGCCCCTGATTGATCGCCGTTACAGAGCAGCCATTGCCGAGATGACAGGTAATCAGTTTATAGTCCTCGCGCTTCTTTCCGTGAATCTGGGCAAAGCGATATGAAATGTAGCGGTGCGACGTGCCGTGGAAGCCGTAGCGGCGGATCTTGTAGCGCTCGTAATAGATGTAGGGCAGCCCGTAGATATGCGCGGCCGGCGGAATGGTGTGATGGAACGAGGTATCGAAGACCGCGACATTCGTTGCTTTGGGAAGCATCGCTTTTGCGGCGTAGAACCCCTTGAGGTTGTGTGGCGTATGAAGAGGAGCGAGGTCGATGTTTTCTTCGATGTCGTCGACCACTTCGGGAGTCATCTCGGTGGAACGCTGGAAACGTTCGCCACCATGAACAACGCGGTGACCGACGCCGTCGATGCCTTCCACGGACCCGAGCTCATCGCCGGCGTATTGCATGCAGGCATCCAGAATGGCCTGAAAGGCCTCTTCCGCCTTGTAGATAGGCCTTGAAATCTTGACCTTCTTGCGGGCCGGGAGTTTCTCCGGAGCTTCGACCTGAACTACGGAATACGGCGTCCCCATGCGATCCACCGTCACCTTGACAAGAAGACGGTCGCGATTCTCCGCGATCTGCTCCGGACTGGTTTCAATTAATTGACTCTTGGCGGAACTGCTGCCAAAGTTGAGAACGAGAATTTTCATTGATTTATGCGCTCCATTTCGCCACCTGACCCGAACGTAGCGCCTGATTGGCAAGATGGGCCGCGGCGGCGGAACCGACGCCCGCTTCCACCGGAGCGACAGGTTGCCGCCGGGCGCGAATTGCTTCTACCCAATCGGTGAGGTGCAGCAATTCACCGTTGGGCTTGGCGTAGAAATCCGCGCCGCGCCCCCCGTCGCCAAGAACCCACTCTTCGTAGGAAAACTTGTTGGTTCGTGTCTCGGGATAAAGTTCGTAGCGTCCCCGGTCCAGATACAGCGTACCGTCAGAGCCCATCAACTCGATCATGGCTGCGTTGCGTGCGTTGCTGAAAGTGCCCTCGAAGTAGACCTGCACTTCCGATTCGGGGTAGCGCAGGATGGTTTGCACGGTGTCGGGCGTTTCCCAGATGCCCTTGGCGGAAAACCAGTCGCCGATGCTGGCTGCGCTGGCAGGGTGCTGCAGATTGAGAATCCAGTGGACAATGTCGATCTGATGGACCATTAGGTCAGTAAAGATACCGCCGCCAAAATCCGAGAACCAGCGCCACTGTCGAAATCGGTAGGGATCGAAGCTCTGCGCGCGTGCTGGCCCGAGCCACGACGCCCAGTCGACCGTTCGAGGGTCGATTTGGTAGCGTTGGGCCGCCCGCGGGGCATTCCGATTCCACGTGATGTGCGCTTTGTGCACTTTGCCGATCTTGCCGGCGAGAACCAGATCGCGACTCTTCTTCATATGCGGCATGCTGCGCTGCTGCGTCCCGACCTGCACAATGCGCCCGGTTTCGCGAACAGCCAGCAGCACGGCCTGTTCTTCGCCACGGGAGTGCGTCAGCGGCTTCTCAACGTAAACATCCTTCCCGGCGCGGCAGGCAGCGCTGGTGAGGGGAACATGCTGGTGATCGGGCGCCCCGATAATAACGGCATCCACATCCTGGCGGGCAAGCAAGTCCCGGTAGTCACGCGTGGCAAAGGCAGCCGGACCGGCCAGTTGCTTCGCCTTCTCTAGATTCTCCGTCCAGACGTCGCACACGGCGGCGATGCGGGCGTTGGGAATTCTTTCGATATTACGCAGCAGCGCCTGGGCGCGTCCCCCGGCGCCGATGCATCCGATACGGATGGCGCCGTTTGCGCCAAAGATGCGGCTGGCCGACGCGGCGGTGAAAGCAAGAGCGCCGGTGGCACGGCGGCGTGTGGGGTTCGGACTAGGCTCCACACTCTCAGCATAGACCCAAGCTATGGTACATAGGAACAGATGACCCGAGAGGAAGCGCTACTGGCGTTGGAAGCCAGCGGAACCGAAGAGCAGCGGCGGGCGCTGCAGCGCCATGGAGCAAAGCCTCCGGTGTTCGGCGTGAGCTCTATGAACTTGCGCAAATTAAGAGCGCATATCGGGCTTGACCGCGGCCTGGCGGAAGCATTGTGGGAAACGGGCATCGCGGATGCGAGACATCTGGCCGTGTTTCTCGTGGATCCGAAAACAGCCCCGGTGAAGTTGCTGGACCGTTGGGTAACGGGCATCGACTACTACTTCCTGGCCGACCATTTTGTGCGCGATTTAGTGTCCAAGAGCCCGTGGGCGGACAACTGCCTGAAATGGACCCGGTCGCACAAGGAATGGATAGGCCGCGCCGGATACATGCTCTTGGCGACGCTTCTGGACAACGGGGAACGCCTGGGCGAAGACCGTATGCGCGGCTTCGTGCGGGATATCGAGTATGAGATTCATGCCTCGAAGAACCGCGTCAGGGATGCGATGCTCCATGCCATGGTTGCCATCGGCTGCCACGTTCCCGCCCTCCGCATGGAGGTGCTGCGGGCGTGGCGAAACATCGGGACCGTGGAGGTGAATTTCGGGGAAACGAAATGCAGATTGCCGGATGTGCCTGCGGAGATTCAAGCTCACTTGCGGCGTATCAGCACGGAGTAATTCTTCTTCAGCTTCTCCAGTTTGGGTATGGCATTGACAACAACGTAGGGGTGGCCTGGATTGCGGCGAACGAAATCCTGGTGGTAGGCTTCCGCGGGATAGAATCCGGAAAGCGGAACGATCTCCGTGACGATAGGTTTGGTGAAGACCTTGGCCGCATCGAGTTGCTTGATATACGCCTCGGCGATACGCTTCTCCTCTGCGTTCTGGACAAAGACAGCCGAGCGGTATTGACGCCCCCAATCCGGCCCCTGGCGGTGGAATTGCGTGGGATCGTGAGCCACGCTGAAGAAGATCTTCAGCAGCGTGCCGAAGGTGATGACAGCGGGGTTGTAGGTGACCTGAATGACCTCGGCGTGATCGGTCTTGTGGTTGGACACCAGATCGTACTTTGCGTCGGATGCTTTTCCCCCCGCATATCCCGAGACTACGTTTTCCACGCCGGCCAGCGATTCGAAGACGGCTTCCGTGCACCAGAAACAGCCGCCTGCAAAGACGGCGGTTTGCTTGCCGGAAACTTGCGGCAGGTCGGACGCGGGATTGGGAAATTCCGCGGCGGACAGAATGGCGGCGGCAAGCAGAACAGCAAAGCGATGGGTGCCCATGGGGCACATGATACGTCATTCCACAGTGAGCTTGGGCGCGGCTAGCAACTGGCGAGCCATGCGGACGAAGTTTCTCATCGCTGGCGATGCCCCAGGCTGGCGGCTCCAGGCGATTCCTATTGTCCACGAGCCGAGCGGCAAAGAGTGCGGTAGAATTCGGACGCGCGGCAATGACAACACTTGAACGGACCTCGGCACAAGGCTGATGCCGGCGCCGGCTTGCACCAACATCAGGACGGCAAGCAATTGATTGGCTTCCTGCACGATCTGCGGCGAATACCCTACCGCGCGGCAAGTGGCGAGTACATGGTCGTGAAAAGTCGGCGAAACGGCGCGGGAGACAACGACAAGCGGCTGCCGGTACACGGCCGCTAGATCTACCGAACGCCCGCGCACCAGCCCCGCAGGACAGGCGATTCTCAATTCGTCGCGCATCACGGGAACGGTATGAAGTCCACCGGACTCGTCCCCGGCGCGCACGAAGCCGATGTCGAGTTCCCCGCTACGAAGTGCGGCCGCCTGAGCGCGAGTGCTCATGTCGCGCACCGTGAGATGAACTCCGGGGCACTGGCGGCGAAAGACGCGAAGCACATCGGGTAGGCCGGAGAGCAGAACGCTGAGCCCCGCTCCAATGCGCAGTTCACCGCTTTCCCCGGCAAGAACGCGTAGCGTGCTTTCCTCTGCTTTGGCAGCGTCTTCCAACAGACTCCGCGCCCGGCCGCAAAGCAGTTGCCCCGCGGCCGTGGGAGTTGCCCCGCGCGGATGCCGTTCAAAGAGAAGTCCGCCGAGCCGATTTTCGAGGCGGCGGATCCGCTTTGTCAATGCGGGCTGAGAGATGCCCAGAGCGGCTGCGGCGCGCGTGAAGTGGCCATGCATGTGGATGGCAACAAGGGCTCGCATGTCGGCTCGGTCCAGACCGGCCTCGGGAATTTCCATGATCTGAGGTTATCGAATGTAACCGGACATTGCATTGGAAGTGATAGGCAGCTTCGGTGAACAATAGCAGTTGATGAGAGACTTGATGGCGAATACCGGCAACCTTCACCTTGGCGTTGACCTCGGCGGCACTAAGCTGCTAGTGGCGGCTTATGACAGCGACAGGAACCCTCGGGTATGGCGATTCGCCACGGGGCCGGAGTTTGGCCCCGCGGAGATCGGCAATGTCATTGCGCTTGTGAAACGGGAAACCGGGCATGCCGGCGCCGCCGTGATCGGGTTGGCCGTGCCTGGGTTAGTGGACGACACCGGTACGGTCCTGGAAAGCGATGTCCTGCCGCGCCTTGCGGGATGGCGGCCGGATTGGGCCTCGGCCGTCCTTAACGATGGGGAAGCAGCTTTGGTGAGCGTTGCCGCCGGTGAGAAGCCCGAGGCAACACTGGCGGCGGTGGGATGCGGCACGGGTATTGTGGCAGCGATCCAAGTGGCGGGAGTTCGGCTTCGCCGCTTCCGGCCTTTCGCCGGCGAACTCGGAGTCGCTCCCTGCGGGCGTGAGGGCACTTTCGATGAATTGGCGTCGGGCAACGCTCTGCTCCAACGGCTCAAATTGGATGCCGAAGAAATTACGGCTCGCACCCAGCGCGGAGATGAGCAATGCAGGAAAGCCATCCGCGCTGCCGGTGAGGCGTTCGGCATCGGTCTGACGACGCTGCTTCATCTGGTCCACCCCGGAAGAATCGGATTGTATGGCGGAACGTTGCGGTACCCAGGTTATCTGGAAGCCGCCATGACAATGCTGAACGAAAAAGCGCATCCGATTCTGCTCCGGCAATGCCGCGTGGAAATGATGAGGGATACGGATTTGGTGGTGGCGCAGGGCGCGCTGCGCGAGGCGCTGCGGCGGTGACCGATGCACACCGGTGGCGGACGGCTGTTGCCTCCGGCCTCATTCTTGGTTTGGTGGTGGGTATTCCATATTATTCGCTGCCGTTCTTTTACGACTATTTCGAACACTCTCCTCGGGATGGCGGATTCGGCTGGAAGCGAGACGCCGTTCTCCTGGGATTGCCATTGGGAACGCTGGCCACCCTGGTGATCGGCCCATGGCTCGCTCGGCGCACGGAACCGCGCCGGGCTGTGATCATCGGCGCCCTATTGTGCGCTCCCGCCGTCGCCGGGTTCGGATGGATGGATGGCACGCTCGCCGCCTACTACGGACTGTGGACGCTCTACATGGTGGGCTGGTGTTTCGCCGGTCCAATGACACACCAGCTATTGCTGGCACGAGTGTTTCAGAAGAACCGGGGATCGGCGCTCGCGATTGCGTTTTTCGGACTGAGCCTGTTCGGCTCGGCATCCGTTGCACTGCTCGCCCGCCCGCTGACGCAGGCTTGGGGATTCAGGGTGGCTTTGCAAGCCTTGGGGGGATGCGTTCTGTTGAGCGTGCCGGTTGCCTGGTCGGCGTTTCCGGCAACGAAGGAGCAAACAGTTCCAGGCAGCATCGGCATTCCCCCTCGGGCCGGTGTGTGGAGCAGCAGCGTATTCTGGCGATTGACCTTGGGGGGCACACTGACTTCCGCGGGAATTGCAGGCGTGAACCAGCACTGGAAGCTGATTCTGCGCGAACGCGGATTTCACGAACAGGCGCGGTTGGATGAGGTGTTCGGCTGGTCGCTGATGCTGATGCTGGTGTTCAGTGCCACCGGGCGCTTCGTCTTTGCCTGGTGCGCGGACCGGTTTCCGAAGCGTCATGTCATTACCGTGGCATTCATTTTCATGCTGCTCGCGATGTCATTGCTTGGTTCTCTCGAACACGGTCGCATGGCATACGCCTTCGCCGTACTGTTTGGGTTTGGGATGAGTTCCGACTCGTTATTTGTCACGCTGCTGGCGGCGGAACGCTTCGGACCGGAAATGTTGGCCCGCGCAATGGCGTTGCTGATCCCCGTCACCACTATCGGACAGACGTGGTTCCCCTATGCCGTATCCCTGTTGTGGGAGATCTCCGGCAGCTATGCCATGCCGCTCGCAGTGGTCTTCGTACTCATCCTGGGCGGACGCATGCTGTTGTATCGTATTCCGGAGGTTCATGGTGAATCCCTTCGACACTCGTGAGATGGCTGCCGGCTATGCGCGCTACCGGCCACCGGTTCATCAAAGAGTAATTGGCCTGGCGCGGCCCTATTTGCGTTCGGCGGAACCGATCCGCCGCGCCCTGGATGTGGGTTGCGGAGCGGGCCTTTCGACTCGCGCGCTCGACCCGCTGGCGGCCGAGATATATGGATTGGAGCCGGCAGCGGGAATGTTGGCCTGGAGGCAGGAAATTGCTCCTTCAGCCCATTTTGTCGTAGGAGCAGCCGAAGCACTGCCATTTGCCCGCCGCAGCATCGATTTGCTGGCGGCGGCCGGGTCATTGAACTATGCCCCGCTGGAGAGGTTCTTTCCGGAAGCTGCGCGAGTGCTCTCCGCCAGGGGATTGTTGCTGGTATACGACTATTCCCCCGGGCGGACCTTCCGCTCGGGCGATGGCCTCGATGCCTGGTTCGAAGAGTTCCTGCGGCGATATCCAGCGCCCGCCTCGGGGTCAAGGAAACTGAATCCGGAAATATTGGGTGCGTTGGATTGCGGGTTCAGCTTGCGCGGGCACTCCGAGTTCGCCGTGGGGCTCCCCCTCGCCCCGGATTTCTACCGGGAGTATGTGCTGACTGGAACGAATGTAGCCGCTGCCGCCGGTCGAGGGGTGCCCGAGAGCGAGGTTCGAGCATGGTGCAACGCCACACTCCCAGCCGTGTGGGGCGGCGGACAGGCGCGCGAGGTGCTATTTCACGGGTACTTCGCCTGCCTCAGTCCAGAAACTTCCAGAGACTGACCTGATGAGGATGCTTTTCCGCTGGCCCACCAGGCGACGGGGCCGCGGGCTACGGGGCTACGAAGAACGGCCTTGACAAAAAGCACTGAAGTGATAAACTAAACAGTGTTTAGTAAAGGCGCACCGTTCACATATGTCAACCCTCGCCATTCGCAACCTCTTTCACGACAAGGTCAGGCTTGCAGTTACCCTCACAGGAGTCGTTTTTGCCCTGATTTTGATCGTCGTCCAGTTCGGGCTGTTTCTTGGATTCCTGGAAACATCGGCCAACATCGTCGAGCATTCGGGAGTAGATCTCTGGATCACAGCAAAAGGGCTCCCCCACGTCAACGGCGGGTCCCCGATTCCGGAACGCCGCCGGTACAAGGCGATGCAGGCGGAGGGAGTGAAGGAAGTTCGTCCTTACGCCTTGGTCTTCGCCAATTGGAAGCTGCCGACGGGTGCTCAGGAAGCGGTGCAGGTTGTGGGGTTTGACGTCGACAGCCGGCTAGGCGGTCCCTGGGAACTGCTGGCGGGCAGCGTCGACGATTTGAAAGGCGACGACACGGTTATCATCGACCGCCACTACCGGGCCAAGCTGGGCGGGGTAGAAATCGGCGATACGGTCGAGATCAATGGACGCCGGGCGCGGATTGTGGGTTACACCGATGGCGTTCGGTCATTCACCACTGCACCCTATGTCTATACCTCGTTCAAGAACGCGCTGGATTATATCCCAATGACTCAGGATCAGACCGTATTTCTTGTGGTGCGCGCTATGCCCGGCGTGGCGCTGGACGTGTTGAAGGCCAGGCTGCAGCGGGTTGTTCCGAATGTGGATGTTTACACGAATGGGGAGATGTTGTCGAAGACCCGCAATTACTGGGTGTTTTCCACCGGCGCGGGCGTGACGACCCTGATGGGCGCCGTCCTGGGACTGCTCGTGGGAACGGTCGTCGTTGCCCAGACAATCTACGCGGCGACAGTGGATCACATCCGTGAATTCGGCACCCTGAAAGCGATGGGAGCGACCAACGGCTATCTGTACAAAGTAATCCTGCAACAGGCGCTATTGAGCGCCGTGCTCGGCTTTGCCATCGCCATCGTGGTGGCACATTTTGTGGTGGAAGGGAGCCGTTCCGGAGACGCCTTGATTCTTATGCCGCCGCAGATGGTGGCCGGCGTATTCGGGCTGGCGATCGCAATGTGCACCGCGGCGTCGGTGCTGTCAATCCGCAAAGCGACATCCATCGATCCGGCCATGGTTTTCCGGGGGTAAGAGAACATGATTCAAATTCGCGACTTGTACAAGACCTACGGGAAAGGCTCAGCGGAAGTGCACGCCTTGAACGGTGTGTCGCTCGATGTACGCGGCGGCGAGTTTCTCGTGTTGATGGGTCCGTCGGGATCGGGCAAGACGACGCTGATTTCGATCATGGGCTGCATTTTGCAGGCGACGCGTGGAAGCGTGAAGAT
Organism: Bryobacterales bacterium; assembly: GCA_016789755.1. Classification (GTDB taxonomy): domain Bacteria; phylum Acidobacteriota; class Terriglobia; order Bryobacterales; family Bryobacteraceae; genus CADEFT01. The sequence continues at coordinate 10,737 of JAEUQG010000549.1, forward strand.
CGACGGGCGTGAGATGGTCGGTTTGCCGGAATCGCGGTTGCCGGCGGTTCGGCTGCGTCACTTCGGATTCATCTTCCAAGGCTTCAATCTGTTCCCTGCCCTCTCCGTGCGCGAGAACGTGGAGATCGCCCTCGATTTGAAAGGAGTGCATGGCGGAAAGGCGAGGGACCAGGCAATGGAGTTGCTGACGCGGGTGGGATTGGCAGATAAGGCAAAGCGATTTCCGGCGGATCTCAGCGGCGGACAAAAGCAGCGGGTAGCGATTGCCCGGGCGCTGGCGGGCGACCCACCGATCATCCTGGCCGATGAACCTACTGCGGCGCTCGATTCGGTCAGCGGGCGCACGGTGATGGAGATACTCTCTTCGCTGGCGCGCGAGCAGGGCAGAGCGGTGGTGGTCGTAACACATGATCCCCGGGTGCTGGAGTATGCCAACAGGATCGTACGAATCGAAGACGGAAAAGCCGTAACGGAAGAAGAAGGAGTTGCAGCATGAAAAAGTGGATGCTGGCTGGGTTAATTGCTGCCACGGGTTTGGTCGTGTTCAGCAGAGCGAACGTCGATGGCAAGGCGAAAGCAAAGGCGGTGGCGGTCGCCGCCGAGCCGGCCGAGCCGAGGCAAGTGGTGGCGGCCGGTGTCGTAGAACCTGTCTCGGAGGAAATCACGATCGGCTCTGAGATGGATGGGAAGCTGAAGGCAGTGATCGTGAAGGAAGGAAGCCGGGTATCGCGCGGCCAAGTCATTGCGGTGTTGGAGAACGGCGACGCCGCGGCGCGGGTGGAACTGGCAAAGGCCGGACTGGCGGAGCGGGAAGCGGCACTGGCGCGGCTGCTCAACGGGTCGCGGCTGGAGGAACGACGCGAGGCGCGGGCCGGAATTCGAGAAGCCGAAGCCGTTCTGGAGACGGCCAGGGCGGAACGCGCCCGCCGTGACATGCTGCTCGAAAAAGGCGCCATCTCCCGCACCGAATTCGACATCGTTGACCGGGAGTATCGCGTCGCTCAGGCGCGCCTGGAGGCGGCCAAAGAGCGTGCCGCCTTTGTCGACGCCGAGGCGCGGCAGGACGAACGCATGCGCGCCGAAGCGGAAGTGATGAGCGCGCGGGCGCGCATTCGCGAGGCGGAGGCGTTCCTGGAGAAGACCTACATTCGTTCACCTATCGACGGCGTCGTGTTGCGGCGGTATTTGCAGTCCGGCGAGAGCGTTTCCACCAGCGCCAATACCCCGATTGTGGCCCTGGGCGACACTTCCCGGCTTCGCGTGCGGGCCGACGTCGATGAAACCGACGTGGCGCGCATCGCCCTGGGACAACGCGCCTATGTGCGCGCCGATGCCTACGGGCAACGCCGTTTCCCGGGGAGAATTGTAGAAATCGGGCAAACATTAGGACGCAAGAATGTTCGCACCGACGCGCCCACAGAGCGCGTGGATACGAAAATCCTCGAGACCCTCATTGAGTTGAACGCGGGCGAGACGCTGCCTGTGGGATTGCGAGTGGATGCTTATGTGGAACCTGTTCGTTAGTCTCGTCATGACGGCATGCATGTTGCCCGCCTTAACGCTTCGCGAGGCGATGGCACAGGCCGAGAAACTCAGCCCCACCGTACAACTGGCCAACCTGCGGGTGCTGGAGGCGGAGGCGGCGACGCGAAACGCGCGCTCCGGGTATCAGCCCCAAGTGGCCATGGCGGTGAATGGAACCTATCAGACTATCAACTTGCAGAACATCGGTCTGATCATCCCCGGGATGGACTCTCGCGTGGGGCCGTTCCGCACCTTCGATGCGAGGCCTACTTTGTCGCAGAATTTGATCGATCTCAGTCTGCTGTCGCGCATTCGAGCCGCCAGGTCGCAGGAGGCGGCGCTCCGCTATGACGTGCAGACGGCTCGTGAAGCGACCCTGCTGGCAGTGCTCCAACTGTACCTCCAGATTCAACAGGCCGACTCGCGGATTTCTGCCGCCGAGGCGCGCCGCAAAACGGCGGAAGCGGTTCTCCGGCAGGCCGAACAGTTTGAGCAGGCGGGAACGGCCAGCAAGTTGGATGTGGCCCGAGCGGCCCAGCAATTTCATTCCGAACAGGCCGTGCTGGCACTCGCCAAAGGGGAGCGCGAGGCGTTAGCGGCAATGTTGCTGAGGACGATTGGATTGCCCCAGCAGCAGGTGACGCTGGAAGCTCCGGCATTCGAGTTGCGCGAAGTGGCCACTGGTGCGGCAGACCGGCCGGAGGTGCGCGCGTTGCAAGCCCGCCTCCAGGCAGCCGAAGACGATCGCCGGCGCGCCGAACGCGAACGGATGCCTCGATTGGCGTTTGTCGGCAACTACGGACTGGCGGGCACGGGCCCCGACCGCAGTCTGTCGACCTATGCCGTCGGCGCAGCATTAACTATTCCTTTGTGGACAGGTGGGCGAATCGAAGCGGAGATTCAAGCGGCGAAGGCCCGCGTGGAGCAAGTGAAAACACAGCGGCGTGAGTTGGATTTGCAGATCGCGCAGGAAATGAAGCAAGCCGAGATAGAGGCCAATGCCGCGCTGCTTGCCTTGCGGGCGTCGCAGGATGCAGTGGCATCGGCAAAGCAGAGTCTGGAGTTGGCGCGGCTGCGCTTCTCATCCGGGATTGCCACGAACCTCGACACGATCACCGCACAAGGAACTCTGGCCCAGGCTGAGGACGTGCAGATCCGCACCCGCTATGAATTCCTCTTGGCCCGTGCGCGATGGGCGCGGGCAGTAGGCAACGTCTACGCGTTCTTCGACTAGCGCGGGCGCTCCGCGCCGGATCGTTTCATGTACGGTCCCCGCGAACCGTTTGGCAGCACCGTGTCGGAATCAGTGAGCGCCTGCATCAGTTGTTCCTGCGTCAGTTCACGGGCGCTGCTCAGATCCGCCCCTCGAAGGTCGGCAGTGTAAAGAGAAGCGCCCCCAAAACGGGCCCCCGTTAGATTGGCGCCATTGAAACTGGCGCCCTTGAGGATCGCCTCACGAAAATCGCAGTAGGGCAATTGGGCACGGGTGAAACTGGAACGGCAAAGATCGGCCTTGGGCAATTTCGCCTCGGTGAAATCTGTGCTGGCGAAATCGCAATTGTGCAATTGAGCGCTGGAGAAGTTGCACTCCGCAAACGATGCGCCGCGGAATTTCGACAACTGCACACGAGCGCGATAGAACAACGCTTTCTGAAACACGGCGTCCATGCAGACGCACTCGAACACGCGAGCCTGATGGAATGACGCCTTGGCGGCGTTGCTGTAGCTGAGATCGCAGCCTTGCAGGACAGCGTCCAGAAAACGGACGTTCTGGAGATTGGCCTTGCGCACAGCCACGCCAACCAGGCGCGATTCACTGAGCGAGGCGTTTGGCATCCACACGTGATCCAGTTGCGCCTGGGATAGATCCGCACCGGTCAGATCGGCGTTGGTGAGCACCGATTTCCGCAAGTCCGCCATCTCGAGCGAGGCTTGTACTAACTTCGCATCGGTAAGCTCACTCTCCATGAGGTATACGCCGCGCAGGATGGCACGGCTGAGATCGGCTGCTTCAAGACGGGATTCCGTCATCGTGTAGCCGCTGAAGTCGGCTCGTATCCCTCCTTCGCGTTTCTCGAGCCAGGCGCGGTGATTCTCGAGTATCTTCTCCAGGTGCATCCCTATGCTGGTGACCATACGGCTTTCTCTATCGCTCTTATCGGCCGATGAAAAAGGAATGCGAGAATTTATCGAACAGGACTGCTGAAGAACATCGCACTCGCTACAGCGGAACGGGCGGCTGCAATATCGGGAAATCCATCGCCGTCAAGGTCACCGATGGCGACCCCGTATGTGGTTCCTTTTCCTTCTCCAAACGAAACCGCTCTGAATTGCCGGGACCCGGTTTGGAAATGCACGAAATTGGCGCCCTCCTCGCTGCCCTGCACAATGTCGGGCTTGCCGTCTTTGTTCATATCGGCGACAAGGAGGCTGTACGCCCCAGAGGCATGAAGAGGCTGAGATGCCGCGAATGCGCCTGCTTTGTTCCAGTAGATCACCGTGCCTTGGCCCAGGTGCGAGGCGACAATATCGGGAGCCCCGTCGTTGTTGAGATCGGCGACCGCCACAGCGCGTGTATCCGCCTTCGCCGGCCCGAACAGAGCTCCCGCTCGGAACCGGGCCTTACCGTCGTTGAGGTAAATGGCGCTCTGCTGCCCGTCGCGATTAGCAAGGATGAGATCCGCATGGCCGTCGCCGTTCATATCAGCGACAGCTACCGTAACGGTATGATCCTCGGCCGTTCCGAAAGGTAAAGCGGCGGCGAATCGCCCTCGGCCATCATTTAGGAATAGCCGGTTCCCACCTCCCCGATTGGCGGCGATAATGTCCGGAAAACGATCGCCATTCAGGTCCGCCACCGCCAGATTGCGTGTCACCATACCCGGCGGACCATAAGGACCCACGAGCGCAAACCCGCCGATGCCATCGTTGCGGTAGACAGGCTTTTCATCGTTGCGATCGGTGCCCACAGCAAAATCGAGGCGGCCATCGCGGTCGAAGTCGGCTGCTGGGATGCCGTAGCTTTTGTATCCCTTGGCGCCGATCGTGACAGGATCGCCAAAGGCGCGCTTTCCCCGGTTGCGATAGAGGCGAATCGGCGCTGCCCAATGCCGGCCAGTAGAGAGAAGCACATCGGGCTTGCTGTCGCCGTCAAAGTCGGCGATGCTCACCGCGGCCGAGGTCTCTCCGGATTCGGAAAGCTGCTGCTCGACGTGGTACTGCCGGATCGGTTGTGCGGAGACCTCTGCCGCCAACAGCAAGGAGAGCAAGAGACACATGCGCGGATTATGCCATGAATCGGCTATGGAAGCGTGAAGCTCGCCCGCAGCGTGCGGCCGAGGGCGCCTTCGGGATGCACCGTCAGCTTCAGTGTGGGAGACAATTGATCGATGGTAATGGCGTCGTCCTTTTCGAGGACTGCCGCGGCCCCACGTTCGATTTCAATGTGAATGGGCGCACTTGCTTGTGTGGGATCGGCAACCCCGAGGTGCAACTGTCCATCGCGCGCCCGTAGCAGCACGCAGGCCACGCGATCTGAGGATACGCCCCCGCTGCTGTGAACCGTATTGCTCCAGAAGTTGGCCGCGGTAATCCCAAGCGTCATCTCTGTGACCGCATGAGCAGCGGCGCTATTCTCGACGACCGTGAACTCCGGAGTTGCGGCGTAGCCTTGTGTCTCCGCTTCTGACGCCCCTGGAAGCACAGCGTAGGCATAGGAGGCGTCGCCTGGTGCTATGCCGTGGTCGAACCAAATGGAGTGAAAGCGGCGCGTGAGGTTGGTGGCCGAACCGCCCGCGTTGATCAGACTCCACGATCCGGTCCGGCTGACACGCTCCTGCTTCCAATCCTTCTCGCCCGGGAAATAATAGCCCGTATCGGGAGACGCCAGGTGCGCCCACGTTCCATCTTCGGCACGGGCAAACGGCGGCTCATCACGAACGAGACGGTTTTCCACGATGGTCGCAACGGTCGAAGCCGCCTGCATGGCCTGAATGCCGGAGCCGAGAGCGACGACTTCGTTATCGAACAGGAACCAGGACTTGCGAGCATCCATCTGACGCCCATCGGGCCGAAGCTGCATCATCGCTCCAGTGAACCCATCGATCGACACGCCGCCGGCGATGCTGCTGCCGTTAAGCTGACTCTGCCGCGCCGTCGATCCCGTAATCACCGTGGTTCCTGCGAGGCGCTGCGGATCGGCCGTTGGCCAGTAGTTGTCCGTGTACTGCGTCAAATCGGAGTTGAAAAGGAACGTCATGCCGTCGGCGGTATGCCAGGCGCGCAGATTCTCGCTGTTGATGCTCTCGAAGTTGTAAACACGGGAAGAGTGCATGGCAATACCGAATCCCCACCCAGGACGAAGGTGGACGATACGGTCCATCGAGGCAAATACCCAGGAGCCCGTAAGCTCGCCTCGCCGCTCCACGGCGGAATCGTTCAGCAATTGGCGAATGGCCATGATCTCTTCCATCGAGCGCCCCGCTGCCCAATCCCGCGAATCGTCTGAGAGGTAGAACGCCTTCAGCATCGAGCGCATAGAGGCGGCAAGTTCGGCCGGCGCGAACTGCGAGACCCGCAGGATGGATGCCGCGGTGGCATGTCCCACCGCATGATCGGTGGAGCCTGAACGCGAAACTTCGCGGCCGCGCACCATGTCCATCATCGCCCCACGATAAAGAACGGGCTCGAAGGACTCGAAGATCCAACGATACAGGTTGTCACGCGAAGGCTGTCGAAACTCCCAGGCGGATCCGTTCAGCAAGTAGAGCAGATCGGCCAGATCGGCAAGCAGCGATTTCCCATAACCGCCCGTGTAGGGATGTCGCCCGTGCTGGATGAAAGAGCCGTCTTCATAGAAACCGTCACCCGAGACGACATAAGCAAACACCGGATCGAGCGCATCGCTCGAAAGTTTCAGCTTCGCCTCGTCGCGCACGGCAACGGCACGAAGGATCGCGGCCTTGCATTTCCAAACCCGGTTGGCGCCGGTGGAGACCGTGCTGGTGATCATGATGCGCGGGTCGGCGACAAAGCGATCGATGGCAGCGGCCTGCCTGGCGATCTCCTCCGGCGTCAGCACTTCGTGAAGAAGCGTAAGAATGTTGCCGAGTTCGATGGGAGCCCCTATCTCCCAATCCCACCAGTTGTCGTATTTCACCGTGACGCGTGCATGGTAGCGGTTGGCTTCCATCCAATCGAGTGCGGAGCGCGTAGCAGCCAGCAAGTCGCCGCTGGCATGCAGTGCTTGGCCCGGCGTGGCCCACGCCAGCGCCATGTCGCGAATGCGGCGGAAGTTCGACGTGATCTGGCTGGAGTTGGAAGCACTGGCAAGATCGGACCACAACGCGCGGCGATCCGCAAACTTGTCCATGCGGTCCCAATTACTCCGCGCCGTGGATTCGATCGACGCAAGCCGCGAACGAATCTGTGGAACGGAGAGATCCGATGCGCCTCCCGTAAGCGTGTTGCGCCAGCGCAGGCGAAGCGTGTCGAACTCGTCAGCCTGCAGCGTTGCCGCGCAAAGAACAAGGAGCAGTGTGCGTTTCATCCGGCATTGCCATCATAGCGGAGCGATCAGTGGCCGGCGAGTTGGTGGCTGCTGAGTTGGTTAAGCAACGCCTCGCCCCTGTGGAGCCTCTCCAGATTGATGCGGAAAATGTCCCAAAGCCGCGTTTGGAAATGCGGGCTCAGCGAACTGCCGGAGATATGCGGTGTGAGAATCACGTTCGGATAGCGCCACAACGGATGCTCCGGCGGAAGCGGATAAGCGTAATGCGTGTCCAGCGCCGCCGCGGCGATCCAGCCTTCCTCCAATGCCCGGAGCAAAGCCCGTTGTTGAATGATAGGTCCGCGCGCCGGATTCAGTAGGCAGGCGTGACGCGGCAGCGCCCTCAACTCGCGTTCGCCGATCATCCCCTCCGTGGCGGAGGTGAGGGGCGTAGCCACAACAAGAAAATCGAGGTCGCGAAGAAACTCCAGTTCTTCGCCTGCTTGGAACACACGATGAGGAAGAGTGCCGTCTGCATCGCCGGTGCCGGGCACGGCATACGTCCTCTCGCGCGAAGCGATGCCGTTGCGCGTTTGCACGTGGACCCGCATTCCCAATGCGCGGGCGAGCCGGGCCGTTTCCCGCCCGATACCGCCATACCCCCAGATGCCCACCGTCAGCCCGCGAATCTCCCGCTGAAACCGGGCGTCCCGGTCCCACACCCCTCCGTCTTGATGCCGGATCATGGTTCGCAGATCGCGGGCCAGATTCACCATCATCGCGATGTTCCATTCGCCGATCGGAGCGTCAAAGCAGCCACGCGCGTTGGTTGCCGCGATCCCTCGCTCCGCCAACCCGAGTCCGAACAGTTGCGAGTAACCCACTGAAGCGATCTGGATCCAGCGCAGCTTCCGCATCGCCGAAAAGTTCGATGGCGGGTAAGTGCAGAAGAGTATCTCGGCCTGCGCAATGCGGCCGGCGGGCAGTTCCCGTGGACGTTCCTCCGGTTGTTCATAGACGTCGATGGAGACGTCGTGCGCGGCGCCTATGGCCGCGAGTGTGGGAGCGTGTATGGGCACGTCGAGAAAGAGATGTGCCATATCAGTCGCGTAGAATCTTCCCTGGAACACTGTTGAATTCACCGGACCCCGGCTGAAACCGATAGCGCTCCTTGATTTCGTCGGTAAGAATAATGCCTAGACCGGGCCGCGGCGGCGGCAACACGCAGCCGTCCCGCA
>JAEUQG010000586.1 GCA_016789755.1 Bryobacterales bacterium
TGAAGCGGGGTGGGAAGCGCTTCGACGGCAAGTTGAGATTAACGTAAGCCGTGGTTTGACGCTGGAAGAGTTTTTCGGGGGCAAGGCTGGTGTCTACCCTGGCTATGCGCCTGCGGAGGACAGTAATCAGCCCCTCCTGTATGCCCAAAATGTCAGTTCCTGGACCAATATTCCACTCGGCGTTCCATTGAGCCATGCAGCAACACCTGAGTTCGCATTCTATGACGATCCGCTAGGCGATTCAGGGTCAGATTTTCCAGTCGGTGCGTTGGTGCTGATTGTCGGCATCGCTGTGGCTCTAAGCTTATGAAGAGGATTCGCATTGTTCGATTGACGAAGAACTTGACGGATCGAGCGTATCGCTACCGAGCTAACGCAACGCCACCTTTGGGTGATCCCATTTGCTCGTTGTGCGGCTCGGATTCACATGTTGAAATTGGTCACATTGATGGGCACGAGGACAACGACAGTTGGGACAATCTGTTCTGGACTTGCCGCAGGTGCAACATTCTGTCCGCTAACGCCATGCGAACCTCTGGGTTGGGTCGCAAAACGCGCCAGTCCAATCCCACACTCGGAGCTAGGACATTGGGTCAGTGGGTTGTTGCGGTTTCGGCGATGAAAGGGAACAGTGACAGCATGAGTGTCGCCGATGCCGTGGCGATGATCAAGGCCACTTCGCCTGAGGACAGAAGCCGATTTGCCCGCGATATCTGGCGTCGACGCAAGAAACGATATGGGAAATTGGGAAGGTCAAAGGTAAGCGATATCCCTTTTTGAACAGCCTGCTCAGAGAGGCGCGTTCCTCTGGCGTTCCAGTATGCAGCGGTTCTGGCGGTCCCAGCCGCCTTCAGCGGTTTGATTTTGCTGTATGTTATTGAATGTTGGACAGAGCGTTTTCATCGAGTCCCGCCCGGCTCACCATTCCATCCCCGGAAACACACACCTCCCTCACGTTCTACTGGAACCGGAACGAATACAAGTCCGCGTCCTTCAACACAAACCGTACCCGCACCGTCTTCCCCGCCAGCGCGCTCACATCCCCGCCCTGCGCCCAGCGCGCCGCGCGCGAAATCTGATCCCCAATCAACTCCTTCGCCTCGCTCAGCCCGTATCCGGGAATCGCCGTCCCATTCTCGTCCTGCAATTCCACACGCACGCTGCCGCCCGCCGACGTCGCAAAATTCAAATCGAGCCCCGCGCCACGGAACCGCAACGGCTTCGTCACCAACTCCCCGCCCTCGGCGCCCGCACGCACCGATGCGAACCCGTCCAACCGCATCGCGTAACGCACCAACTGCGCCGTCGGCTGCCCGTAATGCTTGTTCACGTACAGCGACATCTCCGCCGGCCCCGTCTGCACTACGTTCCATGCCGGATAATTCGTCCGCGAAACCCAGTTCTCCAGTCCCAGCCCGGGCCGGATAAAGGCATCGATAAACGTCCGGTCGTAAGCCGTTCCGCCGCGCGTCGAAAACAACACGGCGTCGGAAATGTCCTTGTAATACTTCGGATCGACATGGATCGCCTTCGCCTCCTCGTCGTCGATCACCTGGCGCCCCGGAAAAAACCGCGCCGCAATCGCTATGCGGATATGCGGAGCGCGAAAATACTCGCTCGTCTGGTTCGTGTACAGATGCTCCGCCGGCGCCCCGCCGAACGTCATCTCCGCCTCCGGCGCCCACGTCCGGAAGTCATCGCTCGTGGTCCTCGATATCCACCGGTAATTCTGCCCGTTGATCCGTTTAAAGGTGCGGAAATAGCAGATATACTTGCCCTCCGGCTCGCTGTAGAACGCCAGATTCTGCGAATCGTAGCGCGATCCGCCCGGCGGCAGAATCGGCTCTTCTTTCAGTTTCCGCCAGCGGATTCCATCCGCCGACACAAACGCCGTCAGCCCCGATTTCGTCGTCCCGCCCACCGCCTTGAACCGTTCCGAGGCAGGCACGCCAGGCTTGCGGTCCAGAAACGGAGCGAAATTGTGCGTATAAGGCGGCGTGGCCAGAATGACGTTGTTCTCCTTCGTCCCATGCACCTCCACCAGACCCAGGTTCGGACGCGTCCAGTGGATGCCGTCCTTCGATTCCGCATAGCACGTCACTTCCCCCTGCCGTCCATCGCTCCCCGAATTCGGAATGCCGCGATAATACAGCCGGTACAACCCGCCCTCGTGAATCAGCGTCGAATAGCCGCTGAAGGCCCCTTCCCACGGCTTGTCGAACTTGTGCACCGGACCCATTTCCCGCGGCCGTTGCAACTCCAGCCGCGCATTGATCAGCTTGTCGATCAACAGCCGGTCTACGAATAACTCTCGGCGCGATCCGATGTCGATCGGCTGCGCGTTCACCGGCCCTGCCAGGACCAGAAAAAGGTGGAATGCTAAGTGCATAGAGATTACCTATGAAAGCCTGTATTCTACACGCTCAGCTACCCGTGGCGCAGTCCCCTCTTCATTTGGAAGAGGTAGCCGTCCCCGAACCAGCCCCGGGAGAGGTGTTGATTCGGGTCAACACCTGCGCCGTTTGCCGCACGGATCTCCACATTGTCGAAGGCGAACTCCACGCCCGCAAGATGCCGCTCATCCCCGGCCATCAGGTCGTCGGCACCGTCGAGCGCGGCGGCGGCGCCCGATTCGCTCCCAACCAACGCGTCGGCGTGGCGTGGCTCCACCGCACTTGCGGCGATTGCCATTACTGCCGCTCCGGCCGCGAGAACCTTTGCAGCCACCCCGACTTCACCGGCTACTCCGTCAACGGCGGCTTCGCCGAATACATGGTGGCGCCCGAGGATTTCGTCTACCCCATCCCCGATGGCTTTTCCTCGCTCTCCGCCGCCCCGTTGCTCTGCGCCGGCATCATCGGATTCCGCGCCCTCCACCTCAGCGGCATCCGCCCCGGCGGACGCCTCGGCCTCTACGGCTTCGGAGCAGCCGCGCACGTCGCCCTCCAGGTCGCACGCCATTGGGGCATCGAGGTCTACGCCTTGACCCGTGACGAACGGCACCGCCAGCACGCGCTCGAACTCGGCGCCGTCTTCGCCGGCGATACCTTCGATATGCCCCCCATGTTGCTGCACGCCGCCATCGTCTTCGCCCCCGCCGGAGAGATCGTGCCCGCCGCGCTCAGCGCTCTCGAAAAAGGCGGCACACTCGCCCTCGGCGGCATCCACATGAGCGACATCCCGTCGTTCCCCTACTCCTTGCTCTATCACGAACGCGTCATCCGCAGCGTCGCCAACAACACCCGTCACGATGGCGAGGAGTTCCTCAAAGTAGCCGCCGGAATTCCCATCCGCACGCACACCGTCGAATTTCCTCTGACGGAGGCCAACACCGCCTTGCAAACTCTCAAACAGGATGCGATTCGGGGCTCGGCGGTGTTGCGTGTTTCGCCGGATGCGTGAGCAACTCGAACAACGCCGCGGTCACTGACAGCGCCGCCGGCCCGATGAAAATGCCCATCAATCCGAATGACTGCGCTCCGCCCAGCAGCGCGAAGAAAATCAGCAGCGGATGCAGGCTCACCTGCCCGCTCACGATGTAGGGGCGGATGAAGTTGTCCGCCAGCCCGATCACCCCCAGCCCCAATCCCGCCAGAATCGCCGCCTTGCCGTATTGGCCGCTCGCCGCCAGATAGATCGCCGCCGGCGCCCACACGATCGGCGGGCCCACCAACGGAATCATCGAGCACATCCCCGCCACAATCCCCCACAGCATCGGCGAGGGCAGCCCCAGCCCGAAGAACGCTACTCCCGTTAATGCGCCTTGCACCACCGCCACCGCCACCACGCCGTACATGTTCGCCAGCACCGTGTTCTGCACCTCGAAGAACAGCCGGTCGATCGTCGCCGCGTCCAACGGCAGCAGGTCTTTGATCGACTGCCGGATCGCCGCCCCGTCCCGCAGCAGATAGTACAGGGTGAACAGCGACACGAACGTCTGGAACAGCACGCCGGCCAGGTTTCCCGCCAGCCCGCGCAGAATCCTTACCATCGTCGCGCTCGCCGCGTCCGCCCAACCGAGCAGCATCGTCTTGAGACTGAAGTTCGGATCGTCCACATCGATGCCCACCGTCGCCAGCGGCCGGTCCAGCACGTGCGTCAACCACGTCTCCCAGCCTCCATCGGCCGTCGACTTCTCCGACAGCAGCGCATACAGCGACTTCAAATCGCGTGCCAGCGACGCCGTCAGAAACACCGTCGGAATCAGCGTCAGCATTAGGATCAGCACCACCCCGCTCGCCGCTGCCATGTTCGGACCCAGCCCCAGTTTCCGCATCTTGGCATGCACCGGATGGAATAGAATCGCCAGCGCCCCGGCCGCGATCGCCGGCATCAGGAACGGCTGCACGATGGTGAAACACAGGTATGCCCCCAACAGCGTCAGCACGCCCAGCAATACCTGTTGCACTCTGTCTTTACGCAATGGGCTCGTGCTCATCGCATCCATGGTAACAGCGCCACGCCACTGCCACGCACGCTACCGCGAACCATTCTCCAGCCACAGAAAGGCTACCCCGCAGCTTTGCGCCAGCACCGTCACCTCCCGCGATTCCACCGTGCCCGCCGTTTGCCGATCCGCTTCCACCGAATAACGCCCCGGCGGCAGGTCGCCGAATCGCACTTCGCCCTTGGCGTTGGTTCTCCCTGCCCTGCGCACCGGCCCGTCGATCCGCACCCGCATCCGCACCGGAGTGCTTTCCCGATTCCGCAGCCTTGCATGCACCGTGAGGCTTGTCCCCTCGGTTGGCTTCATCTGGAGCCGCGCGCGCAGAAACCCGGCCAGCCCGGCCACCAGCGTGCGCCCGCAAATAGGGTAACGCCATTCTCCGTTCCATTCACGATGGGCCTCCACAAATACCCGAGCGCCAACGCTATGCTTCTCCGGCTCGAACACCGTGACCATCTCACCCGCATCAACCCCGAGCAACGCTTCTTCCACCCGGTAGCGCACCTTATACATCGGGGCGGTCGAGGGGTCGCTCCAGTTCTTTCCCGTGTAGCGGATCTCCGTCACAACCCCGAAGAAGTAAGCTCTCCCCGGCTGAATGATTCCACAGGGAATGCGATCTCGTGTTCCCGGCCGCGCATCCACAACAATGCAACTGGTGGCGCTCAAGGTCGCCGCCCACAGCAGCAGCGGAATAGCCAGGGCAAGCAGAGCGAACAGAATCACCTCCCGGAAAACCGAAAGGCCCGAACCGCTTTTCCGCGGCCCGGGCCCTTCTCTTTTCTTTCGCGCTTCCGATGCAGAGATCAGACCACGGCCGGACGGTGCCGGTTCATGTAGTCCGTCATCTGATCCTTGATCTGCAGTTTGAGCTTCTTCAACCGCGCTTCTTCCAACTGTTCGTCTTCAGTAGGGTGCGATTTGGCTTCGAGTTCGTGCACACGGTGCTTCAGATCTGCGTGCTGTTCCACTAGGTGCCGGAACTCTTCACTTTGCTGCATCAGTTGCGCTTTCAATTCTTCTTGCGTGATCTCCATAGACAGGGTCTCTCCTTCCTGAGATACCACGCCGAGTCGGGTTGCTTTTCGAGGAAAATTCAATGGCTCGGTGGGTGAGAATCATTCGTCTATCGCATCGGCAGGTCACCGAACGGCCTGCCTTCTGAACAAACGGTAACACAGTTACCTGGGCAATACAATACAGCACTGGCTGTAGAGAAGTACCATTTCAGTTCTGCCTCCCAGCCACTGCTTCCACCCGCGGAATGGCCGCCAGAATCACTCCGAATGCAGTCACATGCATCAGGCTCACCATGGCAAAAACGGGCTGGTATCCGGCCCCAGCATCCAGCAACCGGCCCACCACTAACCCGAACACGACGCCGCCCATCGCCCCGCCGAATCCCACCAGCCCAGCCACCGCTCCAACCGTGCTGCGGGGGAAAAGGTCCGCCGGTAGCGTCATCACCAGCGTCGACCACGATTGCTGTCCGCAGAACGCCAGGCTGAACAGCACCAGCGCCAGTTCCACCGGCGATTGCGTGACGAAGAAAATCCACGGCATGCACGCCGCACTGAGGCCCAACGCCACTTTGCGCGCCTTGTTCACCGATGCTCCCGAATTGAGCAGCCGGCTGGAAAACCATCCCCCCAGCAGACTCCCGAATCCGGCCGCCGCATAGGGGATCCAGGCATACGCGCCCAATTGCCTGGTGTCGAAGCCGCGAACGTCGTAAAGATACTTCGGAAGCCAGAAAAGATAGAAATACCAGGCGGCGTCGCTCAGAAACTTGGCGCAGACCAACCCCACAACCTGGCGCATCGCCAGCAGTCGCAACCAGGGCGTGGCCTCAGCCGTTTCCTCCGCCGCTGCCGGCGTGAAATACATGCGCCACCAGAACCACGTCCACACAATGCCCGCCAATCCCGTAATAAAGAAGACCCAGCGCCAGTTCCACAGACCGATGATGCCGGCAATGGCCGGAGGAGCGATCACCGCCCCCACCGCCGTCCCCGCGTTGATCATCCCCATCGCCGTCGACCGCTGCGCAACAGGAAACCACTCCGCCACTGCTTTGGTGGCGGCGGGAAAGCCTCCGCCTTCGCCCATGCCCAGCAGGAACCGGCACACCGCCAGCCCCAGAAACGCCGTCGCCAATCCGTGACCCGCGCACGCGGCGGACCACGCCACCATGATTACAGCAAAGCCCATTCGCGTCCCCCACAGATCCATCAGCTTGCCTCCGGCGGCATACATCACGGCGTAGGCGATGAGGAAGGCCGCCTGCAATTGCGAAAACTGCGTGTTGCTCACCGGAATTTCCCGCTGGATCGCGGCAATCGCGACCGGCAGCGTTTGGCGGTCGAGATAGCTGATGGCAATCGCGGCCGTGATCAACCACGCAATCGGCCAGCGCATCGCGTTTGGTTCTACCAAGTGATCTGCACCAGAGACACGCCCTGCCGCGGCAGCGCGAACTTCGCCTCGACAATGCCTTTGGCGGGCGTCACCCACGCCGGCGAACCCAGCATCTTCAATTGCCCGGCGGCTTCGAGCGCGGCATACTGCTGCGGCGTAGGCTGCTGCGGCGAGCCCATCTCCTTCCACAGCGTATAGGCGTTGGAATGCTGCTGGTCGATGCGGTAATGGCGCAGCAGTACACGCTTCGCCGTGGCCGGCACGCCCCCAACCGACAACGCAATGCCCGCGGGCTCGCTGGAAACATCGTCATCGTGGTAGTTCCAAATCATCGCGTTGATGCTGTT
>JAEUQG010000588.1 GCA_016789755.1 Bryobacterales bacterium
GCCGTCGAACGCACACCTATTCCTTCCATTGCCTGGAATACAACCGCGGTGGCCCTGCCCAAAGGAAACCACATCACCCGCGCCCCGCTCACCGCCAAACTCCACGATCCCAATTCCAAATTCGAAGACCGCCGCGAAGCCGCCATACACCTCGCCTGGCTCGACCGCGTCGAAAAAGGCCGCAAGACCACGCTCGCCGCCCTCCACATCGGTCCCTACTCCATCCTCCACATGCCCGGCGAGCTATTCGTCGAATACCAGCTCGAAGCCCAGCAAATGAGCCCCGGCCGCCACGTGCTCATGGCCGCCTACGGCGACTTCGGACCCGGCTACATCGGCACTGCCGTCTCCTACTCCCAAGGCGGCTACGAAGTCTCCGAGCGCGCCTCCCGAGTCGCCCCCGCCGTCGAACAAGTCCTGCGCAACGCCATGCGCCAGCTCCTCAACCACCCAATCAACTAACTGCTCTCTCCCGTCTTCCGTCCCTATCTCCCCCTCGCCAATTTCTTGAACAAATCATTGAAGATCTCATCGCGGTTGCAATCCATCGCCACACGCACCGGATGTCGGCTCGCCTCCCCTGCCCGGTAGCGGAAATCGTCCGTCAAATACGGGCTCGGCACAATTCTTGACGGCACCCACTTCGGATTGATCAGCCATGCCACCGCCGAAATATCCCAAATAACCTTCGAATAGGCAAAGCTCTGCGGCTTCGATTTCCACTCCGCGAACTTCACGAATTCCTGGTGCAGATACTCCGCCAGCGGCGACTTGCCGGCCAGGAAATACTTCACCTCATGCGTGGTCGTGCGCAGATGCTCCGAAACATTTTGCGTCGGAATGTTCACCATCGCCACCCCGGAATCGTGCAGCACCCGCGAGGCGTGCAGATCCTGAAACAGGTTGAACTCGCGCGCCGTTGGCCAATCGTACGGCTGGCCCCCCAGCCACACCACCACAATCCGGTCCAGAATCTTCGGCTCCATCAGAATCGCCGACGACACGTTCGTCGGCGCCCCCACCGTAATGACATACAGCGGCCCGTTCCGCCGCGCCATCGCGCGCTCTATCAGATCCCGCGCCGCGGGACTGTCCACCGGCTTCTTCGCCGCTCCTAGAAAAGCCTCCGACCCCGCGTAGGCGAAGTTCTTCGGCGCCCGCCCCATTCGCTCCAGCAGCCGCACAATCTCCTCGTAACTCTTCTGCATCCCGTCGCCCGCCGATTTCGAGCGCTCATTGTGAAACGGAGCGGCATATACTGCGTGCACGCGCATC
Source organism: Bryobacterales bacterium (assembly GCA_016789755.1). Lineage (GTDB taxonomy): Bacteria > Acidobacteriota > Terriglobia > Bryobacterales > Bryobacteraceae > CADEFT01. The sequence continues at coordinate 1,276 of JAEUQG010000588.1, forward strand.
TTCTCGCCCGATAGCAGCGCGTACGGCACCGCGAATTGATCGTCTATCTCGTTGTAGGTGTCCGAATCCACCACCGCGTCTACCACGCCGCTCGGAGCCTCCAAACGCGCCAGCAGTCCGGCGTGTGGCGATTGTGCGGAGGCCATCCCCGCTGCCGTCAGACTCAATGCGAATCGCCGCCGTCCCATCATGCCGTGCCGCTCTTTCTCACCTTCGGCTGATCTTCCGCCGCCGCCGTTTCCGCCGGCTTTTTCAGCGCCGCCAGACTGGCCTTCAGCGCGTCCATGATGTCGATTACCTTCACTTGCTGTGCCTCCACCGGAGCCACCACTTCCTGCCCCGCCACTTTCGCGTCGATCATCGCCCGCAGGTTCTCGCGATAGCTGTCCTTGTACTTGCCCGGCTCGAACCGCGCCGCCAAGCCCTCCACCAGCATCATCGCCATACTCAGTTCCTTGTCCGACACCGCGCTCGTATCGGCCTGGTACGATTCGCTCTTCCGGATCTCGTCCTCGAAATACATCGTGTGCAGCGTGAGGCCGCTCCCCGACGGCCGCAGAATCACAATGTGTTCCCGGCTGTGCATCGCAATGCGGGCCAGCGCCACATAGCCGCTCCGCTTCAGCGCCTCCAGAAGCAGTGAGTAGGGCTTCTCCCCCGCGTCTTCCGGAGCCACGTAGTAAGACTTCTCGTAAAACACCGGATCCACTTCGCTTTCCTTCACAAACTCCAGGATCTCCATGACTCGCGCCGACTTCGGAGCCATCTTCTTGATCTCTTCCTCATCCACCACCACGTAGCGGTCCTTCTCGTATTCGTAGCCCTTCACGATGTCGCTGCGCGTCAACTCCACGTCCTCCGCCGCGCAGAACAGCTTCTGCTTCACCCGCGAATGATCCGTCTTGTGCAGTTGATTGAAGCTGATGGTCTCCGCCCGCGCGGCCGTAAAAAGCTTAATCGGAAGCGATACCAAACCGAACGTCAGATGGCCTTTCCACACCGTGGCTGCCATGATACCTCCAAGGGAGAAACGATTCTTATCTGGGCTCGGCGGCGATCAATTCGCCATCCTTGATGCCCGACTGCACGGCCACTTCCACATGGTTCGCGCAGCCCAGTTCCAGGTCCCGCTTTTGCCATTCCCCGCCAGCCTGCACCAACGCGTACGGAGTGCCGTCGCGATCGCGAAAAACGCATTCCAGCGGCACGATCACCGCGTTTTCCTCGCGCTCAATGAGAATGTCCGCGCTCGCTGTTAGGTTCGGGATCACCCGCTCGTCATGGCCTTCCATCGCCAGCCGCAACGGTACCGAACGGACGTACTGCGCCCGCTGTCCCGCCGGAGCCGTCACCGCGCCCACCGACACTACCCGCGCCGGAAGCTTCAGTCCCGGATAGGCGTCGAAGTTTACCTCCGCTTGCGCCCCGTTCTTCACCAGATCCGCGTCCACCTGGTTCACCACCGCGTGCATCACAATCGAGGCGGTGTCCGTAACCTCCGCGAACGTCGATCCCGGGCCCACCGATTCCCCCTCCTGCACCTCCACAAATTCCCCGTTGCGGTAGTTTCGCCGCAGAACCAGCACCCCGTCGTGCGGCGCTCGATACGTCATATCGTCCGCATTCCGCTGCGCCTTCCGCAACTGCTGCTTCGCTTCTTCCACCTCTAACTCGTAGCGGCGGATCGAAGCCAGTTCGCTTGCATCCACGTCCGGCGTTTCTTTCAAATACTGCTCGTACTGCGCCTTGGCCTGATCGAAATTCATTTGAAATCGCGCCGTCTGAATCGCCGACCGCACCGGAGCCGTCTTCAGATCCAGCGCCGCTTTCTCCATCTGCGCCTTAGCCCGCTTCACCTTCAGTTGTTGCTGGTAGCGCCGAAGATCCAGACTGGCGCGCAGCCGGATCAGATTCTGCTCCCACTGCAATACGTTCGACCGGTAGTCGTCGACCCGTATGTTCATGAACTGCCGGTCGAACTCGGCCACCACATCGCCCTTCCTCAGCTTCATGCCCGGCGTCGCCAGTTTCACTAGCGTCAGCGTCAACTCGCTCGATTCCCGTCCGCGCGTGCCTTGCAACTTCGGCGCGATCAGATACGAATACTTACTCGCCGCCGTCGTGCCCGTCACCCGAACATTCCGCTCCAGCGCCCCCACCCGTGCGCGCGCTGTTCGCGCCGGCGAGAACACCGGCGACTTCGCCTGCTGTTCCATCCGCCGGTGCAGCAGATACGCTCCCCCAACGATACACAGCAGAATCAACCAGCCGATCCACCCCCGGCTCGGCGGTTCCGGCTCCGCCATCGCCGCATGTGGCGCCGGACTCAATGGCGGCAGCGGCGGCCCTTCCAGCGCTCTCCTCTCGTGATGCATTCCAACTTCAGCATATAAGATCGCGAGCCGGGCTTGTGTGCCACCATGTTATCTGCATGATCTGGTGTGCGCTGTCGCTTGCTCTCTTCAGTCTGCCCGTCCTTGCCCAGCAGCCTCGGCCGAAGATCGGCCTCGCCCTCGAAGGCGGCGGCGCGCTCGGCTTGGCCCACCTCGGCGTTCTCGAATGGCTCGAGGACAACCGCATCCCCGTCGATTTCATCGCCGGCACCAGCATGGGCGGACTCGTCGGCGGACTCTATGCCGGCGGCATGTCCACCAAAGACCTCCGCCAGTTGTTGCAGTCCCTCGATTGGGATCTCTTGCTCGGCGGACAGGTGCCCTATTCCTTCCTCTCCTACCGCCGCAAGGAAGACCGCCTCGCCTACCCCAATCGCTTGGAACTCGGCCTCCGCAACGGAAGCGTCCAGTTCCCCGCCGGCTTGAACTCCGGCCATCATCTCAATCTCCTCTTCAGCCGCACCACGCTCGCCTACTCCGAGATGAAATCCTTCGACGATCTGCCAATCCCATTTCGCTGCGTTGCCACCGAAATGATTGGTGCCAAGGAAACCGTCTTCGACAGCGGCTCCCTCGCCGATGCCTTGCGCGCCACCATGTCCATGCCCGCCGTCTTCCAGCCCGCCGAGGCCGGCGGCAATATCTACACCGACGGCGGCACCTTGAACAATCTCCCCGTCGATGTCGTCCGCCGCATGGGAGCCGATATCGTCATCGCCGTCCATCTCTCCACCGGACCCGTCGACCCCAAACAACTCCGCACTCTCCTCGGCGTTCTCGGCCGCACCGTCAGCATCGTCATCAGCACCAACGAACTGCGCAATATGCAACTCGCCGACCTGGTCATCGTCGCCGACCTCAAGGGTCTGGCATCCGCCGACTACCACCGCTACGCGGAGTTCGCCGAGCGTGGCCGTGCCGGCGCCGGGAAAAAGAAAAATCTCCTCACCCGGTTCGCCCTCCCCGCCGAGGACTACCAAAAGCACTTGGCGGCCCGCGATATCCGCAAGCGCCACACGCCCACACAGGTCGCCTTTGTCGAGGTCGAAGGCAATCCCAAATTGGATGCCGCCCTCGAGCGCCGTCTCGCCCGCTTGGCCGGCGCAGCCGTCTCCGTCCCTGCCCTCGAAAAAGAACTCACACGCGCCGTCGGACAAGGCCGCTTCGATCACATGGGCTATCGCTTCCTCACTCGCAACGGAGCCACCGGCTTGCTCGTCAGCGCCCACGAGAAAGTGCACGGTCCCCCGTTCTTTCTCCCCGCCGTCGAAGTCGACGGCAAAGATCAGGCCAATGTCGGCTTCCTCTTCCTCAGCCGCTTCACCTTCCTCGACCTCGGCGGCTACCGTTCCGAGTTGCGCACCGACGTCAGCTTCGGTTCCCGCTACGGTATCGCCACCGAATACTACCGCCCCTTTAGCGAACAGAGCCCCCTCTTCCTCGCTCCCCGCGCCTACACGCAGGACGCCAAACTCGAAGTCTACTCCGGCGGCTCCCGCGCCGCCGAATACAGGCTGCGCGAATACGGCGCCGGCCTCGACATCGGAGCCACCTTCAGCCGCTACGCCGAACTCCGCGCTGGATACATGGCCGCTCATGTCTCCGCCCGCCGCCGCATCGGTGAGCCCTATCTCGACGAAGGTGGCGTCCGCAGCGACGTTGCATCGCTCCGATTCAATTATGAGGGCCAGGACGATGCCGTGGCCGCCCGCCGCGGCATCCGTGCTTCTTCCTCCCTGCGCTTCTACCCGCAGCACGGCTTCTGGCAGCAGGAAATCCGCTACAACGCCGCCCTCCCCCTATCGCCGAAGGGTTCGCTTGTCTACGGCCTCTCTGGCGGAACCTCCTTCGGAGAGCGAAACGTGGGCGTGCGATTCTTCTCCCTCGGCGGCCCCCTCCGCCTCGGAGCCTATGGCCCTAACGAACTCATCGGTCACGCATTCGGCCTTGTCACTGCCGGCTACATGCGCGATGTGTGGAAACTCCCGCCCTTGGTCGGCGATCGCATTTCCATCGTGGGCCTCGCGCAAGCCGCGAAAATCGCCGGCGACGCATCCCACCGTGGACTCCCTGTCAGCGGCACTGGTATGTTCGTCGCCCGCACCTGGCTCGGCCCCGTCTACCTCGGCGCCAGTTGGGGAGACCGCGGCCACCGCAGTTGGTTCTTCGGCCTCGGACGAATCTTCTAGACGAACGCAACTCGTTCAAACCGCCTTCAACGCCACCACCGTCAAGTCATCCGCCTGTTCCGCATCCCCCGCAAACGCATCCGCCTCCGCAATTAGCTTCCGCACCATGCCTTCCGCCGTTAGCCCCGCGTTCAGCCTCACTACCCGGCGCGCCTCTGCCTCATCCCACATCTCGTCCTTGCCGTTCGTCGCCTCGCTGATCCCATCGGAAAACGCAACAATGAAATCCCCGGTTTCGAGGATCACTTCCCCTTGCTCGTACGATGCTTCCTCCAGCAACCCCACCGGCAGCCCTCCTCTATCCAGCGTCTCCATCTTGCCGCCCGAGCGCAGCAGCAACGGACGCACCTGTCCCGCATTCACGTACGTCAGCTTGCGCATCGACCCGTCCAGCAGCCCGCAGAACAGCGTCGAATACCGGTCTTCCATCGAAAACAGATAGACCGCCCGGTTGAACGTCCCCATCAGGTTCGCCAGCGATTCCACTCCGCCCAGCACCTGCGTCCGGATCGATGCCTGTATGCTCGCCATCAGCACTGCCGCCGCGATTCCCTTGCCCGACACATCCCCCAGCGTGAAGAACAACCCGCCGTCGTCGAGCGCAATGAAGTCGTAATAGTCTCCACCTACCGAGCGCGCCGGACGGCAATGCGCGCTGTAATCCAACCCTCGCAATCGCGGCGGATCCTGTGGAAACAGCCGCTGCTGCACGCTATGCGCAATCTCCAGTTCCTTCCGCATCAGCCGCGCCGCCTCGGCCTCTTCCCGCAGCATCTGCGTTTCCAGCGCCGACGCCGAGTACGCTGCCGCCAGCCCCAACAAATCGACGTCCTCCTGCGTGAACCCGCCCTGCTTGTTCAGCGCCTGCAACGCCCCGATAACACTTCCGTCCTCCCCGCGCAGCGGGATCGCCAGCAGGCTCTTCACCGCGTAATCGCCGCTCGATAGAAAACGCGGATCAAGCGACGTATCGTTCACCACAATCGTCTCTTTGCCCGCTATGCACGCCCCCACTACCCCCTGCCCGATCGGTATCCGGATCTCCTCCACCCCATGCGCCACCTTTGTCCAAAGCTGCTGCGCCTTGGCGTCGATCAACCAGATGCTGCACCGGTCGGCGCCCACCAGGTCGCGCGCCATGTCCGCGTTCAGCCGCAGGCTGGCATCGGTCTCTCTCGCGCTGCCGATCTTCGTCGCATACTCGAAAATAACCTTCGAAACTACATCCGCCCTCATGATGGATCTTTCAGTGTACATCGGATGTCCGCTATCCCTGCTCTCAGCACGATGAGTCTCAATTGAGGCAAACTATGAGATACACAAAGAGCGCGTTCTCATGAATCCTACTCGCATTGAGCTCCAACTCTGGGGAGTGAGAGGCTCCATTCCCACTCCTGCTCCCGAGAATTTGGGCTTTGGAGGCAACACCACTTGTCTCGAACTTCGCCTCCCCAGCGGTGAGGTCCTCGTCATCGACGGCGGCACCGGTGCGCGCAAACTCGGTCTTTCGCTCCTTGACCGCTCCCAGGGCCGCAGCCTCAATCTCAACGTCCTCATGACGCACTTCCATTGGGATCACATCCAGGGCATACCTTTCTTCGCTCCCCTCTACAGCCCTGCCAACCGCGTCACCTTCCATTCCACCCGCCGCCCCGAAGATGTAAAGGACATCCTCGAAGGCCAGATGACCCACCCCTACTTCCCCGTCCAGTTCGAACTCCTTGCCGCCCACCGTGAGTTTCATCACTTGTCCGCCGGCCCCGTCGAATTAGGCGGAGCCCGCGTCCGTACTTTCCCCCTCCATCATCCCCAGGGCGCCACCGGCTTTCGCGTCGAAGCCAACGGAGCCGTCGTCGTCCACGCCTGCGATCACGAACACGGCGAACCTCGTTTCGATGAAGGTCTCCTCGAACACGCCATGGATGCCGACATCCTCATCTTCGACGCCCAGTTCACCCCCGAAGAATACCGCTCCAAACGCGGCTGGGGTCACAGCACTTGGTTAGAGGCCACGCGCGTCGCAAGGGCCGCCAGAGTGAAAAAACTTCTCCTCTTCCATCACGACCCTTCGCACACCGACGATCAACTGCGCGCCATTGCCGAAGACGCCGCCAAAGAGTTCGCCGCCGTCGAAGTTGCCCGCGAAGGCAGCTCGTTTACGCTCTAACGCCCGCCTTCACCCCGTTGGCGAAATACATCTCCAGATCCCGCCCGTCCTTGGTCCGCACCGCGCCTCGCGCCTCGCACTCTATCTCTTCCTTCACCAACTCGTAGGTCCGCGCCGATAGGTTCACCCGGTCCGCCGCCCCGCTCGATTCCATTCGCGATGCCACATTCACCGTATCGCCCCAGATGTCGAAGGCGAACTTCTGAACCCCTACCACCCCCGCCACCACCGGACCCGAATGCAAGCCTACTCGAAGCTGCCACGGCATCCCGCCCTCCCGCTGCGCCAGTGCTTTCGATACCTCCAGAATCTCCAGCGCCGCCCGCACTGCCGCCACCGCATGGTCCGCGCGCGCCTGCGGCAGCCCCGATACGAACATGTACGCATCCCCGATCGTCTTCAGCTTCTCCAGCCCGCATTTGGCGATGATCCGGTCGAACTCCGTGAAGTACTCGTGCAGGTGCGCCACAAGATTGCGCGCATCTAGTTGTTCGCTCGATACCGTGAATCCCACAAAATCCGTGAAGCACACCGTCACATCGTCGAAATGCGTCGGCGTCACTGCCCCGTTCGCCCGCAATTCCGCCGCCACCGGTGAAGGCAGAATGTTCAGTAACAACGATTCCGTCTTCGCCTCCTGCTCCTGGATCCGGTCGCGCTGCCGCCGGATCTCTTCCGTCCGTTCATGCACCATGGATTCCAGCTTCTGATTGTCCGCCCGCAATTGCCGCACTCGCCATCGCAGCACCACCCACAACAGAAACGACCCCGCTGCCGCATAACAGCCATAGGCCCACCACCGCCGGTACCACGGCGGCAGAATGCGCATCGCAAACCCGGCCTCTCCGCTCACCTGCCCGAATGCGTTCCGCGCCCGTACCCGCAGCCGGTAATTGCCTTCCCACAAATTACTCAGATCTTTCCATGTCTCCTTCGTCCACCCCGACCACGACCCGCCCGCGCCCTCCAGCAGAACCTGATACTCCACATTCTGCGCCGCCGGATACGGAGCCGCGAACTCCACCCGCAGATTGTTCCGCTCGTGCCCTACCTCCCGTACCTTCGATGGCCCGGCCCCGCCGTACAGCGGCACTCCTTCGTCCCCTACCAGCACGCGCCGTATATGTACCTCCAGCGGAGCCGGTTCGCGCAGCGGATTCTCCATCCGCGCCAGCCGCCCGTCCGGAGCTGCCGCCCACAGCACGCCCCCGTCCTCCGGCAGGATACTGTAGAACTCCTCGATGCCCGCCGGCAGCAGCCGCATCGGATGCCACACCCCCTTCGGCGAAAGCGCCCCGTGGTAGCCGAACCCGCTAATCCACAAATTGCGCCCTTCATCTTCCTTCATCAGCAGAACGCCCCGCGATCCGTCAGAGAACTGCGCCCCAAACGAGCCATCCGCCGTAAACCGCCGCTGCGATCCATCGAACCGCAGTAGCCCCTTTTCCGAGGCGAAGACCAGTTTCCCCCCCACAGGAAACGCGTCCGTCCATCCCGGCGGCAGTCCGTGATCGGCGCCGAAGCGCTCCACGCTCGGTGGAACGGCCGAGAAATCCACCAGCCGCATTTCCCCCCGCGTCTCCACCC
>JAEUQG010000589.1 GCA_016789755.1 Bryobacterales bacterium
TTGATCCCCCCGCCCGCCATCCACATCGTGAACCCCAGATTGTGATGGTCCCGGCCCTTCCCGCCTTGCGCCTCCGGCGAGCGGCCGAATTCGCCGCCCCATAGCACCAGCGTCTCCTCCAGCATCCCCCGCTGCTTCAGATCCTTGATCAAAGCCGCCACCGGCTGGTCCGTCTGCGCCGCCATCCGCAAGTGGTTCTCTTCAATGTCCTCATGCGCGTCCCACTGCATGTTGCCCGGCCCTCCCCCGGATACCACGCACACGAACCGCACTCCCTTCTCCACCATCCGCCGCGCCAGCAAGCAACGCCGTCCGTAATCGTCCGTCGGCTGTTTGCCCACTCCGTACATCTCCCGCGTCGCTTCCGATTCCCGCCGGATATCGAACACCTCCGGCGCTTCCGTCTGCATCTTGAACGCCAGATCGTAGGCGTTCATCCGCGCCGCAAACTCCGGATGCTCCGCATGCGGACCCGCTTGATTCAGTTCCCGAATCAAATCCACCGTCGCCTTGCGCTGCTCGCGCGTGACCTGCTTCGGCAGATCCAGGTTCAGGATCGGCTTGTTGCCCGGCCGCAGCATCGCCGGCTGAAACAGCGCCGGCAGGAAGCCCTGCGTGTACATCGGCTGCCCCGCTTCCAGCGCCCCTTTCGGATCCGGGATGACAACGTAGCCCGGCAGCGAATCGCTCTCCGCCCCCAGCCCGTACATCACCCACGATCCCATCGCCGGAAACCCGGGAATGATCCGCCCCGTCATCATTTGATACTGCGCCGCCGAATGCACCACCATGTCGCCATGGCAGGACCGGATGACAGCCAGTTCATCCACCACTTGCGCCGTATGCGGCAGCAGATCGGATACATCGATCCCGCTCTTGCCGTACTTCTGGAAGGTCCGCTTGGCCCCCAGCAGCTTCGCTTCCGCCGTCACAAACTGATACTTCGCTTCCCCGAATTCCTTCGGCCGCTTCTGTCCGTTCAACTCGTTCAGCAGCGGCTTCGGATCGAACGTCTCGATATGGCTCGGCCCGCCCGCCATGAACAGAAAGATCACCGACTTCGCCTTCGCCGCATGATGCGGCGGCTTGGCGGCAAGCGGATTCGTCCCCGCCGCCCGCAGTTGCTCCTCGGCAAGCAGCGATGTGTAGGCCAGTGAGCCGAAACCGCAGAAAGCATCGCGAAGAAATTCGCGGCGGTTGCGAGTGAAGCGAATGTGTTCGTTCATGTCAATTCACGTAAAGAAACGAATTCAGATTAAGCAATGCCACCGCGAATTCGCTCAGCGGCTGCTTGGCCAGAAAGCGCAGCGCGGCCGCCTTCTCTTTCGCGTTCGGCAGCCGGCCCGCCGCCAGCCGGTAGGCCAGATCCACCTGCTCGGCTTGAGTGGCCGCTTCCTTGTCCAGCCGCGTCGCAAACGATCTCGCCATGCTGTTGGCGAAATCCCCGTTCAGCAGCTCCAGCGCTTGCGGCGCGTGCGTGCTCGATTCTCTCCGCGCGCAACTGATCTGCATGTCCGGAGCATCGAAAACTTCCATCATCGGCAGCCGCAGGTTGCGCTTGTGAATGAGGTAGATCGTCCGCCGGTCGTGTTCGGCGATGTCCTTGGTCACGGCCCATTGCGAAGGCTTGTACAGCAGATCCACCAACTCCTGTTCCACCGGGATAATGACGCTGGGCCCGCCCGCCTTCGCGTTCAGCCGCCCGCTCACCGCCAGCATCGCGTCGCGGATCTGCTCCGCATCCAGCCGCCGGATCGAGTGCTTCCACAGCAATGTGTTGTCCGGATCTTTCGCCGCCGCCGCCGCTTCCATCGGCGATGCCGCCGATTGGCGGTAGGCCCGGCTCATCAGGATCAGCTTGTGAATCGGCTTCATCCGCCACCCGTTGCCCGCGAATTCGTTGGCCAGGTAATCGAGCAGTTCCGGATGCGTCGGCCGCGCCCCCATGCGCCCGAAATCGTTCGGCGTGGCTACAATGCCGCGCCCGAAATGATAGTGCCAGATGCGATTCACAAACACTCGCGCCGTCAGCGGATTGGCAGGCTCAGTGATCCACTTCGCCAGCACCGTGCGCGGGTTCGGCGTGTCGGCGGAAAGCTCCGCCGCGCCGTCCGGCAGCAGCACTCCCAGCGTCCGCGGCGCCACGCTGTCGCCCTTGTTCATGTGATCGCCGCGAGCCAGTACGTGGATCGGCGTAGCCTTCGCCTTGTCGTTGGCCACGCTGAAGATCGAGGGCAGCGGCTCCGGCGTTTTCTCTTCCGCCTCCTTGATCCGCGCCGCCATCCGCGTGCGCTCCTCCCCTTTGAGCCCGCGCATCTGCTTCTTCATCTCCTTCAACTCCGACTCGATCGACTCCTTCTTCGCCTTGTAAACCGCCTCTTCTTCCGGCGTCGCCAGCGAAACATCCTTGTCATGCACGGCGGAGAAGAACGCCTGCATGCGGTAGTAGTCTTTCTGCCGCAGCGGATCGAATTTGTGATCGTGGCAGCGCGCGCAGCCCAGCGTCACGCCCAGAAGCCCCGACCCCACCAGGTTCGTCATCTCCGTCAGAACTTCGTTGCGGCTGCTCGCTACTTCCTGATTCCCCGCGTTCTTGCGCAGCGGACCCATCCGTTGCAGCCCCGACGCGATGAGGGCATCCTGATTGCCCGGGAACATCTCATCGCCGGCCAGTTGTTCCTGCAGAAAAACATCGAAGGGCTTGTCCTGCTGTATCGACCGGATCACGTAATCGCGGAACCGCCAGGCATCGCTGCGGTGCGTGTCGTATTCAAATCCGTCCGTCTCGGCAAAGCGCACCACATCCAGCCAGTGCTGTCCCCAGCGCTCCCCATAGTGCGGCGAAGCCAGCACCCGGTCGACCAGCTTCTCCCATGCCGCTGCGCTCCGGTCCTTCACGAACCCATCCACCTCGGCGGGCGGCGGCGGCAGCCCCAGCATGTCGAAATAAAGCCGGCGGATCAGCGTTGCGCGATCCGCCATCGGCGCCATCCGCAGTCCGTCCTTCTGCAATCGCGCCGTCAGGAATGCGTCGATCGGGTTGGCAATGCCGGGTATTTGCGGAATAGCCGGATGGGCGCGCGGCTGAAACGACCAGTGCCGGCGCTCGGCCGGCGTGTACTTCTCATTGCCCACGGTGGCGGCGCCCAACAGGAACGACGCCGCGGCTGCGGCGGCAAATGCGATACGCGGATACACCTCGGCGGATACCTCCAGATTCGTTGGTTTCTTGAGTATATTACAGCTTGAAAATGGCGCGGCGCGATGGGCTACAATACGTCATGCTCACACGGCGCTCGATGCTTGCAATGCCCCTCACGGCGGCGGTTGGCGCGGCCCAGCAGGCCGCTTTGGACGCGCTCAAGAAAGAAGGAATCGCCGCCGTCGACGCCCGCCAAACTATGGTCCAGCAGATGGTCGACCAGATCTTCAGCTTCGCCGAATTGGGCTTCCACGAATACCAGACATCCGGCTACCTCGCCGCCCTCCTCGAAAAGCACGGCTTCCAGGTCACGCGCGGCGTCGCCGGCATGCCCACCGCCTGGGTCGCCACCTGGGGCTCGGGCAAGCCCGCCCTCGGATTCATCACCGACATCGACTGCATCCCGCGCGCTTCCCAGAAGCCCGGCGTCGCCTACCACGCTCCCATCGTCGATGAGGCCCCAGGCCATGGCGAGGGCCACAATTCCGGCATGGCGGTCAACGTCGTCGCCGCCATCGTGCTCAAGGAACTGATGCAGAAGCACTCCATCAAAGGCTCGCTCAAAATCTATCCCGGCGTGGCCGAAGAGCTTGTCGCAACCAAAGCCTTCATGGTGCGCGCCGGCCTCTTCGACGGCCTCGATATCATGCTCGGCGTCCATGTCTCCAGTGAGTTCGCCAGCAGCTACGGCCAGCCCGCATCGAACAGCGGATTGGTCAGCGTCATGTACACCTTCAAAGGGCAGGCAGCGCATTCCGCCGGCGCCCCCTGGAGAGGCAAGAGCGCCCTCGATGCCGTCGAGCTCATGAACCTCGCCTGGAACATGCGCCGCGAACACATGCGCACCGAGCAGCGCTCGCACTACGTCATCACCAACGGTGGCGACCAGCCCAACGTCGTGCCCTCCGAAGCTACCGTCTGGTATTACCTCCGCGAACTCGACTACAAGCGCATCACCGAAATGCTCGAGGCCGCCAACACCATCGCCAACTCGGCCGCCACCATGACCGGCACCGCCGTGAGCTGGCGCATCGTCGGCTCCGCCTGGCCCAATCACTTCAATAAAGTGATCGCCGAAGTGCAATCGAAAAACATTGCCATCGTCGGCATGCCGCAATGGTCGGAGGCCGATTCCACCCTCGCCAAGGCGCTGCAAAAAGAATTGGGACAGAAGCAGGACGGGCTCAAGACCAAAGTCGAAGAACTCGCTCCACCCAAGGAATCGCGCGGCGGCGGCTCGGACGACGTGGGCGATATCTCCTGGATCATGCCCATGACCTACATGCGTTATCCGGCCAATATTCCCAATCTGCCCGGCCATCATTGGGCCAATGCCGTAGCCATGGCCACGCCCATCGCCCACAAAGGCTCCACCGCGGGCGCCAAGGCCCAGGTGCTCACTGGCCTCGATTTCCTCACCCAACCCAAGCTGATCGAAGATGCGTGGAAGTACTTCCGCGAAGTGCAGACCAAAGATCAGAAGTATCAGCCCCTCATCGGCTCGAAGGATGAGCCCGCCCTCTTTCTCAACAAAGAGAAAATGGAGAGGTTTGCGCCCCTCCTCAAACCGTACTACTATAATCCCGCGAAGTACAAAACGTATTTGGAGCAGTTAGGAATTCAATATCCGACCGTTCGTTGACTCTTTTTGGGTGAAGGAGGGCTTGCATGCCATTGAACGTTCGCAGCGTGGAATACTACTACACTCGAGTCGAAGATAAGCCCGGCCGTGCCTACGAGCTGCTGGCGAAACTGGCAAGCGAGCATGTCAATCTCCTTGCCTTCAGCGCCGTGCCCTACGGCGCCAATTGCGTGGAGTTGACCATCTTCCCCGACAAGAGCAGCAAGTTGCTCGAGGCCGCACAATCCGCCGGCTGGACCGTCACCGGCCCGCAGCATGCTTTCCTCATCATGGGCGACGATGAACTGGGCGCACTCGCCGCCATTCATCTCCGCCTCCTCGATGCAAAGGTCAACATCTATGCCTCCACCGGCGTAATCGACGGCAAAGGCGGCTACGGCTACGTCATCTACGTCAAGGACGCGGATTTCCCCGCCGCCGCCAAAGCCCTTGCCGCCTGAAGCGGAATGTCCACCGCCCCGCGCAACGCGCTCCACTAAAGCGATGTCGGCCACCCGCGCCCGCCGCCCCGCCCCTGTCGCGGATACGCCGGCGGCAAATAGTCGCTCGTGTCGTGCATCCAATCGCTCAGCTTGCGCTCCAATTGCGCCCGTACTTCCCCCTGCGCCGGATCGTCCGCAACATTGTGGAACTCATTCGGATCGGTCCGCAGATCGTACATCTCGATCGCCGGCCGCGTCGGCTGCACCAATCGAAGATGATGCTTCGCCAACTGATTGCGGCGCGCCAGTTGCTGGTAATTCGCCCATGTCGGGGAATCCGCCAGATCGTCCGCCGGCCGGTACCGCTGATGCGGCAGCGCGTTGAAGATCAGCTTGTGCGTCGTCGTGCGCACGCTCCGGATCGGATCGTAGTTGTCGTGCCAGTTGCGCTCGCTGAACACCGCCTCGCGCGCCGTGTACGCCCCGCCCGTCAGCAACGGCAGAAAACTGCGCCCCTGCATCTTCTTCCACGGCTGCACGCCCGCCGCTTCCAGCCACGTGCTCGGCAGATCCACGTGCGCAATCGGATGCGCGTGACGCGATCCGGCTGGAATCCGTTTGCCCCACCACGCCACCAGCGGCACGCGCAGTCCCGCGTCGTAACAGGTGCCCTTCGCGCCCGGAAACGGCATCCCGTTATCGCCGGTGAAGAGGATGAGCGTGTTGTCCAGCAACTTGCGCTGCTCGAGTTCTTTCAGCACCAAACCGCAATCGGCATCCATGCGCCCAATGGCGTTGTAATAGTCGGCGATGTCGTCGCGCACTTGCGCCGTGTCCGGCAGAAACGCCGGTACGTGGACCTTCTTCGCATCGTGCATTACCGGATACTTCCCGCGCTTGTAAGGGCGATGCGGATCCGTGAGCCCAACGTGCAGGAAGAACGGCTTGCCCGCCGGTAGCGCCTCGAAAAATTTCCCGAACGGAGCCTCCGCCCCGGCGTAAAAATTCCAGCGCTTGTCGAAACTCGCCCCCTGGTGCACTTTCCGGAACGCCCCCGTAAAGTACCCCGCATCCTTCAGCGCATCCACCACCGAGGGTTCGTGATCCGGCATCGGCGTGTGCAGCCGCGACGTCGCCGTCGTGTGCGGCGTGCACCCCGTCAGTATCGACGAACGGTTCGGACTGCATTGCGCCGAAGACACAAAGCAGTTGTCGAAGATCGCCCCCTCCCGCGCCAGCCGGTCCAGATTCGGTGTCGCCACAGGCGCGCCCAGCACCCCCAGATCCGGGTAGCTGTGATCGTCCGAAATGAGGAACACCAGGTTCGGCTTGGTCTGCTGCGCCTGCGCCAGCGCCGCCCCGGCAGCGCTTCCCAACAAGGTGCGTCGTGTCACTTTCATCGCTTGATCCAGATCGGCGAGCTCCAGGCCATCTGTTCATCAGCCTGGATCACGCGCACATAGTAGAACGATTCGCCCTTCACCGGAGCCGTGTCCCGGAAGCTGAACTCCACTTCCCGCTGCATCGGGTTCTTCGTCATCAGAAACTCCTTGCCGCGGATCAGATCGATCTGCCGCACCGGCTGCGTCCCGATGATCTTCACCGTCAGCTCGAAAGGCCCTTTCACATCCACGATGTCCCCCTGGATGTACTCGGCCTTGTTCGCTTTCATCCGGTAGTCGAGAATGATGTTGTCCGTGGCTCCATAGGAATGCCGCCGCTTCATGGCCTCCATCAGCCCCTCGCGGCTGAAATCCTCCGCCAGCGTGCAGGCGTAGCTGATATGGGTCGAAAGGTGATCCGAAGCGGATTGCACCCCCAGCTTGTAACCCTTCGCCCACGCGTTCCACACGTACCCCGCCGGCCGGAAGCCGCCCGGAGCCGACGCCGGATTGCCCGCATGCGCCGCCTTCGGAGCGCCTTCGTACTCATTCGAAACGCGATCCCCCTGATAAATCTCCACCAGCGGCTCCACCTCCGGATCGTTGTCCCGCCAATCCGTGCCCATGTTCGATGCCGACGTGTGGCTGATCGCGATCCCATTGTTCTTCTTCAAGTACTCATAGAGCATCTTCGCCCCCGTCTGCCCCTTCTGCTCCTCCGGCGGAATCGGCAGCGTCGGGATGAACCGTTTGGTGAACAGCACGTTGCGATGCCCGTTCGGATACCCCAGGCTGCGCTCATAGCCGAAGAACGGAACGAACTTGCCCGCCACGCTGAAGATGTCCGCCGTCTGTTGCAGCAGATAGTTGATGTAATCCTTGTCCGGCCCGGCCGAGCCGTTGTGCTCGCTCACCAGCATGAAATCCAGCTCCGCCGCGTCGATCGCGTACCGGTACGTATCGAGCAGGCTCCCGTCGTTGTTGCCGTCCATCGAAAACTCGGTGTGCCGGTGGGTATCGCCGCGATATATCTTATATTGTTTCCCGCCGCTCGAAAGCGAATACCCGTGGATCCGCGCCAGGTCCTTCGCTTCCTCGTAGTGCGTCGGGAATATCTTCAGGTCCGGTTGCACCCGCGGCTTCAGCCGCAGCGAACCTTGCCCCCCGGCCGGAATCGGGATGCGCGCCGCGTAAACATCCGCCCGCTCGAATAGGTATTCCTCGTAGTCGCGGTTATCCATCGGCCACACCGCCGTCAGTGCGTTCTCCGCAACCGTCACGCCCATCCGCATGTTCTGCCGCCCGCCCGTGAACGGAAGCGTGGTCAGCTTGCGCCAGCCCGTCTCTTCATACGTCGTCGCGTTGATCTCCCACGCCGCACGGTGCGCCGGCGTATCGCTCGGCGTGTCCTGAATGCGCAGGTTGCGATGGCGGAAGAACAGCCACACTCGCCCCGTATTGTCGGCCGCCAGCGTGGGGTAGTCGTTGAACTCCTTCATGCTCGCCGGCAGCACCGCGTCGAACGGCTGCTCGGGCTCCATCCACCGCTGGCCATCGTGGATCGCCACGTTGATCCATCGCGACCGGTACAGCGCCGTCCCTTGCTTCCGCGGCAGAAAGCCCGTGTCCTTGCCCCAGTCGAGCCCCGATTCGTTCCACGCCGCCCACACCCGGTTCTGATTGTCCACCGCCAGCGAAACCGCCGCTTCGTACTTCAGCGTAGTTGCCACCGGGATGACTTCGCTCCACTGTCCGCCCGCTGCCTTGCGCATGAGAATGTCGTAGTTGCCCTTGTCGTAAGAGTCCCACGCAATGTATACCCCGCCGCGCCGCCCGGTGGCGATCGCCGGCGACCAGTCGTTCGCCGTCGATGTCGAGATCTGCTGCTCCGCGCTCCACTTCGCTCCGTCGAACGACCGCGCGAAAATATCCGACTTGCCGTTACGAAATCCTTGCCACGTCAGCCACAGCGTGTTCGGAGCCTCGAATGCCACCGCCGGAAAAATGTCCGGCTGCGGAGCCGTCGTCAGACGCTCCGGCGCCGTCCAGTTCGCCCCGCTCCCGTAGCTTGCGTACAGATCCCAGTTGCCATCCACCTGCGCGCTCCACACAATCACCGCGCGGCGCTGCCGGTCGCGGCCCGCGGCAATCTGATGAATGTCCGTATGGCCCGTGTTCAGCACGTTCAACTGCCCCCAATTGTGTGGGCCGAAATCGCGCGTGAAAATGGCCGTCTTCTGCTCGCGGTAACCCACCCACGCCGTGATCAGCCGCCCCTCGCCCAGGTTCGCAACCGCGGGAAGATCGCTGTTGATCTCCGGAACGGAGATGCGCTCCCCGGGAGCGATGCGGTGGATCCGCACCCGGCCGTCCAGTCGCGTCGCCGGCGAACCGAGCTCCAGATCGAACGGCCGGACCGTGAAATTGCCCCGCGCCGTTTCGATATCCAGTTCCGTCGCCGCGGACCCCTTCACATCCACGATAATGCCCGGCAGATTCAGATACTTGTCCGGATCGCTCAGACGCTCCTGCTCCCATGCCCGCCGGTTGAAATTGATGCCCGCCCGCGTACGCAACTTCCATCCCGCCATGCTCACCTGCTCGCCCGGACGCGGACGCCAGTTGCGAATCGAAAGCACATCGCCCGACCGCGCGCTCAGCTTCCCGTTCCAATCCCCCGGTTCCGTATCGCGCAGTCCGAATTCGATGCGCACGGCCGCCGTGCGCCCGTCCATCAATTCGTTGCGCGGGTTCGTCGTCGGCCCGCCCTGCTGCGAGAACAGCGCCAAAGACGCGATGAGGACTGCAACTGCCGAAAGCGTGTATAAGATGCGATGCATGATGGCTCCTCGATGAAGTTGCATCGTATCAAACCTGATATAAGGGTTGTGGTTTCGCCGGCAGGATTATCAATGAGAATCCCCGTTCTGGTAGAGCATTACTCGGCCTACACTCCGCCTGGTTATGTGCGCGATACGGTTAGGAAGCTGGTGGAGGGATTGCCTGAGCAATGCATCGCTGGACTCCGTTGCGTTGTCCTGACCAATGCTGCTGCGTTGCCCAAGGGCAGCGCGGGCAAGGTCAGGAAGAGGAGACTTCGGCGCCGGCATTGCTTGGGCTTTTACCATCCCGCCGGAAGGGATGGTGGTGCTTGGATTGAGATTGTGGTCGATAACGCGATTGCCGGCTGGCGAGTGCCGGCGATGCTGATGCGCGTGCCAATCGTGCGGGAAACGGTGCTGGCGGAGACCTTATTCCATGAACTGGGCCACCATCTGGATATGATCGCTGGTGCCGCTGCTCCGTCCGGCGAACAGGCAGCCGAGGATTGGCGGCGCAGACTGTTCGGTATGTACCTGCGCAAGAGATATTGGTACCTTCGGCCGTTGGTGCAACTGGCGAAGATATATGCTCACCGCCGTCGATAGCGGACTGCTGGAGTCCCTCCCCCATCACGCCGTTTGCACGCGGTGCCCGCCGCGCCCCAGGCTCTCCACCTCCATCTCCCGAATCCTGTACTTCTGCACCTTCCCCGTCACCGTCATCGGAAACGCATCCACGATTCGAATATGCTGCGGAATCTTGAAATGGGCGATATTGCCTTCGCAGAATGAGCGCACTTCTTCCTCGGTCAGCGTTTCACCGCCGCGCGGCCGCACCCACGCCGCGACAATCTCTCCCAGTTTCAAATCCGGCAAGCCCACCACCTGCACCTCGGCAATCTTCGGATGCGTGTAAAGAAAGCCCTCCACTTCGGCGGGATAAATATTCTCCCCGCCGCGAATGATCATGTCCTTCGCCCTGCCGCGGATGTTGACATAGCCGTCCTCGCGCATCGAAGCCAGATCGCCCGTATGCAACCAGCCATCGCCATCGATGGCTCGCGCCGTCGCCTCGGGTTCCTCATCGTAACCCTGCATCACCAGATATCCGCGCGTGCACAGCTCCCCCATTTCGCCGCGCCCCACCGTCTCGCCGCTCGCATCTACGATCTTCACCTCGACGTTGGGCATCGTGCGCCCCACCGTGGAGGTGCGCTGCTCGAACGTGTCCCCCGGCGCGTTCATCGTGATCACCGGCGAGGCTTCCGTCTGCCCGTAAATCACGCACACATCCTTGCAATGCATTTCCGCGTTCACGCGCCGCAGCAATTCGACAGGGCAGGGAGCGCCCCCCATGATCGCGCACCGCAGCGAAGTCAGATCGTACCGCCCGAACTCGGCATGCTGCAGCACGGCGATGAACATCGTGGGAACGCCGCCGATCGCCGTCGCCCGCTCTTCGTGCACCGCCTCCAGCACGGCCAGCGGATCGAACGCCGCCGAGGGAAACACGATAGCCGCGCCATGCGTCACGCAATTGAGCACGCTGCACACGCAGCCCGCGCAGTGGTACAGCGGGAAGGGAACACAGAAACGGTCGTGCTCGCTCAGTTGCATCCACTCACCCGTTTGATGCGCGTTGTTCACCAGGTTGCGGTGCGTCAGCAGCACCCCCTTCGGCGACCCCGTCGTGCCGGAAGTGTACTGTATGTTCGTCGCATCGTCCGGCAGCACGGGAGCATCCGGCAGATCGCAACCGTTCTCCAGCATCGCCTCCCAATCGCCAGTTCCCAAATACACCACGTGACGCAGCGCCTGCCCAGCGCTACGCGCCTGATCGAGAATCTCGCGGTAGTTGGCCCGCCCGTCCCGCTCCCGCAAAAACAGCGCCTTCATCCGCGACTTGCCCAGCACAAACGACAGTTCGTGCGACCGGTACGCCGGGTTCACGTTCACCAGCACATAGCCTGCCCGCGCGCACGCGTACTGCAGAAACACCCATTCGGCGCAGTTCGAAGACCAGATGCCCACACGGTCCTGACTCGCCAGCCCCAGCCCCGCCAGTCCTCGCGCCACCCGCGTCACCGCCGCGTCGAACTCCCGCCAGTTCAGCCGCACATTCTGATGCCGCACCACCAGCGCCGGCCGCTCCGGAAAGCGCGCCGCCGTGTCCGCCAGCACCTCCGGCAGTGTCTTCGCAAGCAGCGGCGCATCCGGCCCCTTGGCGTAGCTGAGTTCGTGCATGGCAGCCAAGTATAATACGACCCTATGCCGTTTCGCTCCCCGTATCCCGACGTGTCCGTGCCCAACATCACCCTCCCCGAGTTGCTCTTTCGCGATCTCGAAGAACACCGCGAAAAGCCCGCGCTCATCGATGCCGCATCGGGCCGTACACTCACCTACGGCGCGCTCCACCTTTCTTCGCAGCGCTTCGCAGCGGCACTCGCGCGGCGCGGCTTCGCCAAGGGCGACCGCCTCGCCATCCTTGCCCCGAACCTGCCCGAATACGCCGTCGCCGTGCAGGGAACCATGCTCGCCGGCGGCATCGTGACCACCTTGAACCCGCTCTACACCGAGACCGAAATCGAACACCAGTTGCACGATTCCGGAGCCCGCTTCCTCGTCACCGTTCCGCCCTTGCTCGATAAGGCGCGCTCCCCCGCGGCCCACGCAAACATCGAGCGCATCGTTTGTTTCGGTCAAGCCCAGGACTGTGAATCCTACGACGACTACATCGCCGGCCAAAGCGACCCTCCGCACGTCACCATCGACCCCGCCCAGGATGTCGCCGCCATGCTTTACTCCAGCGGCACCACCGGCCTGCCCAAGGGCGTTATGCTCACCCACCGCAACCTCGTCGCCGCCCTCCTGCAATCCGAGTCACTCTTCTCGAGCGGCCCCGCCCGCAGCCTCCTCATCCTCCCCATGTTCCACATCTTCGGCTTTCACGTCATCACCCACTTCGACGTCTTGCACCGCGGAACCATCGTCACCATGCCCCGCTTCGACATGGAGCACTTCCTCCAAACCATCGAGCGCTTCCGCATCCAGCGCGTCTGCCTCGTCCCCCCCATCGTCCTCGGATTGGTGAAGAGCCCGCTCGTGGACAACTACGATCTCTCCAGCCTCGAACTCATCTTCTCCGGCGCCGCCCCGCTCGATACCGGACTCGCCGCCGCTTGCGAAAAACGCCTCGGATGCGCCGTCCGCCAGGGATACGGATTGACGGAAACATCGCCCCCCGTTTGCGGCCATCCTCTGCGCGGCGACGTCGTGCGCCACGGCTCCGTCGGCCCCCTGTGCCCGAATACCGAAGCGATGTTGATGAACTTGAGCACTGGTGAAGAGGCCGCCCCTGGCGAGGATGGCGAACTCTGGGTGCGCGGCCCCCAGGTCATGAAGGGCTACTACAACAACCCCGCTGCAACCCGCGACACCATCCAGCCCGGCGGATGGCTCCGCACCGGCGATATCGCCCGCCTCGACGACCTAGGCTGGCTCTCCATCGTCGACCGCGCCAAGGAATTGATCAAATACAAAGGGCTGCAAGTCGCCCCCGCCGAACTCGAAGCCTTGTTGCTCACCCATCCGCTCATCGCCGACGCCGCCGTCATCGGAATCCCCGACGAAGAAGCAGGCGAAGTGCCAAAGGCCTTCGTTGTCCTGCGCGAAGAACTCAGCCCCGATGCCATCATCCAGTTCGTCGCCGAGCGCGTCGCACCCTACAAGAAAATCCGCCGCATCGAAATCCTCGACCAGATCCCCAAATCCCCCAGCGGGAAAATCCTCCGGCGTGTCTTGAAAGCCCGCACCGGCCAGGACAGCCCCCACCATCCATAAAGAAACCGCGTACCCCAGGCAGACCCGGCACGCAATGCGGACCAGTTTCAAACGCCCGCACAGATCGCGCACAAGCCCCCACCATCCGCAAAGAACCCTCGTGCCAG
>JAEUQG010000069.1 GCA_016789755.1 Bryobacterales bacterium
CCCCGAACCGTCGAACAACATCGCCCGCCCCGCGTCCCCCAACACCCCCCACCCCCCGGCCCCCCCAGCGGGCCCCGCCCGCGGGCCCGGCGGGCGGGGGGGGGGGACGGCCGACGCGGGGGTGGGGGCGGGGTTGGGGGACGCGGGGCGGGCGATGTTGTTCGACGGTTCGGGGAACCGTGTGATGTTGTCGAAGGAGACGCCGGTGAAATCGGTGGCGTTTCTGGAGGAGTCGCGCGATGCGTTGGTGGCGGCGGAAGACGGGGTGTTTCTGTCGCGGGAGGTGACTGCGGATGGGCCGATGGAGCGGGTGTCGGAGGTGGTATCGGCGGGGGCGGTGGCGGGATTGAGCCGGGGGCGGCTGCTGATAGTGGATAACGAACTGCAGAGCGTATTGGAAGTGAATCTGGAAGACGGCGGGAAGCGCGATGCGCAGTGCCCGTGTGCTCCGAAAGTGCTGACGCGGATGACGGGCGCGAATATTTTCCGTCTGAACGAAGTATCGAACGGGCCGTTGTGGCTGGTGGAAGTACAGGAATCGGGGTTGCGCACGATCTTTGTGCCTCCGGATCCTTCGGAACCGGAATTGGAGGAATAGCAGCTTGATGAAAAGAATCGCTGTCTTGGTGGCGCTGGGAAGCGCGGCATTGTGGGGGCAGGCCCCGCAGATTGACTCTTTGAACCCCACGTCGCAGTTGCCTGGGGTGACGTTTACGTTGCAGATTACGGGGCAGCGATTCTGCTTTAATTCGCGTGTGATCTTCGGCGGCGAGATCGACTTGACGGCGTCGGTGCAGAGCACGACAACGATCCTGGCGCAGGTGCCGGGGGGGCTGACGGAGGGACTGTCGGGTGACGTGCCGGTGCAGGTAGTGAACCCGGTGGGCAACAGCGGGTGTTCGAATTCCGGGACGCAATCGAACATTGTGCCGATCCGGATCGGGGCGCCGGCGCTGACGATTACGACGAACAGTCTGGTGGACGCGGTGCTGGGGATCAACTATTCGCAGTTCCTTCAGGTGACGGGAGGGGGGCAACCGTACACATTTTCCATTTCGGCGGGATCGTTGCCGGCGGGGATGAGTTTGAATGCGCAGACGGGGTTGTTGAGCGGGGCGCCGACGCAGAGCGGGGCGTTTACGTTCACGGTTCGGGTGGTGGATGGATTCCAGCAGAATGCGACGCGGCAATTGACGCTGAACGTGCGCGGGGCGCTGGATATCACTACGACATCGTTGCCGGCGGGGAACGTGGGCACGGCGTACACAGCGACGCTGGGGGCGGTGGGAGGGACGAGTCCCTATAGTTGGGCGTTGTTGGGCGGTGCTCCGACGGGGATTACGTTGTCGAGCGCGGGTGTGCTTTCGGGGACGCCGACGCAGGCGGGAACATTCAATTTGCAGGTGCGGGTGAGCGACGCGGTGAACGCGCAGGTGACTCGCACGTTGGCGTTGCAGGTCAACGGGCAAGGATTGCAGATTCAGACGACGTCGTTGCCGGCGGCGACGGCGGGGGTGGCGTACACGACGAACATCGTGGCTACGGGCGGAGTGCAGCCTTACGTGTTCAGCACGACGAGCGCGCTGCCGACGGGAATGACGCTGACGAGCGCGGGAGTGCTGAGCGGAGTGACGGGACAAGGGGGCACGTTCACGATCAATGTGTCGGTGCGCGACAGCCTGAACAATACGGCCACGCGGACGCTGACGCTGACTGTGAGTTCGACGCTGCAGATTACGACGGCATCGTTGCCGCAGGCGGCGTTGTCGCAGGGCTATTCGACGACGATTACGGCGACAGGAGGGGCGCCTCCGTATGTATGGTCGGCTCCGGGCGGGCTGCCGGCGGGGTTCACGCTGGATCCGTCGAGCGGGATACTGAGTGGGACT
This sequence comes from Bryobacterales bacterium, assembly GCA_016789755.1. Classification (GTDB taxonomy): domain Bacteria; phylum Acidobacteriota; class Terriglobia; order Bryobacterales; family Bryobacteraceae; genus CADEFT01. Next base: position 1,890 of record JAEUQG010000069.1, read on the forward strand.
CCGCTGCAGGAAGGGGTGTTCACGTTCAACGTGCAGGTGCAGGATTCGCTGAATCAGACGAATCTGCGGGCGCTGCAACTGGTGGTGGGATCGTTGATCAACATCACGACGGCGGCGGTGAGGAACGGCCTGGTGGGTCAGCCTTACGAAGATTTTTTTACAGCGACAGGGGGCATTGCTCCGTATACGTGGTCGCTGCTTTCGCCGAATCCGCCGGGGCTGAGTTTGAATTTCACGACGGGATCGCTGTCGGGAGTTCCGTCGTTGCCGGGGATTTTCAATCTCACGGTGCGCGTGACGGATACGCGCGGAGCAAGTGCGACGCGTTCGTATTCGGTGACGGTGCTGCCGCAATTTTCGATTCTGACGCAGACGCTGCCGGCGGCGACGCTGGGGCTTTTTTACGAACAGACGCTGGTGGCGAATGGGGGTACGGCTCCGTATTTCTGGTCGATTCCGGGAGGGGCTCCGGCGGGGCTGGTGTTGAACCAGTTCACGGGGGTGCTGAGCGGAGTGCCGACGCAGGGCGGGGTATTCAATCTGTTGGTGCAGGCGACGGACAGCACGGGCCAGCAGACATCGAAGCAACTGTCGCTGACGGTGAACCAGACGATCTCGGTGGGACCGGCGACGATTCCGAACGGGGCGGTCGGGACGCCGTATTCGCAGACGTTTGTGGCGACGGGGGGGCTGGCTCCGTTTGTGTACGTGATTTCGGTGAATCCTCCGGGGCTGACGCTGAACGGGGCGACGGGCGTGCTTTCGGGGACGCCGACGCAGACGGGCGTTTTCGAGTTTTCGATCCGGGCGAGCGATAGCGTGGGCCAATTGGGGTTACGCAGCTACACGCTGACGGTGGTGGCGGGGCTGGAGATCACGACGACATCGTTGCGGGAAGGGATTGAGCGGACCGCGTACACGCAGGCGCTGACGGCGACGGGCGGAGTGCCGCCTTACACGTGGCGGGTTGCGTCGGGGCCGCTGCCGGACGGGCTGCAATTGAATGCGTCGACGGGGGTGATCAGCGGGACTCCGTTTGTGGCTTCGTCGACAGCGCTGACGATCGAAGTGAGCGATGCGACGGGCGGGCGGTTGACGCGCACCTTCACGCTGAACATTCTGGCTGGAGTGAGTGTGCAGAGCGGCGGCACGCTTCCGAATGGGACGGTGGGCACGGCATACAGCTTCAATCTGGCGGCGCGGGGCGGCACGACGCCGTACCGGTGGCGGATCCGCGAAGGGCTGCTGCCGGACGGGCTGCAATTGACTCCGGAGAGCGGGATGATCAGTGGGACGCCGACACGGGCGGGACGTTTCCCGGCGAATGTGGAAGTGACGGACGCTGGCGGGCTGACGGCGAATGGGGACATCATCATCAATGTGAATGCTCCGTTGCTGCGGATTACGAGCGGGGCAGTGCTGCTGGGGGCGACGGCTGGGGTGAACTATCAATTCACGGCGGCGGCGACGGGAGGGACACCTCCGTACCGGTGGTCGTTGAACGGCGCGCCGGCGGGTTTGACGATGAATGAAGCGACGGGTGCGATTACGGGGCGGGTGGCGACACCGGGGAGTTTCGAGTTCACGATTCGGGTGTCGGATTCGTTGCAGGTGGTGTCGAACCAGAGTGTGACGCTGGCGGTCTCGCTGCCGGCGGCGCCGACGGTGAACATCACGGGATTGCCTGCGACGGGCGGGGCGGGGCAGCAAGTGAGCCCGCGAGTGAATATCGCGCAGGCGTATCCGGTGGCGTTGACGGGCGAGTTGATTTTGACGTTCAACTCCGCGGTTGGCGTGGACGATCCGGCGATTCAGTTCTCCACGGGAGGGCGGCGCGTGGCGTTCAATATTGCGGCGGGGCAGACGGACGCGGCGTTCAATGCGGCATCGTTGGGAATACAGACGGGCACGGTGGCAGGCACGATTGTGGTGACGGCGCGGATCAGCGCGGCGGGGACGGATGTGACTCCGGCGCCGGCTCCGAGTTCGTCGATTGTGATTGCGCGTGCGGCGCCGGTGATCAACAGCGTGCGCGTGAACCGGACGGCGAATGGTTTCGAGCTGGTGATTGTGGGATATGCGACGCCGCGCGAAATCACGACGGCGAACGTGCGGCTGACGACTTCCGGGACTGTACAGGGCACGGAGTTCACGGTGAATCTGGGTGGTGCGACCGGGCCGTGGTATCAGGGGACGAACTCGCAGCAGTTCGGGAGTTTGTGCGCGATCACGATTCCGTTCACGATCCAGCAAGGGACGACGGGGCAGGTGACAAGCGTGTCGGTGACGTTGACGAATGCACTGGGAACGTCGGTGGGGGTGTCGGCGAATTTTTGAGGTTTTGGGCCACGGATGAATGGGATGAACGCGGATGGGAGTTGGGGGGTGGCGGGGAGTTGGGGTGCGGTGGTTGATTGGGGGTGGGTTTTGGGCCACGGATGAATGGGATGAACGCGGATGGGAGTTGGGGGGTGGCGGGGAGTTGGGGTGCGGCGGGGAGTTGGGGTGCGGTGGTTGATTGGGGGTGGGTTTTTGGGCCACGGATGAATGGGATGAATGCGGATGGGAGTTTGGGATGCGACTGTTGTTGCTGGTGGTTGGATCGGTTGCGCTGTTGACGGCGCAGATACGGGAGACTAATCCGTTTACCTCGGAGAAGGATTTGGCCGAGGGGAAAAGATTCTACCGGTTTTATTGCATCAATTGCCACGGGACCGATGGGGCGTCGGGGCGCGGGGCGCGGCTGGCGACGAAGTCGCACCGGGTGGGGAACTCCGACCGGGAACTGTATCAGTCGATTGCCAATGGGATCGCAGGGTCGGAAATGCCGGGACATTGGTTGGATGAAGATACGATCTGGAAGATCCTGACGTTTGTGCGGACGCTGGAGGGCTCGGCGAAGGAGACGTGCTCGTTTGATGAGGCGGCGGCGGAGCGGGGGCGGAAGCTGGTTCGGGCGAATGGATGTTTGGGGTGCCATAGCGTGCGCGAGGGCGGAGAGAATGTGGGATCGGGGCGGATGGGGCCGGATCTGTCGACGATGGGGGCGTCGCGGCCGCGGGAGCATTTGAAGGAATCGCTGGTGAAGCCGCATGCTCAGGTGGCCGAGAAGTGGCGGATGGCGAGTGTTTCGACGGCGGCAGGGATGAAGCGGGGGATGCTGCTGAATGAGGACGGGTACACGATTCATTTGCTGGAACCGGACGGGCGCATTGTGTCGCTGGGGAAGCAGGGTGTGGGTGCGGTGGAGCGGAGCAGGGAATCGTCGATGCCCGCCTATGACAAGCTGCCGGCGAATCAGATTGAAGATATGGTGAGCTACTTATGTTCGTGCCGCGGAGGATCGCGATGAAGATGCTGTTTTTGCTGGCGGGGTGTTTGGCGGCGCAGAACAACGACTGGCTGCATTATTCGCAGAATTACCAGGCGCACCGGCATTCACCGCTGCAAGAGATCGATGCGGGGAACGCGGGGAAGCTGAATCTGGCGTGGGCGTATACGGCCCGGATGCGGGAGAAGTTCGAGACGTCGCCGATCGTGGTGGATGGGGTGATGTATATCACTTTGCCTCCGAACGACGTGATTGCGCTCGATGCGGAGACGGGCGTGAAGCTGTGGGAGTACCGGCGGAATCTGCCGCCGAAGATCAACGTGTGCTGCGGGCAGGTGAACCGGGGCGTGGCGGTGGCGGGGGACAAATTGTTTCTGGCGACTCTGGATGCGCATCTGGTGGCGCTGGACAGGGCGAACGGGCGCGTGGTGTGGGACGTGGAGATGACGGATTACCGGCTGGGGTATTCGGCGACGCATGCTCCGCTGGTGGTGAAGGACAAGGTGATTGTGGGCGTGGCGGGCGGGGAGTATGGGATTCGCGGTTTTCTGGATGCCTACGGGGTGGGCGACGGGAAGCGCAAATGGCGTTTCCATACGGTGCCGGGGCCGGGGGAGTTCGGCAATGAGACGTGGGCGGGGGATAGCTGGCGGCGGGGCGGGGCTCCGATTTGGATCACAGGGTCTTATGATCCTGAATTGAATCTGACGTATTGGGGGACGGGGAATCCGGGTCCGGATTGGAACGGGGAAGTGCGCAAGGGGGACAATCTGTTTTCGGATTCGGTGGTGGCGCTGGATGCGGATACGGGGGAGAGGAAATGGCATTTTCAATTCACGCCGCACGATGTTCACGACTGGGATGCGACGCAGATTGTGGTGCTGATTGACAAAGAGTTTCGGGGGCGGATGCGGAAGCTGCTGGTGACGGCGAATCGCAACGGGTTTTACTATGTACTGGACCGGGCGACGGGGGAGTTTCTGCATGCGTCGGCGTATGTGAAGCAGACGTGGGCGAAGGAGATTGACGCGAAAGGACGGCCGGTGCGGAATGCGGGGATCGATCCGACACCGGATGGTGTGCGGGTGTATCCGCAGGTGGCGGGCGGGACGAATTGGAACTCGCCGGCGTTCAATCCGGACACGGGGTTGTTTTATGTGGCGGCGCGCGAGGGATCGAGCATGTACTACACGGGGGAGGCGGTGTACCGGGAAGGGGCGCGGTATCAGGGGAGCTTTTTCCGGAATGAAGATGTGATGGAGGACTGGCATGGGGCGGTACGGGCGCTGGATCCGCTGAGCGGCAAGCTGCAGTGGGAGTACAAGCTGTTCCGGGCTCCGTGGGCGGGTCTGCTGTCGACGGCGGGGAATCTGATTTTCGCGGGGACGGAGGAGGGGTACTTCCTCGCGCTGGATGCGCGGAATGGGAAGGAAGTGTGGAAGCGGAATCTGGGCGGGCAGATTATTGCGGCTCCGATTTCGTTCGGGACGGCGACGGGGCAGAAGATCGCGATTGCGGCAGGGACGGGGCTGTTCGTGTTCGGGCTGGGAAAATAGGGCGTATAATGCGAGTGCCATGAGCACTCATAGCCGGAGAGAATGGCTGCGGCGAATCCTTGCGCTGCCGGCCGGGGCGTGGATGAAGCGCCTGCACGCGTACGCCGAGCCGCACAAAGGCAAGGTGAAGATTACCAACATCAAGGCCATGCAGATTGCCAACATTGCGGGCAACTGTCTGATCAAGATCGAGACGGATGCGGGACTGGTGGGGTATGGTGAGGCGGGGGCGACGGGTCCGATGGCGCGGGCGCGGATCGAGACGATGAAGAGGTTTCTGATTGGGAAAGACCCGCTGCAGATTGAGTTGCATTTTCACGAGATGACGTCGCTGATGCACACGTACATGGCGCACATTCCGACGATCAGCGGGATCGACATTGCGTTGTGGGACCTGGCGGGGAAGATCACGGGGCAGCCGGTGAACGTGCTGATGGGCGGGCCATTCCGGCCGGCGATCCGGATGTATTCGCACGGGCCGGGGCAAGCGATGCTGGACGCGGTGAAGGCGAAGGAATGGGCGGCGACGATCCGGCAGATGCCGGAGAAGTTCACGTCGTTCAAGATCGGAATCGATCCGATTATCGGGGCGCCATCGGCACGGTACACGGTGACGCTGGACAACGATCAACTGCGGCGGGTGGGGCGAGCGTTCCGCAATGCGCGGGAGGCGGTGGGGGAGGATATCGACATCGCGGTGCACTGCCACAACGAACTGGATGCGCCGAGTTCGATACAGGTGGCGAAGGTGGTGGAGCCGATGAATCCGCTGTTTCTGGAGGATCCTCTGCCGGTGGCGTATTCAGAGGCGTGGATGTCGTTGAAGCGATCGACGCGGGTGCTGATTCTGACGGGGGAGAAGCTGGAATTGCTACGCGGGTTCAAGCCGTTTCTGGACAACCAGGCGGCGGACATTGTGCATCCGGACCTGGCGTTTGCAGGGGGATTCACGGGGACGCGGAAGATTGCCGATTACGCGCAACTGACGCGGACGCCGCTGGCATTGCACAATGTCGGGAGCCTGGTGCTGTGTTACGCGTCGGCGCATTTCGGATCGGCGATTCACAATTTCTACCGGTCGGAAAGTGCGTTGGGACGGCCGGCGCGGCATGTGGAGAAGATGTCGGCGACGACGCCGCCGGAAGTGAAGGACGGGCATTTGACGGTGCCCACGGTGGCGGGGCTGGGCTTCGAGCCGAACAACGATTATTTGCGGTCGCAATTGATGCCGGGGGAACCGTTCTGGTAGCCATTCGAGGGAGAATAGTGGCGAAGTGCCACTTCCTGAATTGCTGTTAGAGCGCCCGCACCGGCGGCGCAACCCGCTGACGCGGGAATGGATTCTCGTATCGCCTCACCGGGCCAAGCGGCCGTGGTTGGGGCAGGTGGATAAGCCGGCGGCGATCCCGGCGGTGCACTACGATCCCGGCTGTTATCTGTGTCCAGGCAACGAGCGGGTGGGCGGGGTGCGCAATCCGCGTTACGAGAACACGTTCGTGTTCGACAACGATTTTGCGGCGCTGCTGCCTGCGGGCGAGCACGTAGCGTATGACGAAGAGGGGTTGCTGGTGGCGGAGACGGAATCGGGGGTGTGCCGGGTGGTGTGTTTTTCGCCCGATCACAGCCTGAGCGTATCGCGGCTGCCGGTGGCGGCGATCGAACGGGTGATTGAAACATGGACGGCGCAATTTGTTTCGCTGGGGGCGATGGCGGAGATCCGGTCGGTGCAGATTTTCGAGAATCGCGGGGAGATGATGGGGGCGAGCAATCCGCATCCGCACTGCCAGATCTGGGCCAATGCGACGGTTCCATCGGAGTTGGCGAAGGAAGTGGACACGCAGCGGGAGTACAGGGAGCGCAGGGGCTGCTGCTTGTTGTGCGATTACGTGCGGCTGGAGTTGGAGCGAGGGGATAGGGTGGTGCTGGAGAACGAGCACTTCGCGGTGGTGACGCCGTTCTGGGCGGTGTGGCCGTTTGAAACGATGGTGATTGCGAAGCGGCACATGGGGTCGATGGCGGAGTTGAGCAAGGCGGAGCGAGTGGCGCTGGCCGATGCGATGAAGCGGCTGACGACGCGTTACGACAATCTGTTTCAGACGGCGTTTCCGTACACGATGGGGTTTCATCAGGCTCCGGCGGATGGGGAGGAGCATGCGTCGTTTCACTTCCATGCGCATTACTATCCGCCGCTGCTGCGTTCGGCGGAAGTGCGGAAGTTCATGGTCGGCTACGAGATGCTGGCGAACGCGCAACGGGATATTACGGCGGAATCGGCGGCGGAGCGATTGCGCGGGTTGAGTGAGCGCCACTATGCCGATCCGGTAGACTAGTGCTCTATGGGCAATCGACGTTTAGTTCTGCTCCCGGCCGCGCTGGCGTGTCTGATGGCGTGCTCTTCTGCGGAGAAGAAGCCGGCGACGGGAATCACGAAGGAGCCGTTCGGGAAGGCGAAGACGGGGGAGTTGGTGGAGCGCTACACGCTGCGCAACGGGAACGGGATGGAGGTTGCCATTCTCACCTATGGCGGAATTGTGCAGGCGATCCGGCTGCCGAACGGGCCGGGCAAGATGTTGGATGTGGCGCTGGGGTTCGATACGTTGGACGGGTATTTGGGGGAGCATCCTTATTTCGGGGCGTTGATCGGGCGGTACGGCAACCGGATCGGGAATGCGAAGTTCACGCTGAATGGGAAGGAGTACAAGCTGGCGGCGAATAACAACGGGCATTCGCTGCACGGCGGGTTGAAGGGGTTCGATAAGGTGGTGTGGGCTCCGAAGGAGTTGGCGGGCGATGAACCGGCGTTGGAACTGGCGTATACGAGCAGAGATGGGGAAGAAGGGTATCCGGGTGAGTTGCGGGTGACGGTGCGCTATACGCTGACGAACAATAACGAATTGCGGCTGGATTATGGCGCAAACAGCAGCCAGGACACGGTGGTGAATCTGACCAATCACAGTTATTTCAATTTGGCGGGAGCGGGGGAAGGGGATATTCTGGGTCACACGATTCAGATTCTGGCGGACCGTTTTACTCCGGTGGATGCGGGGCTGATTCCGACGGGCGAGTTGCGGGCGGTGGCGGGGACTCCGTTCGATTTCCTGGAACCGAAGGCGATCGGATCGCGCATTTTGCAGGACGATCCGCAGATGGTGAACGGCAAGGGGTACGATCACAACTACGTGTTGAACAGCGGGGGCGGGCAACTGGCGCTGGCGGCGCGGGTGACGGGGCCGCAAGGGTTACGGACGATGGAAGTGCTGACCACGGAGCCGGGGATTCAATTTTATAGCGGGAATTTTCTGGATGGATCGAACAAGGGGAAAGGGGGACGGGCGTACGGGCACCGGTATGGATTCTGCCTGGAGACGCAGCATTTTCCCGATTCGCCGAACAAGCCGGACTTTCCGCCGGTGGTGTTGAAGGCGGGGCAGCAGTATCAATCGACTACGGTCTACCGGTTTCTGCAGTAGCGGCGAGTTTGAGGGTGTAGTGGGCGAGGCCCTTGTCGAACATGGCTCGGGCGGCTGCTTTGTTGGCTGGCGAGCCGAAGTTGTTGCGCTCTTCGAGGAGCAGCCAGAGGCGGCGGGTCCAGCGGGATAGCAGTTCGATGTCTTCGCGGATGAGGACGGGCTTGCCGCCGATGTGGATGTAGATGGGGGCGGAGTGGGCTCGGGGGACGGAGTAGGGGACGCCGCGGGCGGGAGGGCCGGAGACGCGGACGGCGAGCCAAGAGCTAGAGCTGAGCGCGATTTCTTTGTCGATACGCGGGCCGGCGGTGGAGGCGATCACCTGGCCGTTGTGGATGATTTCGAGCAGGTCGATGGGGACACGGGAGGCGACTTCGGCGGAGATGCGGGCGGTGTAGGGCTGGCCTTGCGGGACTTCGATGACTGAGCCCATGGGTTTGCCGTTGACCTGGAAGGAAAGCAGGGGTGCGTTGGTGACGAATGCGCGGCCTTCCTTGTAGCGCGAGAGCCAGCGTTTCCATTCCATGGGTCCGTTGAGCTCGACGTATTGGCGTGCGCCGCCGGGGACGCTGTTGATGCCTCGCCAGTTGGTGAAGACATCGGTGCCGGCGCCTGGGGCGATGCGGAAGCCGGAGTTGAGCAGGCGGTACCACATTTCATAGGCTCTGGGGCCGTAGGGGAGGATGTCGATGGCGTCCATGGCTCCGAGGGCGGCGGTGAGGGGGGCTTCCTTGGCGCCGAGGGAGGTATCGAAGGGGTCGCCGAATTGTTGGGTGACGGGGTGGACGTAGCTGACGAGGCCGCCCTGCTGTTTGGCGGCGAGCGCGGCCATGGTGTTGAGGGGGTAATCGTATGGAGAACGGCTGCCGGTGACGCTGGTGAAGGAGGGCGGGACCTGGCGTTTGAGATTGAGAAATGCCATGTGGCCGAGTGGGCTGGAGTTGCGGTATTCCTGGCTCCAATAGAGGACGTAGTTGGGCTTGGAGGCGGGATCGACGGCGCCGCGGAAGAATTCCTTGTCGTGGACGAAGGCGCCTTCGCTGTTGGCGACGATCATGTTGGCGGTGTTGAGATCTTCGGCTTCAAGCCAGGCGAGGGCGTCTTTCGGTTTGAGGTAATAGCTGCCGTTGTAGTTGGCGTGGAAGTGATTTTCGCCGGTGAACCAGCCGCGGACGGCCCAGTTGGTCCAGCGTTCGAGGCGGATAGTGACGGTGGCGATGTCGTTGGGGGGGACATCGACGGTGCTGTCGGCGATGCGGTATTCGACTCCCTTGAGGGCGGCGAGGCGGAGGCGGCCGGCGGGGGCGGAGAATTCATCTTCACCGGAGGAGAGGTAGAAGCCTTCACGGACGGCGCCGGGGTCGAGGGGGTAGTAATAGACGGGGGCGCCTTGGGGCGCGTAGGCTTTGCCGTCGGGGGCGATGACATAGAGGCGGACAGGGACGGGGTTGCCGTTTTCGTCGACTGTTTTGACGCGGACGCGACCGGAGGGGGCGCGGAACTGGAGTTTGCCGATTTTGATGTGGCGCTTGGGGCCTCCGGTGGAAGGCATGACGAAGAGGTCGAGGTTGCCGAGGTGGTTGGAGACGTGGGCGATGGACTTGCCGTCGGGGGAGACGGCTGGGGAGAATTCGTCGCGTGGGGAGTTGGTGAGATTGAGGGGCGTGCCGCCGGCTCGAGGGACGCGGTAGAGTTCGTAGTCGCCTTTGCCGTTGGTGAGGACGGCGGAGTAGACGACCTCGCCGGTGGGGACGGCGCTGAGGGAGTGGAGTTGGACGATGTCGGAGGGGCGGTAGGCGGTGAGAGGGAGTTGGACGAAGACGGGAGGCGAACCGGAGGGGATGGACCAGATTTGCGCGGATTCGCGGCGGATGCCGGCGAAGAAGATTTCGCGGCCGTCGCGGGCGTAGGAGGCATCGAGCCAATCGCCGACGCCCTGGCGTTGGGGCATGGCTTGGAGTTGGCGGGCGTTGCCGCCGCGAATGGGGATTTCGTGGAGGAAGGCGCCCTGGTTGGGGATGCGGAGGGCGACGACGAGGCGCTCGCTGTCGGGGGACCAGGCGATGGTTCCGGCGGTGGGGTAGGGGGTGGCTACGTCGCGCTCTTCGCCGGTGGAGAGTTGGACGAGTTTGAGGCGTCCGCCGATGTTGGGCAGTCTGCCGGCGGGGGCGGCTCCGGAGATGAAGGCGATGAAGTCACCGTTTGGGGACCAGGAGGGATGGGCGTGATAGCCGGGGGATGAGGTGATTTGGCGGGCGTCGCCGCCGGTGGGATCGACGGTCCAGATGCTTCCAAACAAAGTGAAGGCGATTTGTTTCGAGTCGGGGGACCAGGAGGGGTCGGATGCGCCCCAGGTGGAGGGGTCGGATTCGGCGGCTGCGGCCGATACGTGGCGGTAGGCGACGATTCCGGCGAGGAGAGCGAGGACGGTGAGGGAGATGAGTGCCCGGCGCATGGGGGCATTGTACATGGTGGTGGTGGTGTGCGGGGGAGTGGTGTGGGTTTTTTGAGGCCACGGATGAATGGGATGAACGCCGATGGGGGGTGGGTGCTTGGGTTGGTGCGCGGGGGAGTGGTGTGGGTTTTTTGAGGCCACGGATGAATGGGATGAACG
>JAEUQG010000080.1 GCA_016789755.1 Bryobacterales bacterium
GTGCGGCGCTATCTGGATGGGCGTCCGGTGCTGGCGCATCCGGACTCGCTGCGGTATCGGGCCGGGCGTTGGATGAAGCGCCACCGGACAGCCGCTATTGCGGCGGCGATTGCGGTAGTGGGGTTGTTGACGGGCCTAGGCGTTGCGCTATATCAGGCACAGGTGGCGCGGGCGCATGCGGCGCGGGCGGAGCGGCGCTTTGGGGAGGTACGCAAGCTGGCAGGCGCAATTCTGTTCGAGCACTTTGACATGATCCGCGAACTGCCCGGCGCGACGAAGGCCAAGGAGTCGATGGCGAAGTTGTCGCAGGAGTATCTGAACAGCCTTGCCGGCGAGGCAGACGATCCGGAGCTGGTATTGGAACTGGCCAATGCGTACCGGAGGCTGGCGGAAGTGCAAGGCGCTCCGGGGGCGCCGAACCTGGGACAGATTCCGCAGGCGAGAGCCAACTTCCGCAAGGCGGTGGAACTGCTCGACCGGCTGCCGCGGGCGAAGTGGAACGAACCGCCGGTGTTGGATGCGGCCATCAACACGGTGTGGCGGCTTTCCCGGCTGCTGCAGAACGACGGCCAGTTCGAGGAAGCGCAGCGCCTGGCAGGCAGGCAGGCGGAGTTGGCCGGACGGCTGTACGCGATGCGGCCGGAGGTTGCGAACTCGGCGTATCAGTATTTGACGGCGCTGCGGTCGCTATCGACAATTGCCTCGCGGCGCGGGGACCTGAACGCGGCGGTGAAGCATGCCGAAGAAGCGCTGCGAATGGGAGATCGAATAGTGGGTAAAGATGCGAGTCCACAACTGCGGGGGGCGCAGGCGGCCAATTATCAGACGCTGGCCGACGCGGTTTGGAAGCAGGGCGACTTGCATCGTGCGTGGAAGTTGTATGAGACCTACGTAAAGTTGTTCGGCGAACTGGCGGCGCTTCGGCCCAACGAACAGTACTTCACGCATGCGGTGTATTTCGGCCACTACAAACTGGGGAAGATCGATTCGGAGTTTCTGCGGCTGAACCTGGGTAACGGAGCGCGGGCGGAGCGGCATTGCGGGGAGTATCTCGACTGGGCGCAGAGGATGTGGAAGGCGGATGCGGCGGATGTTCTGGCGCGGCAGAGCATGGGATTCGGGCGGTTGTGCGTGGGCGCGGCGATTGCCATGCGGAGTCCGAAAGACGGGCTTCGCCTGCTGCAGGAGGGCGCCGAGCAGATGCGGGAGGAACTGCGGAAGCGAACGACGCAAGCCTCGCGAGTGAACGCCGCGTTCGTGTTGTTTGTGCTGGCCGAGACGCAGGCAGCGGCGGGGCAGCGCGAGGCGGCAATGGCGACATATGCCGAATCGATGGCGCTGTGGGACTCACTCGACGGGGAGAAATTGTCGGCGGAGGACGGTGTGGATCTGATGCTGGCCAACCGGCAGTTTGCGCGGCGGACCGGCGATGTGGAAAGGGCGAGGAAGGCAGTGAAGCTGGCGGCGGCGGACGGCCTTCTGCAGGAAATTGTGCATGCGGCGGAGGCTCGGGAGGTGCTGGCGGAGGTTTCGCCGGCCGACCGTTGCGCGGCGCTGGGCGAGGCGGAGGCGCTGTGGCAGAAGGCGCGCCAGCACGCATTTACCGCGGCGATGGCCGAGAAGCGGTTACGGGCCATTTCGTTGGGGGATTGCGGCCGGCACTGATAAACTGGGAATGGTTCCAGCGAACATGATTTCCATCGTCATTCCGATTCATAACGAAGAGCCTGCCATTCTACCTCTCTACGACCGGTTGACCACGGTCATGGAGAGTCTGCGCAAGCCCTACGAGATTCTCTTTGTGGACGATGCATCGACTGACCGCAGCTTCGAGTTGCTGGCCAATCTGGTGGAAACCGACGGGCGGCTAAAGGTGATCCGGCTGCGGCGCAACTTCGGGCAGACGCCGGCGCTTGCCGCGGGCTTCGACGAAGCGCAGGGGGAAGTGATCGTGTCGCTCGATGGGGATTTGCAGCATGCTCCGGAGGACATTCCGCTGCTGCTGGCGAAGATCGAAGAGGGCTACGACATTGCATCGGGATGGCGGAAGAACCGCATCGACAACGCGGTGACGCGGAAGATCCCTTCGCGCATTGCCAACTGGCTGATGGCTAAAGCGAGCGGGGTGCGGCTGCATGACTTCGGCACGACGTTCAAGGCGTACCGTTCGGAGATCATCAAGGAAGTGAATCTATATGGCGAGTTGCACCGGTTCATTCCGGCGCTGGCGAGCCAGTATGGGGCGCGGGTGGCGGAGGTGCCGATCCGCAATACGCCGCGTGTGAGCGGGGAGTCGCATTACGGGCTGGGGCGCACGTTTCGCGTGCTGTACGACATCATCACGATCAAGTTTCTGTTGAGCTACTTCACGCGGCCGATGCATTTTTTCGGCAAGATCGGGCTGGTGGGGACGATGCTTGGCGGAGCCATCATGGCGTACCTGTTCGTGTACAAGATCACGGGTCATGAGATCGCCGTGCAGCACGGGCCGCTGATGATCGCCGGCGCGCTGCTGCTGCTGACCGGGGTTATGATGTTCTCTACCGGGCTGTTGGGCGAGGTGCTGATCCGCACTTACTTCGAGAGCCAGGGGCGGCGCATTTACGCCGTCCGGGAAGTGCGCACCAAGCGCGAACCGCAAGTCACCGACGGAGCGAGATAAAAGCATGCCATCACGAAGAAAGATCCTGCAGGGGGCTGCGGGAGCGGCCGCCGTGTTTCCTGTGTTGGGAGAACCGCATCAGCATGGAGGCGCTTCCGGCGGGAGCGCGGCCGCCTACAAGCCGAAGTGGGCCACCGCGGCGGAAATGAAGCTGATGGCTGAACTAGCGGACATCATCATTCCGCGGACGGAGACGCCCGGGGCGTCGGATGCGAAGGTGCAGGAGTTCATCGACTACACGTTGTCTTCGGATGCAAAGCGGCGGGACGAGGTACGGGCCGGGCTGCAGTGGTTTGCGGGGCTGGCCGCCGCGGGAAGAGTGGACGCGCTGAGAAAGGCGGATCGGTCGCCGCGGACGAAGGAAGGGCGCTTCTTCCGGCTGTTCAAGGACTTGACGATCGATGGATATTACGCGAGCCGCGAGGGCCTGGTGACGGAGTTGGGCTGGAGCGGCAATACGTATTTGCCGGAATTCAAGGGATGCACGCATCCGGAGCACAAGGGGTAGGGCCATGCAGGTACAACGGTCTCAGCAGGTGCATGATGTAGTGATCGCCGGTAGCGGCGCGGCCGGCGGAATGGCGGCATGGAATCTGACAAGACAGGGCGTAAATGTTTTGGTGCTGGATGCGGGGACGAAGTTCGCGCGCTCCAGCTTCTGGTCGCATGTGAAGCCGTGGGAGTGGTGGCGGAAGCTGGATAAGGGCGACCGGCCGCCGGCTTTTCATCTGGATTTGAAGGAGCAGCCGTATGAGACTCCCGCGGGGCAACCCTTCGATTTGATCCGCGTGTGGGGCCGGGGCGGAAAAACAAATATCTGGGGACGTGTTTCGCTGCGCTATTCGGATGTGGACTTCGCAGGACCGGCAAAGGACGGGTGGGAAGTGGACTGGCCGTACCGGTATAAGGACATCGCTCCTTACTACGACCGGGTGGAGCAACTGATCGGCGTGTGCGGCGGGGACGACGATCAGGACTCGCTGCCGGGGAGCAAGTATCACTTGCCGGCGCCGGCTCCGCGGTGCGGCGAGCGGCTGCTGCAGAAGGCGGCGCGCGGGATGGGGATGAACATTGTCAGCGGGCGGCGAGCGGTATTGACGCGGGCTCACAACGGGCGGGCGCAGTGCCATTTCTGCGGCGTTTGCGGGCGCGGTTGCGACATCGGGGCGTTTTTCAATTCGAGCGATTACCTGCTGGAGCCGGCGTTCCAGACAGGCAAATTGCAGGTGATCGACAATGCGGTGGTGGCTCGCGTGTTGAACGATGGGAGCGGTAAGGCGAGCGGGGTGCAGTATTTCGACCGCGCGTCGGGGGCGGAGCGGACGGTACGGGCTCGGGTGGTGATTGTGGCGGCGTCGTGCATCGATTCGACACGGATTCTGCTGAATTCGAAGTCGGCGCAGTATCCGAACGGGATCGGGAATTCGAACGATGTGATTGGGCGCTACCTGGTGGAACAGGTGCGCTTCCATATGTACGGGTTCCTGCCGGAGTTGAAGGGAACCAAGGCGCTGAACGATGACGGGATCGGCGGGGAGCATATCTACCTGCCCCGATACAATCATCGCGATGGACGCAAGCGCGATTATCTGCGCGGGTTCGGGATGCAGTTCTGGGGCTGTGGCGCGGGCATGGGCGCTTCGTTTGCGAAGAATCTTCCGGGATTTGGCGCGGACTTCAAGAAGGGCGTGAAGCAGCGCTATCCGGCGCTGGTGGCTGTGCATCCGTATGGCGAGGTGCTGCCGCAGCGGTTCAATCGGGTCACGGTGGAGGGCACGGCGAAAGACAAGTACGGCGTGCCGGTGGCTCGCATTGAGTACCGGATCGGTGAGAATGAACGGAAGATGGTGGCGGAGATGTACGATGCCGCGGAGAGTATTTTGAAGGCTGCGAAGGCGGAGATACTGCCGTTTGAGAGAGGGTGGCTGGATAAGTTGGGATCGGCGATTCATGAGCATGGGACAGTGCGCATGGGCTCGGATGCGAAGCGGGCGGCGTTGAATGGATACTGCCAGTTTCATGAAGTGAAGAATCTGTTTTGTGTGGATGGAGCGGCGTTTCCGACGGCGACGGAGAAGAATCCGACGTTGACGATTCTGGCGAATGCGTGGAGGGCCACGGACTATCTGGCGGGGGAGATGAGGGCCGGGAGGGTGTAGGTTGGATGCGATGGATGCGGATGCGGGTTGGGGTGGGTGGATTGGGCCACGGATGAATGGGATGAACGCGGATGTGGGTTGGGGGTGGTTGCGGCATGAGGGTGGGGCTCTCTTGTAATTGGCGGGGGAGATGAGGGCCGGGAGGGTGTAGGTTGGATGCGATGGATGCGGATGTGGGTTGGGGGTGCGTGGATTGGGCCACGGATGACTGGGATGAACGCGGATGCGGCTTGGGGGTGGTTGCGGCATGAGGGTGGGGCTCTCTTGTAATTGGCGGGGGAGATGAGGGCCGGGAGGGTGTAGGTTGGATGC
>JAEUQG010000139.1 GCA_016789755.1 Bryobacterales bacterium
GACGTCCATCGATGGGGCCGAGCAATGCTGCATGGCCGCCGGAATCCCCCGCCACAGCGTCGGCTACTCGCTGGGGTTCGAGGGCAAGACGGAAAAACTTCCCAATACGCAGGTGCTGATGCTGAGCACTATGTGCGGTCATGGCATGATCAGCCACAGCATGGCCAAGAAGATGATCGACTGGGTGAAGGAGGGCCGGCGCACCCCCGAAGAGGCCGTCACCTACATGGCACGCTTCTGCTCCTGCGGCGTCTACAACCCGTCCCGTGCCAAGCGCATCCTGGAAGACGCGCGCGGCAGTATGAAGTAGCGGCCGGCGATGGCGACTCCACGCGAGGAATCGATTCTCCGTAAGCTGCGCGAAATCTGCCTTGCGCTGCCGGAAGCAACCGAAACCCTCACCTGGGACCACCCCAATTTCCGCGTCGCGGAGAAGATTTTCTGCATCATGGGAGGCGAAGCGGGCGAGCCGAACATCACACTCAAGGTGGGCAAGCCGATGCTGGACGTTTTTCTCAAGGACCCCCGCTTCTATCTTGCCCCCTACATCGGACGCAACGGCTGGGTCTCGCTCAAGGCGTCGACTGGCCGTCTCAACTGGACCGAAATCGCAGCCTTATGCCGCGACAGTTACCGGCGAGTGGCCCCTGCCCGGCTGTCAAAACAGATAAACTGACCGCATGAAGCGGTATTTGTTCACCGCCGCGCTGGCAGCCGCGGTCCACCCTCCAATGCTTTTCAGTCAGGGGCTTTGGGAACGTCGCGCCCCTTACCCGATCCAGGCAACCGAAGTCTCCGCGGCTCTGCTGAACGGCAAGATCCACGCACTCTGCGGACTGGTCGCATCGGGGCGCACCTCGGCCCACTTCGCTTACGACCCGTACCGCGATCAATGGACTCCGGCCGCACCTGTGCCCATCGATGGGGGCGCCGACCAGTGCAACGCCGCCGCGGCGAACGGGAAGCTCTACATACTGGGCGCCCTCCGATCAGGCACGGGGGCCGCTGACGGCAATACCTACGAATACGATCCCGCCACCTCGCGATGGTCCATCGTCGCCCGGATGGCGGAACCCCGCGGAGCGAGCGGAGTGACCGCCATCGGCGCCAAGATCTACGTCGCCGGCGGCCTGGCGGGCACGGTCCCCGTCAACACGTTCGATGTCTTCGACGCGGAATCGAAGCAGTGGACCCGGCTCACCCCGATGCCCACGGCCCGCGATCACCTCACGGCCCAAGCGGTTAACGGGCGCGTCTATGCTATCGCCGGACGCATTGGAGCGGAGAACCTCCGCACCAACGAGGAGTATGACCCCGCCTCGAACATGTGGCGTTCCCGCACGCCCATCCCCACAGCCCGCGGCGGGCTGGCGAGCGGCAGTCTCCGCAACCGCATTCAGGTATTCGGCGGCGAAGGCAACAGCGGCCGTCCCGAGCAAACCTTCGAGCAGCACGAGGAGTACGACCCAGCCACGGACACGTGGGGTGCGCTGGCCCTGATGACCGCGCCGCGCCATGGTCTGTACGGCGTCACCTTCGATGGCCGCATTTTCACGCCGAGCGGCGGGCTCCGTGCGGGCGCGGATTTCTCCTCAGCGCACGAGGCTTTCTTTCTGCCGCTCCCTGATGCCCCTGCCATCCGCGACGTGCGCAACGCGGCCAGTTTCTCCACCGATCTTGCGCCGGGCACAATCGTCGCGCTGCTTGGCGCCAATCTGTCGCAAGGCGAGCAGGAATTGTCCCGCTTTCCGGTCCCCACGACGATGAACCTGACCACGGTCCGTGTCAACGGAACGGCCGTTCCACTGCTGTATGTGAGCCGGAACCAGATCAACTTCCAACTGCCGTACAGCCTTGTCCCGGGACCGATCACCCTCACTGTCTCGCACGTTACCTCGACCAGCGCCACGTTCGCGGCCTCGGATGCCACCTCCACCGCTCCCGGTCTGTTCGCCCTTTCCGGTAATGGGGAGGGGCAAGGCGCTGTCCTGGTGGCAGGCACGGGACTCATCGCCCGTCCCACGCGCGATGCCTTTTCCCGTGCCGCAAGGCGAGGAGAAATCGTCGAGATTTATGCCACGGGGCTGGGCAGGCTCGATTTCCCTCCTCGTCCCGGAGACCCTGCTCCTTCCGATCCACCGGCCAGAACTGTCGAAATGCCCCAGGTCACGATTGGGGGCGCAGCCGCCGAAGTGCTGTTCTCCGGATTGACACCGGGCGCCATCGGCCTTTACCAGATCAACGCTCGTATCGCCTCCAACGCCCAGACCGGCGTCGCCGTGCCGGTCACGGTGCGTATCGGCGCCAAGTCCGGCAACCCTGTCACGATCGCCGTTACCGACTGAACGCGGCCGCTTCCTCGAGCGGATACAGGGGCCTGCGGCGGCGCCGGTAGTCGAAATGCCGGGGATTATCGCTGGTAACCCCGGGGGTATCCGCGAGCACGATCTCCGCCGACACGGGCTCATAGGCCGCCCGGGGGGCCACCACACCCTTGGCAATCAAGATCTGCTTCCGTTCGGGGTGAATTCCCAGGCTCAGCACCTGCTCCAGACTCATCGGCGCCATCCGCCGGCTGGTCAACACCACGGTATGCTCCTCGGGTGTCTCTACGACGGCCGTCAGCCCTTGCTCGCACACGCCCCATCCGCCGTGCCGCACTTGCCGCTCCTCGAAATGCCCGTCGGATAACGTTCGAATCATGCCTTCGACTTCTACCGGGGCTCCGTGACGCGAATCTGTCTTTCCTCCGACGCGCAGACGGATGCGCTGCCCCACCCCCCGCGTCAGGCACTGCGCAACGGCCTCGGGATCGCAGAGAATCACCATCGCGTTGCGCCCCTTCCGGCGGAGGATTTCCTCGAACAGGATAGTCGAATCGGCGGGACTGCCCGCGCCCACGTTGTCGCCGACATCCATGATCGTTACCGGCGCGCGGGCGGCTTGGATCGCGTGCGCAACCGCTTCGGAAACAGACGGGAGCCCCGCGGTCAAATCGGCGCGCCGCGCCCAGGCCCGATCCGCCATGTGCCGCGCGGCCTTCCTGGCCAGTTCCCGGTCCCCATCGGCCACGGCGAAGAACGCGGCCCCCATCTCTTCCACGTCGGCGTAGTAGAAGCCCATGGTCGCGCTCGCCGACAGAATCCCCGGCCACTGCAGAACCTCGCGCAGGTCGTCGTAAAGCAACCGCGCGGGCTCGCTCGCCGTGTGCTGCTTCGAGATGGCGATGAGCATCGGCGGCGTCTCGAGCGCCTGGACCGGCCGGATCTCGCCGCGCAACATTCGGAGGAGCAAACCCGCCGCTTCGCGCCCCCGCTCGCGTTGATCGAGATGCGGATTGCTGCGGTAGGCAACTGTGGCGTGGGCATGCGCAATCATCTGCGCCGACACGTTGGCGTGCAGGTCAAGCGTCGTGACAATGGGCAATTCCGGCCCGGCCGACTCCCGTACGCGGCGCAGCAACTCGCCATCGGCGTCGGGGAATTCTTCGCTTACCGTCGCTCCGTGCAGGGCGAGCAGCAGCCCGTCGAGAGGCAGAGCAGCACGCAGATCCTCGAGCAATTCGGCCGCGATCCGTTCATAGGCTTCGGCCGCGACGGTGCCGCTGGGAACAGCAAACGTCGCCAGCAGGGGCACAATCTCCACCTGCCCGGCGGCCAGAACATCGAGAAAGCCGCCCAGTTCGTGATGGGCGCCCGACCACCGCTCAAGCAAAGCCTGGCCGCGAGTGAGGCTGGCGGCGACGAAGTTCTCGTAGGTTGTGGGAACCCCCAGGAACGTGTTCGATTCGTGCAGGAAACCCGCCAGGGCAATGCGCAGCCGCTTCATCGCGTCACCTCCTCCAACACAGCCAGCAAATCCCCGCCATCGGAGTGGTAACTCGGGGTCTCTTCCGCGGCGGAGGCAATCGATGCAGGGTCCTTGAACCCGTGCCCGGTCACCAGACAGACGGCTGCCTCGCCTTCGCGCACGGCGCCGTTCCGGCAAGCCTGACGATAGCCGGCCAACGCCGCCGCCCCGGCCGGTTCGGCGTAGATGCCTTCCCGCCGCAGCAAGTGGCGTTGCGCGTCGAAGACCTCGCCGTCGCTGACCGCAAAGGCTTGGCCGCCGCCTTGCCGTAACATCCGCAAAGCCAGCCCGGCGTCGATATCGAAGGGCACCGAGAGCCCGCTGATCCGCGTCGTACTCTCCACGGGAGCAATCCTGTCCAAGCCATTCCGCCAGGCATTCCACAGCGTGGGGCAGCCCTCCGGCTGCACTGCGTGCACCAGGGTCTGAGGCTGAATTGCTTGCATTTCGTCGCTCACCGCGGCGAACAAGCCGCCGCCCCCAACCGGGACGAATACATGTCTCACCCCAGGGAATTGCTGGACGATCTCCCGCGCGATCGCCTTCACACCTTGCATCCCGCCCGGGCAATACCGGAATGCCGACACGACAAGCGACGCCGTGCCCCGCGCGGTGAACTCCTGGAGTTGAGCGAACACACGCTCGGTCACTGCCGCCGAGGCCGCAAACTGCGCAATCCGGATCACTTTCGCCCCATGCGCCTGCATCTGCAGCAGCTTTCCCGCCGGAGCGTCGGCATTCACCAGGATCGCGCAACGCACGTCGTATCGCGCGCAGTATGCGGCCAGTGAAGATCCCGTGTTTCCCGAAGAGGTGGCCACGCAGACCCGCTGCCCTTGTAGAAGAACACGGCTGAGCTCGGCGGCGATGAACCGGTCTTTGTAGGAGCCGGACGGATTCGTCTGCTCCAACTTGAAATGCAGATGGGCGAGTTGCCGGCTCCCCACCAGAGGAGTCTGCCCCTCGCCCATGCTTGCCAACTGCTCAACAATCATTCACAGCAGAGTATACCTGCTGCGGGCGCCTGCTAGTTACAGCGTGCGATGGTCCGGCTGGGGCTCGCTCCCACCGTGTTTCGGATCACGGCATTGCCTTGCGCCAAACCCGCGGTGGTCGCCTGGCTCACACGGTACGGCGCACGGAACCGGAACGTCCCGCCTGTTCGCACCGAGTCGTCCGAGCCGAAGTATTCGCCGGCTGCTTCGGTCAGGTTGACCTGGAACGTATTCGCTCCGAATGTGAGTTCCGCGGAGGTGAGCTCGCGAGTCGTGGAATAACCGGCGACCTCGACATCGAAGCCTTCGCTGGTGGGTGCGTAGCAGACGTTGGTGATCACAGGGATGCTTCGCCCCAGGCGTGTCTGCCCGGAAGCCTGGCGTCCCGTTTCAATGCCGGCCACCGTCAGCTTGTCGGCCGTGGCTGTAATCACGCTCGCTACCGTGCCGGTCGAGTTGATCTGGAAGCTGGCGGACCGCGATCCGGCTTCGATCCGGAAGGGCGCGCTCAACTGACCGTTGGCCAGTTTGACCAGAGGATCCGGACGGTTCGCACCAGGCGTCGGAACACCGGTGTCGGCCACCACGGACAGGTTCACTACGCCCTCCACTGCCAGCGGGTAGTTCTGCCCCAGTTCGACACTGAACCGCGGGCCGGCAACCGCCGGAGCCAGTGTGGCCGGCAATCCCGTCACGCGAATGGCGGGCAATTCCGGCAGTTCCACCACGATGCCGCATTCGAAGATGGTTGCCTGACCCGACCGGTCCCGCACGCGGAACAGCATCGGTTGTACACCCGCCTCGGCCGGCGTCCCAGCGATTGCTCCGTTGACGAGACGCAGCCCGGCGGGCAATTGCGTCGATTCGAACTCATACGGCATGACGCCGCCGGCCACGCTGAACTCGAACCGGTAGGCCTGCCCCAACGTTGCCGCCGGGAGCGGACACACATTCGTCACCCGCAGCGCCTGCGGACGCACCGTCAGGGTGCAGCTCCTGGTGGAGGTCTGCCCTGTCTGATCGGTTACTCGCAACGCCACCGGGTAGGTTCCGGCGCGGTCGAGCACCCCGCTCAAGTATCCATCGGGCGAGATGCGCAAACCCGACGGCAGCGGAGCCGCTTCGTTAAAGCGGTATGGTTCCAACCCGCCCGTTGCCGACACGGTCTGGGCGTACGGTTCGCCGGCGTATGCATCGGCCAGAGGACAGGTGGCGATTCCGTAAGTGCCGCGCTCCACGGCGAGGCTGCACGCGCTAGCTGCGGATTGACCTCTCCGGTCGGTAACGCGCACGCGGAATTGCGATGGCCCCGCCACCAGCGGATTGCCCGAAATCGTTCCGTCCGGGCCAAGCCGCAATCCCGCCGGCAGATTTCCGTCGATCGAAAAGCTATATGGCGCCGTTCCGCCGCGCGCATCCAGCCGCTGCGAATAACTGATCCCCGCCGTCGCACCGGGCAGCGGACAGGCGTTGGTCAGCGATAGTTCGGGGAACAGAATCACCACCCCGCATCCTAACTCCCGGGAATTGCCCGCGCTGTCTTCCACCTTTACGTTGAACGGCCACCAATGCGGCACCGTCGGGAGGCCGCTGAGCCGGCCGTCTGCAGTCAGCAGCAGCCCCGTCGGCAGACTCGGCCCCGCACCTAGCGACCACCGGTACGGAGGAACCCCGCCGCGGGCCGCGAACTGGTGTCCATAAGCAACTCCGCCAGTCCCGTTCGGGAGCGGGCAGGAGGAAGTTACCGTCAATTCGCGCGGCGTCACATTCAGTGTGAACCGTTTCACAGACGCCACCGAGGCATCCGCGCTGGCCCGCACCAGGAACTGATAGTTGCCGTCGAGCAGCGCACTCCCCGATACCGTTCCGTTGGAGTTCAGGGTCAAGCCCGGCGCCAGCGCCGAGTTGTACAATTCGTAGCGCACCGTGCCAGGCGCGCCCGCCGCCCGCAGTTGAGCCTGATACCGCTCCCCGGCCACCGTCGACGGCAGCACGCTATTGGAGGTGAAGGTGATGGGCGGCGGATCCACTGTGATGGCACATCGCTGCGACACGGTCGTTTCCCCATCTTCGTCGGTGGCACTGACGCGCACGGTAAATTCGTAGGTCCCGGTTTGGGCTGGTGTCCCCGACAACACGCCCGCAGTGCTCAGCGCAAGATTCGGGAGCGTCGTATTCGGATCGGCAACCATCGACCAGCGGTAGGGCGGCTTGCTGCCTTCCGCGGCGAACGTGTGCCGGTAAGCCCGCCCTGCGGTGGCATTCGGCGCCGGGCATCCACTGGTGATCGACAGCGCCGGAATGATGGTCCCGCCGCGAGCCCGGAAGCCCCATCGGCCGGCCCGGCTATTGACGCCAGGAGTGCGTCCGCGCACAAGGCTGTTAGCCCCACCGCTGAGAAACGACCCCGGAATGCGCGATCCAGCGAGCTCAAAGAACGTGCCCGGCTGGCCCGATCCGTTCGACCAGCCCACTGCCGCGGACGTTCCTCCGAATCCGTTCACGCCTTCGCTGGCGTCGCCGGTTTCCCACTGAATCTGTTCGTAGTTGAACTCGATGTCGAAGTTCCCCTCGCCCGTATCCTGGCGCTGGATCAGCACTACCTGGAAACTGTTCAGCTTGTCCACATGGCGGTCGTAGTATCCGACGCTCACGTAGTTTGCGGCAAATGCCCGCCGTCCGTCGATGGTGTCGTGCCCGTAGGTGACCAAAGCGGAACCCTGGGGCCTGGTATCGACATCGGCGAAGAACGGCGCAATGATCTCCCGGCCGGTGTTCGTCAGCCCGAATGGGGTGAACGTCGGCAGCGGAGCGTCGAAGGTGATGTTTCCGTTATTGTTGACAAACACCACACTGCGGAATCGTCCGAAGAAGTTCGCCGTCCAACCGAGCGGCTCGAGCGGCGCGGATCCGTCGTCGTTGCCCGGCACGCTCTTCTGCCGGAATCCCGCGTTTGTCCGGATCTGCCCGGGCAGCGACCCTGCAAGCGCCCCGAACAAAGCCAAAGCAACAATGCCGCGTAGTCTCATTGGTTCCCCCTTGCCGCCAACGCTACCAGCCGAGGCGTGCCGCCGCCTTCCAGTAGCCATGTCTCCCCGGTCGATGCGTGCAGTTGAAACACGGCATCGCCCTCGGCCCGTGTTGCCCCATCGAAGCGGCTTTCTCCACTATCGAGATAGGCCGTTTCGCCCGAGCGCAAATCCGCCACGGCGACTTGTGCCCCGACTACTGCAACATGCCGCTGGTCGCGTGCCACGGCGAACGCCTCGGCTTCCTGCAACCCGGTCAGCAGAGTCTCTTCGGCATCGGCCTGGGTTTTCCCGAAGCGCACCAGCCGGGATGCCTCCAGAGCCAGTAAGTCCCGTGTTCCCCGCTCAAAAGCGATATCCCGAACCGCTTGCCCCAGCCGTTCCGGAGCTTCGCCGGACAACCGGTACAGTGCCCCACCGGCGAGTGAGGCCACCATCCCGCCATCGTCCGACACAGCCAGTTTCGCGACGCGCAGTTCACCCGTCGAGAACTCTCCTACACGCCGAGGCTCCGCGGGCAACCCGGTCCATACCTCTGCCCGTTCGCCAAGGTCAAAGGCCACCGTCTCCCCGGACGGGCTGAACCACGCCCGCGCCCGTGGCAACCCGCTGGCCCGCGAGCCGCCGGTCGTGCCTTCCAGCCGTACCAGCACAATGTTGTCGCCGCCGTTCTCGTAGCCGAGAGCGTAGCTCCGGCTGGGCGAAACCGCGATGAAGTCCAGCCCCGTGCCCAAATGCATCGGCGCGCCTATGCTGGCCGCTCCGGGCACCCCCTCGATGGCCCGCAGCGTCCGCGTCTGGTCATCGTATATATAACCGAGCGTTGGAGTTGCGACCTCCACCGCTGCTTGCTGGGCTCCGGCGCCGATAGCCAGTGCCAGTATCCACAAGTACCGTTTCATGTTTGTTCCGTCCTTGCTCCACAGGCAGAAAAACTCTGTGAAGTGCGTCACCCATGAATCGGTAGAACCAAAGATAGAGTTTAGCCGGGAGATTGCTTAGCCGTGCTAAGATTCATCCGTCCAGAGATAAGTGAGTCTACTTAGATGATCCCCCGCCGCTCTTTTTTCTCCTTCGGCTGCATTCCACTCATGTCCGGGACACAATCCTCCCCCAGGGATCGACTCAGTTTCATCACAGACGAAGTCGCCTCCACTCCCTCGGGGGCCATCCGATTTGCCGCGCAATTCGGTCTACGCTTCGTAGAACTGCGCAATGTCCCCGGGACCAAGCGCGGGTATTGGGATCTTTCGGAGTCCGAACAAACCGCCGCGCTGCGGGAACTGCGGGATCACGGCCTCTCCGTCTCGTTCATCGATAGCCCTTTGCTCGCCTGCCCCATGCCCGGCACGGAACCCGTCCGCAAACCCGGCCCGCAGGAAGCTGCCCGCTTCACCAACCGCATGGCGGATCTGCACCGCATCCTTTCCTTGGCCGAGCGTGCCAGTTGCAGGCGGATACGCTGCTTCAGCTTCCGCCGCATCGCCGATCCCCTGGCGCTCTTTCCCCGCATCGCCGGCCTCATCGAGCCGATGGCCGAAATAGCGTCGCGCCAGGGTGTGCAACTTCTGCTCGAAAACGAAGCGTCCTGCAACGTCCACACGGGCGCCGAAATCGCAGCCATGGCGAAGGTGCTTCCACCCACGGTCGCCTTCAACTGGGACCCCGGCAATGCCAGCAGCCTCGAACGGGCCTTCCCCGATGCGTACCGTCTGCTGCCCATCTCCCGCATCGCCAATGTGCAGATTAAGGGGAAGAGCCTGCTGCCACCCGGCGACGGCACCGATTGGCCCGCTCTTTTCCAGGCCCTGGCCGACGACGGCTACCAGGGCCACTATGGCCTGGAAACCCATACTCCCAACCGCGTCGCGGATTCCCCGCCAGCCCTGGAGCGACTGCTCCGACTGCTTTCCGCCGCGTGAGCCCTAGTTCGTAGTCCAGTTCACTATCCCTAGATACGCGGTCGCCAGCACAACCACCCCGAATCCGATCCGGTACCAGGCAAAAATCGTGAAATCGTGCGAGCTGATGTAGCGCAGCAGCCAGCGCACGCACACCAACGCCGACAGGAACGCGGCGACGCTCCCCGCGGCAAACCAGTCGATATCGGAAGCCGACAAGAGCGCCCGGTTCTTGTACAAGTCGTAGGCGCCCGCGCCCATGAGCGTTGGAATGGCCAAGAAAAAGGAGAACTCCGCGGCCGCCTTGCGCGAAAGTCCGAAGAGCAATCCGCCGATGATGGTGGAACCCGAACGCGACATTCCTGGGAACAGCGCCAGGCATTGCGCGCACCCAACCTTCAGCGCGTCCTGCCAACCCATATCCTCCACCTTGTCGATGCGAACCGCGTGCCGGCGCCGCTCCACCCAAAGGATGGCCAAAGCCCCGACGATGAATCCCGTAGCCACCGGAAGCGGCTGAAACAGATGCTGCTTGATAAGCTTGCCTCCGGCTAGTCCCAGAACCACCGCCGGCAGAAACGCCACCGCCACATTCGTCACAAAACGCCGTGCGCTTTCCTGCGTGGAAAGCCCGGTCAGCACATTCAGGAATCGGGCCCGATACTCCAGCACGATGGCCAGCATGGCGCCCGTCTGGATTACGATCTCGAACACTTTTCCTTTTTCGGTGTTCATTCCCAGCAGGTCGCCGGCGAGAATCAAATGGCCCGTCGAGGAAATGGGCAGGAACTCGGTCAGGCCCTCGATGAGGCCCATGAGCACGGACTTGAGAAGCAGCGAAAGATCCAAGCTCAAATTGTACCCGAGGCGAGGCCGGTTTCCACAGGGGGGCGATGGCTTCTTGACCATCTGCCACACTTGTGGCAGAATACTTCTCATGGAATTCTCAGGTGCCGAATGGCGCATCATGCTCGTCGTTTGGCGCCACCCCTCCGTTACCGTCAACGACGTCCACCTGGCCCTTCGTGAGGAGACCGGCTGGGCCTATTCCACGGTCAAGACGATGCTTTCGCGACTGGCCGCGAAAGGTGCTCTCGAAGTGGCCAAATCCGGCAAGCAGAGCGTGTTCCGCCCCCTGGTGTCGCGTGATTCGGCCCGCCGCGAAGCGACATCTTCGCTGCTTGACCGCGTGTTTGAAGGGGCCGTCGGCGGGCTGTTCCAACACCTGCTCGGCGAGCGCCGCGTGAGCAAGAAAGACCGCGAGCAGATCCTCGCCCTCCTCCAGAAGGAAGAGAACGAACAAGGAAAGAAGAAGTGAGCCCTGCTTCCCTGGCCGAACTCTGGTGGCGCTTGCTTCTGCCCGCAGCCGTGCAGGCGACGCCAGTCCTTCTACTGACCGCCGCGCTCGATCTGCTGCTTCCCCGAGCCCTTGCGCCCTTCTGGCGCTCCGCTTTGTGGCTGGCTGCGGCTCTGAAACTTGTTCTGCCGTTCCCAGCTCTGGCCCCTTGGGGGCTCCTGCCCCGCATCCAAACCACCCTGGCCGAGCCCGGAGCCAGCCTCACCGCTATCGCCTTCCTGCTCCCTGTCCTCTGGCTCGCCGGAGCGCTCACTCTCGCCGCTGGGAGCGCCCTTTGGATGCGGCGCGCGATCCGACGCTGGAAAAGCTCGGCTACTCTTGTCACCCATGAGCGCCTCTCACAACTGGCGGGCAGCATGGGAGTCGCCCCTCCCCAGTTCTACGAATCCCCCGAGGTGGAAGGGCCTTTCATCGCCGGACTCCTGCGCCCGGCACTCTTCTGGCCATCCGATGCGTCATTTTACCTCACGGATGCCGAACAGGATCAAGCCATGCGCCACGAACTCACCCATCTCGTCCGCCGCGACCCGTGGCGCGAACTCGCCTGGTTCCTGCTGCTGGCCGTGTTTTGGTTCCATCCCCTGGTCTGGTGGGCTACCCGTCGCATGCGAGCGATCCGGGAACAGGCCTGCGACCGAACTACTTCCCGACTGCCCGGCCACTGCGCCGACAGCTACCGCGCCGCCTTGCTCAAGACTATGGCCCACGCCGAAGGTTTCGTCATCACCCCTGGTCTAGCTTTGATTGACCCTCGGACGCCACTCACGGACCGCCTCGCCCTGCTTCGTCCCCAATCGGGCAGCCTCTTGCGCGGCCTGGCCGGACTTGCAGCTCTTGCCGCAATTCTCGCCGCCTGGCCGGTCCTAAGCTGGGCCAACCAGAAATCCACGGCAGTCGCCGAATGGATCGTCCGGCCCCCTGGCTCTCTCCAATTGCAGTACCAGGTTCAACAACGTCTTTCGGAGGAACTCTCGAAATGAAGACTCTCTTCCTGCTGTGCACGCTCACGGCGGCTTATGCCCAAGGGCAGGACGCCAAGAAATACAACATGAATGAACTGATGGAACGGGCCAGGAAATTCACCACGCCCGGCGAAGCCCACAAAGCCCTGGAAAAATTCCTCGGACATTGGCGCGTCGAAACCTCCCTCATCATGGCAGGCAAGTCCGGCAAGCCCGAACTCGGCGAACA
>JAEUQG010000217.1 GCA_016789755.1 Bryobacterales bacterium
CGCCCGGCGGCTGCGAGCAGCAGGCGCAGCAGTATGTGGCGGGCTTTTTGCGCGGGTTGGGGCTGACGCCGGCGGTGTACGCGCTGGAGGATGTGGACGGCTTGCGCGAGCATCCGCTGTACTGGCCGCACCGCCATTACATGGGGCGGCCGAATGTGTCGGCGCGGGTGAAGGGGACGGGCGGCGGGCGGTCGTTGATCCTGTCCGGGCATATCGACACGGTGCCGCGCGGATCGTTGGAGTGGCATCGCGATCCGTTCGGCGGGGAGATCGAGGACGGACGGATGTACGGGCGCGGAGCGTGCGACATGAAGAGCGGCATCGCCATCGGGCTGACAGTGCTGGAGCGCCTGCGGGATCAGAGCGTACGGCTGCGCGGAGACCTGATCTTCGAGTCGATTGTGGACGAGGAGTTCGGCGGAGTGAACGGAACTCTGGCCGGGCGCGTGCGCGGCGATCTGGCCGATGCGGCGATCGTCACCGAGCCATCGGGTTTGCGCATCTGTCCGGCCCAGCGCGGGGGACGGCTGTTGCACCTGCTGTTCTCCAAGCCGGCCGATATCTTCGTGAAGGACCACAGCGCGCGGACGGCGATCGGCAGCGTGACCAACTTTCTGGCGCGGCTGCCGGAGTTGGCGGCGTTGCGCAAGCGCAGCGCGCCACGCCATGAGCATTACCGGCACACTCCGGATCCGGTTCCGGTGTCGGTAACAAATCTCTCGACAAATGTTTGGGGATGGAGCGAGCCGGTCACTGTGCCGTCGGGTTGCAAGGTAGAGTTGTTCCTGCAGGCGATGCCGGGCGAGACGGAAGACGATGTGATGGGGCAGTTGCGCGAGTGGCTGGCGGCGATCGGCGAATCGCCGGAGGTGACGTGTCCGATCCGGTGGTTGCCGGGGTCGGCGATTGCGGCCGATCATCCGCTGGTGACGACGCTTGCCGGGTGCGGCGCGGCGGAACTGGGAGCGCCTCCGTTGGTGCAAGGAATCGAGGCGCCGTGCGATATGTACGTGTTTCATGAGTTCGGCGTGCCGGCGGTGTTGTGGGGCGCGACAGGGGCGAACATGCATGCTCCGGACGAGTGGGTGGATCTTGCGTCGCTCGATGCGGCGGCGGCGGTGCTGGAGAGGTTTGTGAAGGAATGGTGTGGGGTGGCGTCTGGAAAGGAAGCAGAATGAATCAGCGTTTGTTGGGGAACTCCGGGCTGCCGGTTTCCGAGATCACCCTGGGCACCGTGGAATTGGGCGTGAACTACGGGTTTCGCGGCAGCGAGCACTATGCGAAGCCGGCGCGCGATGAGGGCGTGAGCGTGATCCGGCACGCGGTGGAGCGGGGGATCAATCTGTTGGACACAGCTCCCGCGTATGGAGAGTCGGAGAGTGTGATCGGCGATGCCGGGGCGCCGTGTTACGTGGCGACGAAGGTGACGCTGCCGGCGACGGCGGAGCAGGTGGTGGCTTCGGTGGACCGGAGTTTGCGGCTGCTGAGGAGGGAGCGGGTGGAGGTGCTGCAACTGCATAATCCGACGCTCGAAACGATCGGCGATGCGGGGTTGTTGGAAGGGCTGCAACGGGTGCTCGATGCGGGCAAGGTGGGGATGGTGGGCGCCAGCGCTTATGGCGAGGAGATCGCTCTGGCGGCGCTGGAGAACCCGATGTTCCGGACACTGCAGGTGCCGTTCAACATATTGGACCAGGGGATGACGGAGCGGGTGTTTCCACTGGCGCAGCGCAACGGTGTCGGCGTGCTGGTGCGGTCTGTGTTCTTGCGCGGCGTGCTGACGGCGCGGATTCACGGCATCCCGGAGCGGCTGGGGAAGCTGCGGGAACGTGGATTGGCGGCGCTGGGCGGGGAACCGGTGGAGCGGTTGCCGGCGCTGGCGATCCGGTTTTGTTTGTCGTTTCCGGCGATTTCCTCGTTGATTCTGGGGATTCGCACGGTGGAGGAGTTGGACGAGAATCTGAAGGCGGCGGCGGAAGGACCGCTGGATGTGGGGACGCTGGAGAGATTGAAGGCGCTATCGATGAGCGAGGATCCGATGGTGAGTCCGATGAACTGGCAGGATCTGATTTAGCCGGCTTTCTTCGAGTGCGGATGTCGATCCGGAAGAGCTCTCTTCGACGCATGTATAGAGGGGCGAATGCCTCTACTACGCAAAGGAGCGAAGACGAGCATGCGATTCATGACGATGGTGAAAGCGGACAAAGCATACGAAGCGGGACAAGCGCCGAATGCCGCTTTGGATGCGGCGATTGTGAAACTGGCGGAGGAGTCTTTCCGGTCCGGAGTGATGGTGGAGATGGGCGGACTGCTGCCGACGGCAAAGGGAGCGCGGGTGCGTGTCTCCGGCGGCAAAATGACCGTGACGGACGGGCCGTTCACCGAGATCAAGGAACTGATCGGCGGGTACGCGATTCTGAACGTGGGATCGAAGGAAGAGGCGATCGAGCACACACGCCGGTTCCTGCAACTGCACGTGGACGTGCTGGGGAAAGAATACGAAGGCGAGTGCGAAGTGCGCCAGATGTTCGAGCCCGGGATGTAGCTGCGTTGCGGATCTGGCCCGAATGGTGCTGTGATCGGATGAGTGATTGCGGCGACGCAGAGGGCTATCGAGGCAGTGTGGCGGACGGAGTCGGCGCGGCTCATTGCGGGCGTCGCGCGAATGGTCCGCGATATCGGAGTAGCGGAGGAACTGGCACAGGATGCGCTGGTATCCGCGCTGCAACGGTGGCCGGCAGAGGGGATTCCGCGCAATCCGGGAGCGTGGTTGATGGCGGCGGCGAAGTTTCGCGCCATCGACCACCTGCGGCGCAACAAGGTTGCCGAACGCGGGTACGAGCAGATGGGCCTTGCGATGGAGGAGCGGGAGAGGCGGGTGTCCGATCTTGCTGCGATGGTGGACGACGACATCGGGGATGATCTTTTGCGGTTGATGTTCA
>JAEUQG010000568.1 GCA_016789755.1 Bryobacterales bacterium
AGAGCCATCCCCAACTCGGCGTCGCCCTGCCCCTCGCCACCGCCCTCTTCGCCTTCCACATGCTCCGCCTCTTCTCCATGTTGTTCCTCGGCAAGCGCACCACCGGTCTCGCCCTCCTCCCCGACGCCGTCCCGCGCGAACGCCTCGGCCTCACCGCCCTCGCCGCCTTCCTCGTGCTGCTCGGAATCGCCCCCGCCTGGATTGTCGACCGTCAGGCCTCGGCCGCCATCCCGCTCGTCGAAGTGCTGCGCCAGGCTCCGCCCCCACGCTAATTTCCCACCGCTTCGTCATTTGCATTCCGATAATGATTCGCATATGATGGCGAAACCCGCGCCATGTGGCCGCCGCGCAAAAACTCTCAGGGGGTCGATATTCCGATGCGAAGCCTACTGCCTGCATTTCTTCTGGTGTGTTCCCTTGCCCATGCCCAAACAACCGGAACCGCCACGCTCGTCGGTACACTCACCGACAACTCCGGGGCCGTCATCCCCGGCGCTGCCATTAACATCGTCAACACCGAAACTCAGTTCGTCTTCAATGGCCAATCCAACGCCGAAGGCGGCTACTACATTCCAGGACTGAACCCCGGAACCTACCGCCTCACCGTCGAAGCGCAGGGTTTCAAGAAATACGTGCGCGACGGCATCGTCCTCCGCACCAGCGAACAGCCCCGCATCGACATCCAGTTGGAGGTCGGCGCCGTCACTGAGTCCGTCAACGTCGAAGGCGCCCCCCCGCTGCTCGAAACCGAAACCACCGCCACCGGACAGATCCTCGAAGGCGAGACCATCGTCAAGATCCCCGTCCTCCAGAAATACGTCTTCCGCGTGCTCCTCTACTTGCCCTCCACCTCCAACATCAACGGACAGCATGTCGTCGGACAGCGCGAACGCTCCCTCGGCTACACCATGGATGGCGTCGGCGGTAAGGAGCCCGTGCGCTCCATGATCGCCACCACCAACGCCGTCACCTCCACCACCATCGACGCCCTCGAAGAAGTGAAGCTCTTCACCACCGGCATGCCCGCCGAATTCGGCCACGCCGCCGGCGGTCTGCTTTCCACCGTCTTCAAGAGCGGCACCAACGCCTGGCACGGCTCCGCCGAAGACCGCTACATTCAGAAAGCGCTCATTCACCGCACCAAGCTCGAACAGTTGCCCCGCGTCAATCCGTTCACCTATCACGAACTCTCCGGCACCATGGGCGGCCCTCTCTATATTCCCAAGGTCTACAACGGCAAGGACAAAACCTTCTGGTTCTTCGGCTTCCAGCGCCATCACGAGAAAGGCGGTGAAACCGCCAACCTCGCTGTCCCATCGCCGGAAATGCTCGCCGGAAATTTCAACTTCGGCGGCTTGAATCAGATCTACGATCCCGCCACCACCGTCTTCGGAGCCAATTCCGCCTGCACGCCGGAAGGGAGCCAGTGCTGGACCCGCCTGCCTTTCTCCCAAAACCAGGTCCCCCAATCGCGCTTCGATCCCGCCGTCCGCAACTTCCTCTCCCGCAACCCCTACACCCCTGAAAACAACACCCAGCGCGCCTTCGACCGCAACGTCGGTCCCACCAACAATCTCATCAGCCCCACCAACTACCGCTCCTACCGCACCCGCTTCGATGCCAAAATCGACCAGCAGTTCTCCTCCGCCCACAAAATGTTCGGCCGCTATTCCCACGTCCGCCATCGTGCCTGGCGCGACCGCCTCTCCCCGGAAATCGCCTGGGCCGAGTACGATTGGCGCGCCGTGCCCATTCCCATCGACCAGCGCAACGTCGTCATCTCCGACACCTACACCATCAGCCCTTCCCTCATCAACGAAGCCCGCCTCGGCTACAACCGCCGCCGCGGTACCGTGTTCCCCAGCACCATCGGCCAGGATTGGGCCAAGCAACTCGGCATCCCCAACGTCAGCGCCGAAACGTTTCCCAACTTCCAGGCCTGTAACAACCAGTCCAACTGCACCGGTGGAACAACTTTCTTCCGCCAGGACAACAGCGGCCTTTCCCGCTCCCAGGACGTCGGCGAAGACATCACCTTCCAGAACAACGTGACCAAGGTCCTCAACCGCCACACTCTGAAGTTCGGCTATGAGCTCATCCGCACCCGCTACAATTCGCTCGTCGCCTCGCTGCCTTCCGGCTCCTACCGCTTCGGCGCCACCGACTTCCCCTTCCGCCCCAACACCGGCAATCCGTTCGCGGCCTTCCTGCTCGGCTCCGTCAGCAACGCCGAATTCACCAATGCCATGACCACCTGGCTCCCCCGCTGGGCCTCTCATGCCTGGTACATCCAGGACGACTTCAAACTCAAGCGCAACGTGACCCTCAACCTCGGGCTCCGCTGGAGCTACGAATCCCCCTTCAACACCAAGTACGGGCTCCAGTCGCAATTCGATCCCACCGTCAACGATCCCATCACCGGACGCCCCGGCGCCATCACCCATCCCAAGTCGCCGCTCGCCAGCAAGGACCTCAACAATTTCCAGCCGCGCATCGGACTCGCCTGGCAGATCACGCCTTCGCTCGTCTTCCGCAGCGCCTTCGGCGTCGTCACCCAGGATCTGTTCACCAACGGCCTCACCCAGAACTTCGAGGAGTACTTCGCCGTCGCCTCCGTCCAGGCGCCTCCCGGCGATCCCCGCCCCGTCTTCCAACTGAGCCAGGGGCCCCCCGCCGTCCGCTTCAACGTCGCTCAGGACGGTTCCGTACCCTTCATCGGAAGCAATTACAGCAACCGTAACGCCGGCTGGTTCGATCCCAACATGCGCATGCCTTACATCATGAACTGGTCGGGCGGCTTCCAGTGGAATTTCACTCAGAACTGGCTCCTCGAGACCATGTACCAGGGCTCGCGCGGCGTGCGTTTGCTGAACGCCTGGGACATCAACCAGATCCCCCTCAACATCTCCACCGACCAGAACGTCCTGCGCACCATCTTCCAAGGCAGCCAGAACTTCAAGCCCTATCCCCAATTCGGCGCCATCCGCCACTACTCCAACTACGGCGACAACTCCTACCACGGCGTCACGTTCCGCACCGAGAAACGCTACTCCCACGGGCTCGTCATGAACGCCTTTTACACCTTCTCGAAGGCCCTCAACAACGGCGACAACGACGGCGACGTCGGAGGCATCACATTCTATAACCGCGCCCTCGAAAAAGGACGCGCCAACTACGACATCCGCCACCGCTTCGTCAGCGTCCTCACCTACGAACTACCCTTCGGCCAGGGTAAGAAATTCATGAACCGCGGCGGTGTGCTCAACGCTGTCCTCGGCGATTGGAACCTCGCCTATACGCAGACCTTCCAGTCCGGCCCGCCCATGACCGTCAGCTTCGCCGGCAGCCCCTTCAACTATCTGCCCGGCGCAGCCCGTCCCGACGCCGTGGCCGGTGTCGACCCCGTCACCCCCGATTGGAACATCGGGCCCCACCGCTTCCCAACCCAGGCCCAGGTGCCCTATTTGAACGCCGCCGCCTTTGCCTATCCGGCTGCTTTCACCGCCGGCAACCTCGGACGCAACACCGTCGAAGCCCCGGGCATCACCTGGCCCCAGTTCTCGCTCTCCAAGGAATGGAAAGTCTATGAACGCGCCCGCTTCATTCTCCGCTGGGATATGAACAATCCCTTCAAGAGCCCCAACTACGGTCAGCCCAACGTCGCCTACAACCTCCAGAACCTCGCCAACTTCGGCCGCGTCGGCACTGCAACCCGCGGCGGCTTCTCCGATATCGGCACCGCCCAGCCAAACCATCTCCTCGTCTTCCGCCTGGAGTGGTAGAGCAGTTGGCATAGCCGGAAATCGGCCCGCGGGAGTAGCTGGAACTAGCTGCTTTCCCGGGCCGATTTTCTTTCCCCTCCCCGTTCTTGCCGATAAGACAACCGTGGCATCGACAATTCGGCAGCTCGTTCTCATCGGCGCATTGAGTGCGCCGTTTCTTGCGGCGGAGGATCATGGCAAGCCCCCGGCAAAGGCGGAGCACAAGGCAGAGGCCAAGCACGACGCCAAGCCTGCTGCCAAACCCGACGCCAAGCCCGACCCCAAACACGACCCCAAACCAGCCGCCAAGCACGACGCCAAGCCCGACCCCAAACACGACCCCAAACCAGCCGCCAAGCCTTCCGCGTTGGGTGAGGCCACCCCCCCCAAAGCCGCACCGCCGCCTCCCAAACCCGTGCTCAAGGCCCCCCTCCGCCACGCCACCCGCGCCCAGCGCCCGCGCACCGTGGCCAGGATCGAATCCGTCGACGTGCATGGCGAAGAACACGAGGACGCGCCCATTTCCGACGTGCTGGCCGAACTCGCCGCCGGCAACCGTCGATTCGTGACCGGCCGCCCCATTCACCCCCGTCAGAATGCTACCCGTCTGGCCGCCATGCGAGGACGAGAAGAGCAACCCCGCGTCTGTATTCTCACCTGCACCGATGCCCGCGTCGCGCCCGAAATTATCTTCGACCAGGGCATCGGCGATCTCCACACCTTGCGCGTGGCAGGCAATGTCGCCGGCAAGGATATCATCGCTTCCCTCGAAATGGCCCTCGAAGAAAACAACGCCGGCGTGTGTGTCGTGTTAGGCCATACCGGCTGCACCGTAGTGACCAGTGTGCTCGAAGGCAAGCGCCTCGCCAGTTTGCTCCACCCGGTCGCCAACGCCGTGACCCGCACCCGCCGCTACAACCCCTCGCTCAAGGGTGAGGCCCTCCATGGAGAGTGCGCCCGCGTCAACGTCTGGCAATCCACCGAGGACATGCTCCGCGGTTCCGAGATGATTGCCACCCGCGTGCGCACCGGAATCCTCAAACTCACCGGCGCGCTCTATCACGCCGACACCGGAACCGTCGAATGGCTCGGATCCTATCCCGGCGCCCTTTCCATCCTCCGCGAATAGTTACACGATCTGTTTGATCACCGCGCCTTCAACCTCCGTCAGCCGCTCCCGCCGCCCCTGGTGCAGGAAGCTCAAAGCGTGCTGATTCAAACCCAACTGATGCAGCACCGTCGTATGCACGTCGCGAAAATGCACCGGGCTCTCGATCGCCCGCAGCCCGATCGC
>JAEUQG010000247.1 GCA_016789755.1 Bryobacterales bacterium
GTTTGTAGCGCCTTCTTCGCCGGTGGCGATAACATGCTTTTTCCACGGACCGCGAGGATTGGCGGGCTGTTGCCACCAGGCGAACCAGTTGCCGTCGGGAGCGATTTTGGCGGCGCTGGCAATATCGGGACGCTTGTCGCCGTCGACATCGCCGAAGCCGTGATAGTGGCTGAGGCCCGGGGCATCGTTGTTGGCGAACACATAGCGTTCCCATTGCGGCGCGGAGCGGGGATTCTTCGGCACTTTGAGCCAGGCGAGGGAATTGGGGAATGCGCCTTTGGGCTGGCCGCTGTTGACGATGAGGTCGGGCTTGCCGTCGCGGTCGACGTCTCCGAGGATCATGCCGTGGATGCCATTGACACCGCCTTTGTCGTGATCGTCGATGAGGTGGAAGATCCACTTGCCGCGCACGGGGTCCTTCGGTTGTTCGAGCCAGAAGACGAGGCCGGGTGAGTAACGTGCGCCGATGTAGTCGAGGTCGCCGTCGCCATCGACATCCATGACCTCGCTGTGGATGGCGTCGACGCCTTCGTGCAGCAGGACGGGTTGGCCGCCGGGGGCGGGATAGAGATAAAGCTTCTTGCCGCGGAGATCGCCGGCGATGACGTCGGGGCGGCCATCGCGGGTGAAATCGGCGCCGATGGCCGTGAAACTGAAGTAGCCCTGAGCCACTACATGGCGCTTCCATTCGGGCTTCGATTCGTTCCAATAAATGCGCACGTTGGCGGTGGAGCGGCCGGCGGCGACGATTTCGGGCTTGCCGTCGCCGTTGAGATCGCCGGTGGCGAGATCTTCGACGGCGACTCCGTTGTCGACCAGTTGCTTCTTCCAGGCGCCATCGGGCATGCGTTTGTAGAGGGCGACGCCGTAGCTTTTGCCGCGCCAGCCCACGGCGAGTTCGTCGCTGCCGTCGT
This sequence comes from Bryobacterales bacterium, assembly GCA_016789755.1. Classification (GTDB taxonomy): domain Bacteria; phylum Acidobacteriota; class Terriglobia; order Bryobacterales; family Bryobacteraceae; genus CADEFT01. The sequence continues at coordinate 915 of JAEUQG010000247.1, forward strand.
TGTCGAAATCGGCCCAGCCGAGGGCATGGGCCTGATCGAGCGTAGAGTCGATGGTTTCGCGCTGCCAGAGCCGATCGGGGATTGGGGTGGGGCGAAGCAGAGTGCCGGCTTGCGGATCGAGGGGCTTGGCCGGTTCGGTGTAGACGACGATGCTGTTGCCGTGCCAGGGCTGCACCGTAGCGAGCCTCCGTGCACGATGGACCAGACCGGCCTTGATCTCGCCGGGGTTGCCTTCGCCGATCTTGCGTTTCGCCCATTGCCCGCTCGCATTGCGTTTGATGGCGAAGACACCTTCGCGGGCAGCGGCCCAGATCTCGCCTTGTTCAATGATGAAGTTGTGGACGATGTGCAGGGAGCTATCGGCGACTTCGACCGGCCAGGGGCCTTTGGATGGATCGGCGGGCGGCTTCATGACGAGAATTCTGGCGCCATCGCCCTCCCATTGCGGGCCCTTGTTTCCGCGGCCGTGCAGCGGCATGACGACGAGCTCTTTCTTCCCGTCGCCGTCGATGTCGCCGAAGCGGATGCGGTGCAGCGTGGGTTCCTCGCCGAGGGGAAAGAGCGGCCATTGCGAGCCCGCGGCGGAGTGGCGGATCCATTGCAGGCTGCCGCCGGACTGCGTGTTGGTGGGCTGCCAGTTGGCGCCGACGGCGAAATCGAGCTTGCCGTCGCCATCGATGTCGGCGGCGGAGATGCACACGTTGTCCTTCTTCGTGCCGCCTTCGAGGATGACGTGCTTCTGCCAGGTGGGATTCTGAAACCACACGACCTGAGTGGGATTGATGGCCACGACATCGGGCTTTCCATCGGCATTCACGTCTTCGATGAGGACGGCATAGACGACGCCGAAGTTGTCCTGAATCTGCTGCGGACGGAACTCGATGGAGGCCGTCAAGGGCATTGCGGCGCAGGCGGCGAGCAGGACGGAGTTGCGAAAGCGCATAGAGAGCAATATACATGGATAGACTCCTATGCGCATACTTCTCTTTCTCGCATGTGCCGCCAGCCTGATGGGCCAGGCGCAATATGACCTGCTGCTGAAGGGCGGACACGTCATCGACCCGAAGAATAATCTGAGCGCCCGCCGCGATGTCGCCATCAAGGACGGGAAGATTGCGGCGGTGGCGGCGAACATCGCGCCGGGCAGCGCGGGCAAGACGGTGGATGTGACGGGGCTCTATGTGACCCCGGGTTTGATCGACATCCATGTGCACGTGTTTGCGGGAGGGATGGGCGAATCGTATGCTTCGGGGCGGCTGAGCGTGTTTCCCGACGGGCACACGTTCCGCAGCGGCGTAACGACGGTGGTGGACGCGGGGACGTCGGGGTACAAGAATTTTCCGGAGTTCAAAGCTCGTGTCATCGACCGTGCGCGGACGCGCGTGCTGGTGTTGTTGAATATCGTCGGCGCGGGGATGGGCGGCAGCGTGGAGCAGAACAACAAGGACATGGATCCGGCGCCGGCCGCGGCGATGCTGCAACAGCATCCGGAAACGATTGTCGGCTTCAAGACCGCGCACTATGGCGGACCGGAGTGGGTGGCGGTGGACAACGCGATCGCGGCGGGGAAGATGACGAACACGCCGATCATGGTGGACTTCGGTACGTTCCGCAACGAGCGGCCGTTTGAAGAACTGGTGACGAAGCGCCTGCGTCCGGGCGATATCTACACGCACTTCTATCTGGCGGCGGTGCCGATGCTCGATGACAGCAAGAAGGTGCGGTCCTATTTGTTCGAGGCGCGGAAGCGCGGAGTGATCTTCGATGCGGGGCACGGCGGCGGCAGCTTTGTATTCAAGCACGCGGTGCCGGCGATGAAGCAGGGGCTGCCTCCGGACAGCATCTCGACCGATCTGCACTACACGAGCATGAACGCGGGGATGAAGGACATGCTGAACGTGATGTCGAAGTTTCTGAACATGGGGATGACGATGGAGGATCTGATTCTGCGTTCGACGTGGAATCCGGCCAAAGAGATCAAGCGCGAGGCGCTGGGGCACTTGAGCGTGGGCGCGGGCGCCGATATCGCGGTGCTGCGCCAGGAGCAAGGGAAATTCGGATTCGTGGACGTACTGGGGGCGAAGATGACGGGCACGAAGCGGCTGACGGCAGAGCTCACGCTGCGCGATGGACGGGTGGTGTGGGATTTGAACGGATTGACGCGCGAGGAGTGGGACAAACTGGGGAACTACGAGTCGCAAGGCGATCCGAAGTGGGACGGGATTCTGGGAGGAGGCCGCGGCGGGAGCGGGCGGCGGAAGCGGTGAGGTTGCTGTTTGGAACACGCAGGGCACTCCATGGGAGTGCCCTCAGCCGCGCCGTTCGAGGGCGTAGCGCGATCGCGCGGTGATGGCCAGTGCACTGGCGGCGGCCACGCATCCCACTCCGACATACACCAGCAATCCGGAAAAACCGATGGTGCTCTTCAGCACTCCGGCCAGAAAGATCAGGATTGCCCCGGCAATGCCGCCGATCATGTTAAGGACTCCCGAACCGAGTCCGAAGCCTTTAGGGCCCACGACATCGTAAGCGGCGGCAAAGGTGTTGGCGATCATCAGTCCGCTGGTGAGACCGTATGCCACGGAGAAGATTGTGGTCACGGTGAGCGAGTGCGAGGCGAAGGTGAGATAGCCGAACGGGGCGCTGAGTCCGATGCCCGCCGCGGCGATGAAGAATCGCGATGCCGGCATGCGGTGCGACAGTTTGTCGGCGAGCCTGCCGCCGATGAGCACACCCGCGGCGCAACTCAACTGGACGAACATTGTCGCGCGGAAGCCGCTCTCGGCCATCGACAGTCCGAAGCGCTCCACCAGATGATTGGGGAACCATGCGTAGAAGACCCACAGCATGGAGCAGAAGGCGAAGAAGGCCACGGCGAGCATGGAGTAGCAGCGTGCGCGGAACAGCCCTGCCGCGGTGCGCCAGGGATTGCCTTGCACTGCGTCGGCTTCGGCGCGGTTGGCGGGCAGTTTGCGAGCCAACACCAGCGCGTAGGCCACGCCCACGCAGCAGGCAATCATGAAACCCAGCCGCCAACCCCAACGATCGGCCATCCAGCCGCCGTACCAGCCGCCGGCAATGATGCCGAACAATTGTGCCGATTGATGAATGCCGAGCGCTTGCGATCGCGTCGCGACGCCATGCGCCGCGGCGATGGCGCCTACCGCGGCGGGGAAGTAGAGCGCCTCGGTGATGCCCATGGCGGCGCGCCAGGCGAGGAAGGCGGGCACCGACGTGGCGAGTCCGCAGCCAAGCGTGGCCAGGCTCCATAGCACCAGGCTGAGCACAATCATGCGGTCGCGGCGGAACATGTCGGCAAGGCGTCCGGCCACGGGCATGCCCAATGCGTAGACCCAGGTGAAGACGCTGCCTACCAGGCCAAGCTGCACGTCGGTGAAATTCAATTCGCGGCGCAAGGCCGGAAAGATGGAGAACACCATCTGCCGGTCGATGTAGTTCAACGCCAGCGCTACCCAGAGCAGTGCAACCAGAGTCATTGGGTTCTCTTAGCGGCGGAAGATGCGGGCCACGGGCTCAAAGGCCACATCCGCATCCAGCGGGAAGACAGGCCGGCGGCATCGCGTGTGGCCAAGACTGTGGAGATTGGCGCTGGTGGAACCGGGCGCGTCGATGTTCAACACCAGTTCAGCGCCCTCATCGAACATGTGGTGCTGGCAATGCGGCGATTTCACGACGACGGAATCGAAGAGGGCCGGATCCTGGCCGTGCGCGTAGAATAGCGACCGGTCATAGAGGCTCACCGCCTGGCTGGTGAGGATGAGCACGATAGCGCCGGTCTGCAGCACCGCTGTGCGGCCGCTGTTCCACGTGACGCCGTGCGATTCGCTGCGGAAGGCGCCATCGGAGAGCATGCGCACACGCGCTCGAAAGGTTACCGGCTGGAAACGCCTGCTGTCCATGGCGCCGCCGACGGGGAAATCGAGTTCGCTTCCGACGCCCGCGGCGAAGGCTTTTTCCACGGCGGGCGGATCGACCATGGGAATGAGGGCGGAGCGCCGGTAGTCGGCGTCGAGCAGCGCCTTGAGGATGGCGTTGCTATCGCCGGAGGCCCCGGAACTGGTGGCGTCGGCGGCATCGACCAGGACGACGCGTCCCTTTGCCGCGGCGGCCATGGCGATGCTCTCGCGCAAGCCTGTGAGCGGCTGCTGTAAGTGCTGCCGCATCTCCCAAAACCTTGCGGCGATGCGCAGGGCTTCCGATTCGGCACGGGTGGAATCGCCGTCGGCGACAAGGAACACGTTGGAGCAAAGATCGGGAACATCGGTGAACGGGTTGCCGATGAACATGCCGCCGGACAATCCGCCGGGACTGTTTTCAAAGGCGATGCACTGGCGCACGCATTCGCCCCACATGCCGGTAGCGGTCTTCAACTCGTTGCCGCGCACCAGGGCAGGGATCTCGACGCGCACCGATACGGGATTTGCTTCGCCGCGCAGGATCTTGAGCAGGAGGCGGGCCGAGCGCGCTCCGGTTTCGTAGAAATCGACATGCGGATAGGTGTGATAGAGCACGACGGCATTCGAGTGGCGAATGATGCGGTCAGTGAGGATGCCGTGCAGATCGAGTGAGGTGACGATGGGGATACGATCGCCGGCGATCTTCCGCGTTTCTTCGAGCAGGTAGCCTTCGGCATCATGCTCGCTCTGCGAGGCCAACGCCCCGTGCAGGCTGAAGTAGATGGCATCGACGTCCGGATGGGCGCGCACGGCATCGAGGAACTCGGCGGCAATGCGCTGCATGGCGCTATCGGCGAGCGTTCCGCCCGAGGTTATGGCGCGCGCGCTGTAGCCGCCGACCGGTTCGAGACCGGGCTGCTGCGCAAAGACATCCAGCGCTCCGCCCACCTCGGTGCCGACGCCGCGATGAAGGGTGAGCACATCGTCACCGAAGGCGACGGCGAAATCGCGGTATTGCCCGAGCACCGGATTGAAGGAGGAAACCTCCTGCTTGCATTCATTGATGAGAATTCGAGCCATGTTTCTCCTTTAGGGCAACAGCCGGGGATCGGTATCGTGCGCGAGGCAAGCGACGCAATCGCCCTGTCCGACGAGCGATGGAGCGCGATTGGCGATCAGTACTCCGCCGGCGTGGGCCAAGACGGGCGCGGGTGCGCGGTCCGGATTCTCCAGGGAATGGACCTGTCCGAGCAGGTCTCCGCGTTGCACGGTTTCGCCCAGTTCGACACAGTTTTCGTACAGCCCCGATTCGGGAGCGAAGCGGTAGTCGTCGCGATCGAGCGCCTGCACCCATCGGGCGGGGCGCTGTCGCGGTTCGACATCGCCACGCAGTACGCCGCAGTGGCGGAGCACGTTGCGCAGACCCTTCTGGCACAAGCGGTGTATGGAGGCGAGGACGGCTTCACTGCCTCCGAGTTCGGTGGTGATGACGGTCTTGCCCTGGCGTTCGGCTTCGGCGGGCAGCAAGCCCGTGCCGGCGATATCGGTGTAGAGAAACGCGAAGCCGGTGAGGAAGGCTTCGGTGGCGAGGATCATCGCCTCGCGCTGCCGCCGGTCGGGAACCAGATGCATGTGCGCGCAAGGCACGAAGTTCATGCTGCGTCCGCCGGTGTGGAGATCGATGACGATATCGGAGATAGGGAAGAGGACCGTGGACAGGTAGTGGGCGAGGATTTCGCTGGGCGATCCGAGCGGGTTGCCGGGAAAGCAGCGATTGAAGTTCTTGCCGTCGAGTGGCGACAGGCGTGTGCCGGCTTTGGCGGCGGGCGAACTGAGAGTGGGGATGAGAATCAGCCTGCCGGCGATATCGGCGGGTTGCAATTCGCGCCAAAGCTTGAGAATGGCCACCTGGCCAGGGTATTCATCGCCGTGATTGCCGGCCATCAGCAGCACGGTGGGGCCTTCCCCGTTGGCGATGACGGAGATGGGCGCCAGCAGGTTGGCCCATCCGCCGAGATTGTGGGAATAAGGGATGGCAAGGTGGCCGCACTGTTTGCCTGTTGCGCCGTAATCGACCGTGGTGTGAATGGGAGTGCCGCTCATGCGATCCTCCATCTTACACTTCAGTGCGGGAGGCGGGCGGGTTTCGTGTCAAAACCGGAAGCGAATGCCGCCCCATGCGCCGCGGGGAGCGCCGGGAGCATAGAAAGTGGTCTGCTGCACGGGAAATTCGCCGCCAATTGCAGGAAACGGCCGGGCAATAAAAGCGCCGGCGGCGGTGAAGCCGGTGCCGCCCAGTTGCGCTCCGGTGTAGTAGCGGCGGTTGAACAGGTTGTTGACCTGGAGGAATAGCTGCACGCGCGTGTGCACCTGGTAGGCGGCTCCGGCGTTGGCGACCGCGTAGCCTGGCGAGGATCCTTCGCTGAGATAGTAGCGCCCATCGGGCCGGTGGAGGTTGTTCTCGTTGCCGCGCGCGAAGGAGCTCGAAGCGCCCACCATGCTGAGATTCAAATGCAGTTTCGCGGTGGCTTCCAGATCGGCATGGGCTTTTACCATGTGGCGGGGGATGAGCGGAATCCGGTTGCCGGGTTCGATTGCGATGGCGCCCTCCACGCCGGGCACGCCATCCACCGCTTCTTCGTTGGTGCTGTTGCCGGCGCCGTTCACTTCTTCGGAGCTTTGAAATGTGGCGTCGAGGAAGGTGTAGCCTCCGCCCAGCGCCACGCGTCCGAACCGGGTATTGATATCGAATTCCATGCCCTGGCGCAGTGTTTTTCCGAAATTCTTGAAATACCCGAAGCCCGATTGTTCGGAAGCGACAAACAGGATATCGTCGCGATTGGCGGCGCGGAACCAGCCGGCGGCCCAGTTCCAATTCCCCTCGCCGCGTCCGCGAAGGCCGGCCTCGAAGGTGCGCGTGACCACTTGCCGCAGCGGCGGATCGCCGGCGAGCGCGTTCGGCAGCCGGCACGGGGCGTTAGGATCGGCGCATCCGAGCTCAATGGAGGTGGGCGCGCGATTGCCCTCGGTCACACCTCCGTACAGGCTCAGCGCGGGCCGCAGACGATAGGTGGCGCCGGCCGATGGATTGAAGCGGTCGAAGGAATGGCGGCCGGTGAGCGAGCCGGTGCCGGCGAGCGGACGGATGAGATCGCGGTTATCCACGATGGTGTGATTGAAGCGGCCCGAGAAGTTGCCGGTGAACTTGCCCGCGCTGAGCGTATCGGTGAGAAAGACGCTGCTGTTACGGAGCCTTCCGGAAAGATTCACGCGGACGTCGAACGGTTCGCCGTCTTCCTCGCCTCCGGTGACTCCATCGCCGAAGGCGCCGAGTCCTGTCACGCTGCGGTCGGGATTGAGGTAGCCCAACTCCGTGGACTGTGCGAAGCCGATGCTGCTGTAGTCATGCGCCGCGCCCAGGGTGAACTGATTCCGCGCCTTGCCGGGAGAATGAAACCAACTCACCTGGCCGGAGAAGCCGGCATTGCGTTGCTGCGAGCCGCCGCGGTTGAGGAGGCCGTTGCATTTCTCCGCCGGTTCGTCGCGCAGCAGCACATTGGCGATGCATCGCCAGCGGGGAAACGGAGTGTTGGCGGCGTTCTCGCCGGAGAGGGGAAAACCGGAATAGCCGGCGGCGGAGAGAGCCGCGCGTTCGGCGGCGTTGGGCTGATAGACGGATTGGTCCAGAGACTCCTCGTTCAGATCGCCGTTCAGAGTCAGGACGCGGATATGGCGGAAATAGGCGTTGCCGGAGAAAGTGGCCCGCGGTGAGAACGCATGGCGGACGCCGTAATTGACGAACGGCGCGCGGTTGGAAGTCCAGTCGGGCTTGGTGTAGACGCTGCGGTAGTCGCGGTCGAGGAAGCGCTGCTCCTGCAGGCCGTTCCCGATGAGGTCGTTATTGGCGTAGGCCAGCGTGAGGTGGACGGAGGTTCGCTCGCGGCTCCAGCCGAAGCGTCCGAAGAACTGGCGCACATCCGATGGCGACGCTTCCCGCCAACCGTCCTCGAAGAAGCCGGTGCCGCCCAAAAACCAATTCAGCCCCTTTTTGTTCGATCCTCCATGTTCGAGATCGGCGGACTTGCGCCCGAAACTGCCGCCGCTGAATTGCACTTTGGTTCCGGGATGACTGGCGCCGTCTTTCATGCGCAGCGAGATTGCGCCTCCCAGCGTGTTCAATCCGAACAGTGGATTCGATCCGGGAATGAGAGCCACTTCGGAGACGGCGGAGCGGGGGATGAGGTCCCAGGCGGTGACGTCGCCGAACGGCTGGTTGAGCCGCACGCCATCGAGATAGATGGAAAGCCCCTGCGGCGTACCGAGCAGTGGCGAGGCGGTGAAGCCGCGGTAGTTCACGTCCGTCTGCATGGGGTTGCCCTGGATTTCGTTGACGAAGACGTTGTTGAAGCGGCGATTGAGCAGATCGGAGAGGTCGAGCGCGCCCGCCGATTCCATTTCACGGTCGGTGGCGGTTTGCACCGGAGCGGCGATTTCATCCACCGGGCGGTCGAGTCCGGCCAGCGGGGTGGTGCCGACTACGGAGACGGCGAACACGGGCGATCCAATGGAGAGGCGCACTTCGCGGGTGAGCGGCGAACCGGCGATGACCAGGATCTCTTCGTAGGGGACAAAGCCGGAACGGGAGATCCGCAGACGGTAGGATCCCGGGTCCAAGTCTGCGATGGCCGCCGTGCCGTTGCGTCCGGCGCGAATGGACCGGCGGGCGCCGGTGGCCAGGTTCTCGATCCAGCCGCCGGCCGCCACGGCGGCGCCGGAGGAGTCCTTCACTTCCAGGCGCAACTCACCCGCCCTTGCCGGGGCCGCGGGAATCAGCGCCCACACCACTGCCAGAAGGAGCAATCCAGCCATCTGGTTGTATATTCCTCAAGGCGCCGGTTTGTTCAGTGTTTCTTGCGGCGGATTCAAAACGTGAAGCGCAAGGCCAACTGGATGAGCCGCGGAGCCCGGGCCGCGGTCATTTCTCCGAAGCGCGCATTCACCTGTTGGCCGCGGGCGTCGAAACGGGCCGCCGTATCGAACGAAGAAAACTGCGTGTGGTTGAAAGCGTTGTAGAACTCCGCGCGGAACTGCATGCGCACGCGCTCGGCGATGGGGAACGCTTTGGCCGCGGTGAGATCCCAATTGTGGAAGCCGGGCAGGCGCACGGAGGTTCGCGCCGTGTTGCCGATGGTTCCCACGGCAGGGGGAACGAACACTTCGGTGCGGAAGTTGCGGGCAAAGGTGCGCTCGCTCGCCGGCAGGTTCGCATCGCCGGTTTGAGAGATGCGCGCGCCTTGCGATGCGGTGCCTGTGATATCGACGGGATTGACGAAGCTGTAGCCGACGGCGGAGGGCGCACCGCTGGACATGGTGCCGATGCCGCTCACGCTCCAATCGTGAAACACGTAGCGCGACAGGGCGTTGGTCCAGGGTGTGCGGGGCAGCGTCCACACGAAGTTAATCTTCATCACGTGCGTGCGGTCGTAGCCGGCCAGGCCGTAGTTCCAGATGCGCGGCGGAACCAGGGCGCTGATCACGGCCTCGTCGTCATCCTGGTAGTTCAGGGCTTTGGACCAGGTGTAGGCGAGTCCGAAATCGAGGCCCCGGGCAAAGCGCCGGTTGCCGGTGACTTGCAGGGAATGGTAGTTCGACGTGGCGGCCCATTCGATCATATTGACGTCGGTGTAGCCGGTCATCGGGCGCAGGAACGGCTGCGGCAGCGGCACTCGCGTGTTGGTGGGGTCGGCGTTGGCGGCGAGGAAATTGGCGCCGAACGGCACGGGATTCAGATTGCGGCGCCATAGCAAATGACGTCCGGCGTTGCCGACATAGCCCACGTCCATGATGATTCCGTGCCCGATGTCCTGCTGCACGGAGAGCGACATGTTGAGCGCCTTGGAAGGTTTCGGGCTGCGGTCAATGCCGGTCACGGCTTGGGGAAACTCCAGTCCGCCGGAGGAGCGCAGCGTGGGGAACGAGCCGTAAAAGATGGTCGGCGTGGTGTTCAAAGGAGGCTGCACAAAGGGCCCCGACGATGTATCGTTGCGCGTATAGAAGACCCCGAATCCGCCGCGGATCGCTGTCTTCGCCTTGCCGAATGGATCGAAGGCAAAGCCGAAGCGCGGCGCCGAGGCAATGCCGGGAGTATTGTAGAGGCCGCGCGGAATGCTGGAATCGAAGGCGGGGACCACCATGCCGTTGGCGGCATCGCCGACGCCGGGGGCGAGCGCTCCGATGGCCGCGGCGGGAAACGTCTCGCCCGTACGGGGATGCACGCCGACGCGGCGGCCGCCGGCCAGTGCGGGTTGGATGAGAGCGGTCATCTTGGCGCGGTCGAAGCGCGAGGGGTCGAAGCCGGAGATCAGATCTCCGCGTTGGACGCGCGCGCCGATCCAGTAGAAACGCGCTCCGGCGTCGATCGTCAGCTTGCGGTGCACTTTCCAGTTGTCCTGGACGAACCACTCCCAAATGGTGTTCCAGCGCGTCTGATAGGGTTTTGTAGTGGGCTCCGTGTAGGTGGAAAAGACACCGAGCAGGCCGTTGGCGAAGGGATGGCCGCTGTCGAGCGGATTGTTCACATTGCGCGAAAAATCGAAGTTCCCGTTGAAGCTGCCGGCGCCGCCGTCGGTGGCGAACTCACGCTCGGCGGAAAAGCCGGCCTTGAAGATGTGCTTGCCGTGGGTCTTCGTGAGGTTGTCGGAAAGCATCACCAGCATGCGCGATCCGGTAAGCGGGAAGCGCGCGTCGAACACCAGGTTCACGGCGCCGGGGATGCCGCCGAAGGTGAGGTTCGGCATCACGTCGAAGGGGTTTAGTCCGGGGCGCAATTGACCCAGTGTGAAGCCGTTTTTGGTGCGCTGGATCTTGGCCAGTTCGGCGTCTTCGATGCTGTGCCACTCTCCGCGTCCGTTTACCCCAAGGGTCATTTCATTAACTACGGTGGGCGTGTAGAGTCCCTGATATCGCAAAACAACCTGCTTGGGATCTGTTTTATAGGTGAGCAGCGTCTGATTCCAGTTTGCGCCTCCGCCTGCCGGCGCCTGAAAACCGGTGTTCGTGTCGGTTTGAAAGATGTAGCTGGCGAAGACCTGGTGTTTGGGGTGCAGATTGAAGTCGATCTTCAGCGTCCCCAGTTTCTGCGGCTGATTGCTGGCGGAGTTGAACAGATAGTTGTAGCGGCCGGCGGAGATGCGGTCATCGAAGAAATTGGGCAGGGGAAAGATCTTCAGCAGCGCCTGCCCATTGGCATCGAGGCGGCTGGCGGGAATGACGTTGCCCGCGAACGGGGCGCGGGTGACCGGATCCACTACGTTGATGCGCGCCCCGTTCTGATCGACAGAACGGGAAAAATCGCCGTTGCGCTCCAACTCCGTGGGCATGGTCACGGTGCGTCCGGCGTTGGTGGCTTGAATGGGCCAGAACTCCTGCGCCCAGAAGAAGAACACCTTGTCGCGCCCTTTGTTGAACAGGCCCGGAATGGTGACCGGTCCGCCGACGTTGTAGTTCCAGGTGTTGTAGCGGTAGCGCTGTTTCGGATTGCCAAGGCGGTTGTTGAAGAAACTGTTGGCGTTGAACTGCTCATGCCTTTTGAAGTAGGAAGCGAGCCCGTGAAAATCCCGCGTTCCCGATTTCGTGATGACCTGCACGTTGGCGCCGGAATAGCGGCCATACTCGGCCTGGAAGTTGCTAAGCAGGATCTTCACTTCCGACACGGAGTCCTGGCTGACGGTCATAAGCAGATTGCGTCCTGCGCCGATCTGGTTGAGCCCCATGCCGTCGACGGACAGGCTGTTGGAGTCGACGCGATTCCCGTTGACGTTGCCCGACCAGTTGCGGGCGACGAGGTCGGGCTCGTTGGGGCTGACCACTCCGGGCAACAGCGTGAGAAGGCTCATCACATTGCGTCCGCGAATCTGGATATTCTCGACCTGGCTGGATGTAATGACGCCGGAGCGTTCGCTGCTGGCCGTCTGCACGACGGCGCCTTGGGCGGCGACGGTAACGGTCTCAGTCACGGCGCCGACGGTGAGGGCGATATCGCCGGCGGGAAGCGTTTCCGAGGCCGACAGATTGAGCCCCGTGCGTTCCGCCGCCTTGAAGCCGTCCGCCTTCACCGTCAGCGCGTACGGGCCTGGCGGCAGGTTGGTGAAGCGGAAATCGCCCTGCCCATCGCTCTTCGATTCGCGCATCGCGCCGGTGGCCGTCTGGGCCAATGTCAGCGCGGCGCCGGCCACGGGCAACCCCGACGGATCGCGCACGGTTCCAACAATGGTTCCCGTGATGGTCTGGCCGTTCAAAGCGCCCAGCGTGGAGAGGAAAACAAGAATCGAAAGCAACACAGTGTTGCTACTTCTATAAGGGCGGGTTGCCTGTTGTCAAGCGCGCTTACCAGACGTGGGTGGCCAGAACCTGCGGCGGTCCGACGTTGTCGCGCATGATTTCGATACGAAAGACGATCTGCAGATTCTTTCCTTCCCAGCCCGCGGGCGCCTTGTCCAGTGCCAGCAGCAGACGCGCCGGGCGGGTGAGAAATTCCCCAACTGCGTAGGTCCCGAAGTGGTCCAGTCCAGCGGCAACCAGCAGCGGATGCCCGGTCTTGGAATCGACCGTGCGGGCGACGACGGCGCAATCGTGGCTCGGACGCGCCTCCCAGGAGCGTTGCTTCTTGCAGATGAATTTGCCGGTGGTGTTGTCGCGAATTCCGTATTCCGGCCCGTCTGTGGCAAAGACGAAGCGCGCTTCTTTCATCAGGTCGATGGTCCATCGGTTGGTGAATCCGCCGACCAGAATACTGGGGCCGGCGCGCAACTCGGTGAACGATGTTTCGTACCCGTAGCGCACCTGTGCCGTCTTGCCTCGCAGCGTGGCGAAGGTGGACAACAGCGACATGGCATGCGCGTCGCCCAAGCCTAGAAAGAAGCCCGTTTCGGGCACAATCTGCACGTCCTGCAAACGGCTTTGATCCAGCTTCGGACGCGGAGTGCCGGGGGCCAAGGGCCGAAACGCATCGACCAGAGCCTGGCGCGAGCCGCCATAAATACGATAGGTGTCCGGAGTGGGCACGCAAAGCCGCAACTCGTTCGGTCCGCTGAAGAACGGGCTCCAGAAGAGGTCGAACGCGGTCTGCGGGGCGCCGGTTCGCGTCGAGTAGAGCGCGCCGGCGGCAATGATCCCGAGAATGACGGTGACAGCAATCGCGACGCCCAGACGTGACTTGGTGCGGCCCGGCTGCAAGACCAGCAACTGCTCTGAGACCAGCGCCACTTCCTTTTGCGCCGGTGGCGGTGTGAAGTGAAAGGATGGCTGATAGGAGCCGGTGGGCAATTCAATGCGCACCGCGGAATTGGGATGCAGATCGTAGTATTGGGCCAGACGCCGGCGTACTTCGTTGGCTTTGACACGGACGATGGAATCCTGTCCCGTGTCGTAATCGGGAGGCCGTCCAAAGATCCGTTCTCCGATGATCCGCTCTTTTAGGAGATGAGCTTCTCCGGCCAGCGCGGTCTCCACAACGAAGCGGAGGAAATGGCTGGATCGCTGGCTGGAGCGGAAAGCGGGGCTGTCCAAAACCAGTCCCAGGTGCATCTGCACCGTTTCCTGATCGGCGAAACCCAGTTTTGTCCCCGTCACCTGCATTTGAAACTTCGCCAATGATACCACGTTGAAACGAAAAGGGAAGGGCGTGACGTTACGGACGTTACGAAGCCGTTACGAGCGTTGGCGAACGCGAGGTTTTGGGTGTAGCCTCCTAAAGAATCAGTTTCGCTTTGGTCGCTGGGAAAGGGTAAACGCGGGATGGGGCTCTATATGCGGGTTCGGTTTTCGGCTGTGCCACGAACAAGAGTCCCCTTCCGCAACCTTCCTGGGCTTCCCGGCAGATTGCATTCCAGCTCTTAGAGAGGTCCACATGAAGACATTTCACCTCCTCGTTTGCCTTGCTGCCCTGACGGCAGCGGCCTGGGGCCAGTCCTTTACTGCCGCCCTTCGCGGCACAGTCACCGATGCTTCCGGCGCTGCCGTTCCCAGCGCCAAAGTGGTGGTCACGGAAGCGGACCGCAACGTGGCTCACAACACGGTCACCGACGGCTCCGGCCGGTACGCGCTCTCGGCGCTCCCTCCCGGAAACTACGACCTCACTGTAGAAGCGCCGGGATTCCGCAAGTTTGTCCAACAACGGTTCCCGTTGCTGGTACAACAGCAGGCAACCATCGATATCCAATTGCAGGTTGGCGACCTCTCGTCCACCGTCACCATCGAAGCGACGGCTCCGTTGTTGAATACGACGAACGCCTCGCTCGGACAGGTGATCGACAACAAATATATGATCTCGCTGCCGAATCTCGGCCGCGACTCGCTGGCGCTGGTATATCTGACGCCCGGCGTGGTGGGCTCGGCCGGCGCACGCGGGGCCACCAACACCAACTTCGTCGCTAACGGCGCGCGCAACTCCACTTCCGATGTCCTGGTGGACGGCGTCACCGTGACCACCGTGGAACAGAACTCCGGCATCACCGACCTCAAGTACAAGCCTTCGGTGGACTCCGTGCAGGAGTTCAAGATGCAGACCAATTTCTTCCCCGCCGAATACGGCCAGACGGGCGGCGCGGTCATTAACATGGTGACCAAGTCCGGCACGAACGATTGGCACGGGACAGGATTCTACTTCCTGCGCCACTCCGATTTCAACGCCAATAGCTGGTTCGCCAACCGCGCGGGCAACGCCCGTCCGTTGTTCCGCCGTGACCAGTTCGGCGGCGTGCTGGGCGGCCCGGTGAAGAAGAACAAGACATTCTTCTTTGCCTCCTATGAGCAGACGAAGCAGAAATCGCCCACCAGCCAGACGGCGACGTTCCCCACCGAACCGCAGCGCAACGGCGACTTTTCGCGCACCTTCCAATCGAACGGCCAGTTGATTTCGATCTTCGATCCCTTCGACGCCTTCCGCAACGCCGCCGGCCAGTGGGAGCGCCGTCCGTTCCCGGGCAACGTGATTCCACGCTCGCGCATGGATGCCGTGGCCTTGAAGGCGCTGGCGTTCTTCCCGCAGGGCAACCAGGTGACCAACGCGGTGACGAACAACAACAACTGGTTTGCGCAGGATGTGAACCGCAGCCGCTCGCGGCAGATGGACTTCAAGGGCGACCACAACATCAACGACAAGATGCGTCTCACCGGCCGCTACAGCTTCGCTCCGAACAATGGCGACCCGGCCAACCTGTTCGGCGCCGGCAACCCCGCGTTCACCTTCAACGACGGGCCGACGCGCACCAGGACGCATTCGATCGTGACCGACTTCACGCGCAGCGAGAATGCGACGACGGTGTGGACCGTCCGCTACGGGCTGATCTACTCCAACTTCGGCCGCGATGCGATGGCGCCGTTCGATCTCACCACGCTCGGGTTCCCCGAATACATGAAGACCAACGCCAATTACCTGGTGTTTCCCACCATCGGGCCGGAAGGCTACACGGACATCGGCACCGAAGGCTGGGTGATTATGGACCGCCAGGAAGGCGCGCACCAGGTCAGCGGATCGCTGTCGAAGTTCGTGGGCAGCCACACGCTGAAGGTGGGCGGAGAGATGCGGCAGAACTTCCTCGACTATCTGCAGCCCGGCTATCCTTCGGGCCAGGTCAGCTTCAGCTCGCAAGTCACCCGGCAACTGCAGAACGTCGGCAACAACCTGCAGGGCAACGGACTGGCGACGATGTTGCTGGGATGGGGCACGAGCGGGCAGTTCCACATCGATCCGAAGGTGTTCACGCGCTCCCGCTACATGGGCTACTATGTCCAGGACGATTGGAAAGTGAACCGCAAGCTGACGGTGAATCTCGGCCTGCGCTACGAATTCGATATCCCGCGCTGGGAAACGCAGAACCGCCAGAGCTACTGGGATCTGGACCAGAAGTCCCCGATTTCCGTTCCCGGCTACGATCTGCGGGGAGTGCTGAAGTTTGTCAACGACAGCCGCCGCTCACCGTTCAACGGCGACTACAACAACTTCAGCCCGCGCATCGGCTTCGCCTACGCCGCCGATAGCAAGACATCCATTCGCGGAGCGTGGGGCCTGCTCTACCAGCTCTCTCGCGCCACTGTCTACGGGCACACCGGCGCGGGCTTCAACGTGAATTCGCAGCCCACCTACTCGCTCGATTCCAACGAAACGCTGTTCGCCAAACTGAACAATCCGTATCCGCAAGGGATGTTGCTGCCCCCGGGAAGCTCGAAGGGCGACAGTACGTTCATCGGACTCGGCGTGGGAACCCCGGTGCCTTCCTTCAACCGCAACCCCGAATACTATAGCTGGAACTTCTCGATTCAACGCGAAGTGAAAACCGGC
Organism: Bryobacterales bacterium; assembly: GCA_016789755.1. Classification (GTDB taxonomy): domain Bacteria; phylum Acidobacteriota; class Terriglobia; order Bryobacterales; family Bryobacteraceae; genus CADEFT01. Next base: position 17,172 of record JAEUQG010000247.1, read on the forward strand.
GTGGTGGAAGTGAACTACACGGGCAGCCGCGGGGCGCATCTGTTCAATCCCTACACCAACCTGGTGCCGCTGCCGCTATCGGTGTGGTATCCGGGACAGGCGCAGTTCACGCGCGATCAACTCAATCAGCAAGTGGCGAATCCGTTCTTCGGCGTGATCACGGACCCGCTGGCGGTGAACATGAACCGTCCCACCATTCAGCGTTTCCGTTTGCTGCGCGGCATGACGCAGTATGACGGGGCGAGCTCCGGGACCGCGGAACCGGCCAACGCCAACTCCTACTACCACGCGCTGCAGATGAAGTACGAGAAGCGCTTCTCGCGCGGTCTCACGTTCCTCAGCCATTACACCTGGTCGAAGATGCTGGACGACGCTTCCATCGGCTCGGGCAACTACTCCTGGCTGGGTGGATCGACGGCGCAGCAGAACCCGCTCAACCGGCGGATCGAGAAGTCGCTGTCGGCGCACGATATCGCCCACCGCGTCGTGTTGTCGGGCGCCTATGAGCTTCCCTTCGGACGCGGACGCGCCATTGGAGGCGGCGCCAGCCGCTTGATGGACGCGCTGATCGGTGGATGGGAAGTAAGCGCCTTCGGTCTGTTCCAGGGCGGCAATCCGCTGCAGGTCAGCCAGAACAGCGGCGTGATGCAGAACGGCGGCACACAGCGTCCGAACCTCATCGGCGATCCGTCCACCACGGGCAGCGTGGTGAGCCGGCTCAATGGCGGTTACTTCAACAACGCGGCGTTCAGCCAGCCCATCTCCGACGTCTTCGGCACGGCGCCGCGGTACTTGAACTATCGCGGGCCCGGCATCAAGACGGTGGATGCGGCCCTGCTGAAGAGCGTGCAAACGAAGGAAGGCCAGCGCTTCGAGTTCCGGCTGGAAGCCACCAACTTCACCAACACGCCCATCTTCGGCGATCCGGCGACGGCGTTCGGCAGTTCCAACTTCGGCAGCATTACGGGCCTGAAGGTGGGAGCGCGCAACGTCCAACTCGGATTCAAGTATTACTTCTAACGTCTGAACAAACACCAAGGTCAAGCCGGTCCGCTCCTCGGGGTGGGCCGGCCTTTTTATTTCTTATCCACGGAAGCTTCCAGCAGTTCCAGCCGCCGCTTCGGCGTCTCGCCGTCCACTTCTTCTTTCTCAAAGGCGTCCAGCACTTCCATTCCTTCGATCACTCTGCCGAACATGGAATACTTGCCGTCGAGATGCGGGGAATCGGCCAGCATGAGGAAGAACGAAGTGGAGGCCGAATCGGGGTCGTCGTTGCGGGCCATGGAGACGATGCCGCGCGTGTGTTTCCGGTCCTGGCTGAACTCGGCTTTGACAGTGCGCACCCAGCGGTCGGCGGCATGCGCCGCGCCGGCCGTTCGCGTATGCCCCATTCCGCCCTGCACGACGAAACCTTTCGAGACACGGTGAAACGCCGTTCCGTTCAACCATCCCGTGGCAGCCAGTTTGAGGAAATTGCGGGCGTGTTCGGGCGCCCACTCCGGCTCCATTTGAATCTTCAGCGTCCCGAGCGTGGTTTTCAATGTCACGGTGCGCTTCAGTTCTTCCGGTTTGGCATCGGCGAAAGGTTCGGTTTTCTTCTTGTCGATCCATAGCCGCGTAATGCGCACGGGCTTTTCGGTGAAGCCGTTCTCGCCGCCGGCCGGCACTTGCGAGATCTTCTCCACCACGTCCATGCCTTCGGTGACGCGGCCGAATGCGCTGAACTGCCCGTCCAGCGGGGGTTGCGGCGACACGCAGACGAAGAACTGGCTGCCGTCGCTATCCGGTTTGCTGGGGATGCGCACGGTGGAGACCACGCCGCGCTCATGCTTCAAATCGGAGAACTCGCTCTTGAGCAGATTCAGCCCGCCGGTGCCCCAAAGATTTTTCGGAGTCTTGGGATCCTTCAAGAGCGGATCGCCGCCCTGGATAATGCCGTTGGCAACGACGCGGAAGAAAGCCGAGTTGTCGTAGTACTTCTCCCGCGCCAGCTTGAGGAAGTGCTCGACGTGTTGCGGCGCTTTGCCGGGAGCGAACTCGAAGCGGAACACGCCCAAGTCCGTCTCCACCACCGCTTCCACCTCAGAGGGCGCTTGTCCCCACAGGCGGGAAGCGAGAATCAAACCAACCAGCAGCCGTTGCATCGATCACATCGTACAACAGCGCACCCGGCGCATCCGGTGCTACATGGCGTAGGCAGGCGCTTCGCTTTGGAAGCTGAGGATGGCGTCGAGATCGGGGACCACCATCATCGTGCGTTCCGTGCGGTAGATGCCGAGGGCGAGCGAGGAGTTCCAGTTCACCTTCTTCGGCCAGGGCTTGTAGTCGATCGGCAAATCGAGTTTGCGGATATCGTCGACGCTGGCGACGGCCAGCAAACCCGCATCGCGATGATTGCGGCCCGTCGTTCCGCGGCAGATGAGCAATCGCGATCCCGGCTGAAAGGGCGCGGGAGGCAGGCCGAGCCACGCCGCAAGATCCACCACCGGCACCGGCATGGAGCGCCACTTGGCGAGTCCGGTGAGGAACGCCGGCGCGTGCGGCACAGGCGTGATCGGCAAGCCGCTGGCGATTTCCAACGCCTGCGATGCCGTGACCGCAAAGCGCACCGGATGCTCCAGGGCCGCTTCATGCAGCAGGGAGAACGTGATGAGCTGCAAGCCCGCCTTCTGGCCGGAAACCGCTTCGGTTTCAACCGGCGCAGTGGCGGCGCGGGCGATGGAAGTGCGGACGCGGCTGAAGACAGCCGGTGCGCCAAGGGACTGTTTTCTGGGCGCCTGCGACGAGGCCGTTTGACCGGGTTCCAGCCGCTCGGCGGAAAGATGCAGAATGATGCCTTCTTCGTCCACGATGGCGGATGAGAAGATGCCGCCCGCGTCGGCGCCGGCAATGGCCGGCAGCGGGTAGATGCGTTCGGCGGAGATGTCGCCGGCGGCGGCTACTTTATCCACCACCATGGCCCACAACTTCTCGTTGCGGCGCAGCACCATGATCACGCCCTGCCGCGACGCCGATGCCTTGTTGCCGTAGATCTGATCCGCCAGCCGGAAAACAGGCACTTTTTCATCGAAACGGCGGATCCAGCCGATGGAGCCATCGGCGCTACGGCTGGGGTACAGGTTCTCGATGACCTGGATGCTGTCCAGCCAGTCGCTGTCGAGGAAGAACGTATCGCCTCCCACGGTGCAGCGCACCAGACGCTGATTAGCCGCTGAGTTGATCATCGGTGCACCATGCGCGTCTTGGCGGCCACGCGGCGGACGGTGGCTACCAGTTCGTCATCCTGATAGGGCTTGACCATGTAGTCCGTCGCGCCAAGCTCGAATGCCTTCTTTCGATGCTTCTCCCCGGCGCGCGAGGTGAGCATCACGATCGGCGTGTCGCGGTGATGCGGCATGTTGCGCAGCGCGGCGGTCAGTTCGTATCCGTCCATGCGCGGCATTTCGATATCGAGCAGCAGCACGTCAGGCCGCACGGCGCCGGAGTGAATCATTTCGAGCGCGTCCATGCCATCCTTGGCCTGGTGCGGGTTCCACCCCGAGTTGCGGATAAGGTTGGTGAGCACGCGCCGCACGCTGGGCGAATCGTCGACAATCAGCACCTCGTAGCTTTCCTTGGCCTGCTTGCCCGGAGACGGCGCAGGCGTGCGCAAACGCACCTGCGGCGTGACCGCATGCTGCTGATGGAGCATGTCGTTCGGATTGAGAATCAGCACCACCGCGCCATCGCCCATGATGGTTGCGCCGGTGACGGCGTGCACACGCCCGAGCATGGTGCCGAGATTCTTCACCACGACCTCGCGCGCTTCGAGCACCTGATCCACCAGCAGCGCCAGACGCTGTTCGCCGATGTTGAGCACGACCGCCTTGAGCCTCGTCAGGTTCGCATCGGGCGGCAGTTGCTGCCCGATCACTTCGGCAAGGTGCATGGTGGGCAGAATCTTTCCGCCCAGCCGCAGCACCGGCTTGCGGCCCACGCGCTCCAGTTGTTCCGGTTCGATACGCAGCACCTGCGAAATGGCCGACAGCGGGATGGCGTAGGTTTCCACGCCGGTCTTGACCAGCACGACGCGGGTCAGAGCCAGTGTCATGGGCAGGCGGATAGTGAACGTCGTTCCCCTGCCGCGCTCGCTCGCCACCGAGAGCGTCCCTTTGAGTTTGCTGACGGTGGACTTGACGACGTCCATGCCGACGCCGCGTCCGGAGACTTCGCTCACTTCGCCCGCGGTGGTGAAGCCGGGCAGGAAGATCAAGCTGTAGACTTCCTGATCGCTGAGGCTGTGCACATCCTCTTCGGACACGAAGCCCAGGCGGACGGCCGATTCGCGGAGATGGTTGAGATCGATGCCTTTGCCGTCGTCGCGGATCTGCAGCACCACCTGCGTTCCTTCATGGTAGGCGCGAAGATGGATGGCGCCGCGTTCGGACTTGCCCTGCTGTTTGCGTTTCGCCGCGGTCTCGATGCCGTGATCGACGGCGTTGCGCAGCAGGTGGTCGATGGGACCGGCCATCTCTTCCAGCACCGTCTTGTCGAGTTCCACCGATTCGCCTTCGATGATCAGATCGACCAGTTTGTTGCGGCGGTCGGCGGTGACGCGGATGGTGCGGTGCAGACGCGACGAGAGGTTGCGCAAGGGTAACATGCGCAGGCGCATCAGGCGGTCTTCCACCTCGCCCGTAAGGGTGCTGAGGCGGTTCAAGTAGCTGTCGAAATCGGCGGTCAGTTCGTTCAGGCGCGTACCGGCGTTGGTCACGTCGCCGGTGGTTTCGGCCAGGTCGCGGCTGAGCAGGTGGAACTCGGTGTAACGGTCGAATTCGAGCGAGTCGAAGTCGTCGGCCGAAGTGCCGCCGAATCCGCGCCCGCCGATGGTGGTGAAGGCGCGGCGGTTGGCTTCCTGCAGCGCGGTGGCTTCGTAGTCGGATTGCAGTTTGCGGGAGATACGCGTCAGGCGCTCGATGGAGAGCTGGAGTTCGCCCACTTCATGCACGTACGTAGACAGGTACTGCTCGAAGCGCGAGCGGTGAATGACCAGCTCGGAAACGAGACGGACCAGTTCGTCGACGCGTTCGAGAGGCGCGCGCACGAACTGTGTGGCCTTCCTCAGCGGACCCGAGGATTCCTGCAGAGCGGGTTGCTCCAGTTCAGGCGCTCTCTCGACGGCGGCCGGTTCGGCCGGCACCGCCGCATCGCCGGCAGTCTGCAGAATCAGTTCGTAGCCGCCCAGCACCTCTTCGAGTTTCGGCACATGGGTGGCGGGTATGCCGCGATTGGCAACGGCGTCGGTGAGGATATCGTAGGTGGCAAACAGCAGCGGCGCCAGATCGCCGCTGTACTGTAGACGGTTTTCGTAGAGCGCATCCAGCACGTCCTCCATGCGGTGGGCGACGCTGCTGGTGAGCCGCATGCCGACCACGCCGCACGCGCCCTTGAAGGTGTGGACGCTGCGCCGCATGGCCTGGACGGATTCGCTCGACGGCGCCTGGTGTTCCATCGAACGCAGCAGTTCGCCGACCGCGGTGAGGTGTTCTTCGGCTTCCTGATGGAAGGCATCCCAGAGATCGTCGCCAACTTCCACATGATCGGCAGAGCCCGTGGCCGCCGCCGCCACCCGTTGCACGGGGGCGGATGCTGGTTTCTCCGGAGCAGCCGGAGCGGGAGTATTGACCGTATCGAATTCGGCCAGAATGGCCGCTGCCCGATCTTGGAGATTGACGCCGGTCCCTTTGCCGCCCACCGCTTCCAGGACGGCCTCGAAGGTCTTCGTAAACAGAGGAAGCAGGCTGCGGTCGTAGGTTGCTTCGCCTTCCAGAATGCGGTCGAGAATCTTCTGCATGCCGGCATTGAGCTTGCTCGTATTGCGCATGCCGATGACGCCCGAAGCGCCCTTCAACTGATGGAAGCTGCGCCGGATGGTCTTGAGCGTGTCCGGGTCTTCGTGCGATTCCAGCACCGCAAGACCCGTAGCGATCTTGGTGAAATGCTCCCCCGCCTCTTCCTGGAAGGCATTCCAAAGATCGTCGTCGATGGAGAAATCGTCGAGCGTTTGAATGGTGGCGTCCGGAGAGGATCCGCCCTCGAAGTCAGGAAATCCGGGATCGGCGAATTCATTGGAAGCGGTGACAGGCTCCTCCGCAGCCTGCCCCGCTCCCACGGCTCCTGCGAGCAACCGTTCGATCTCCTCGCCGTCGCCATCCTGAGGGAGATTGTGGAGGCGGCGGTACCCTGTTACCAACTCGGAGACAATGTCCCGCTCGGCCAGGTTTCCGGAGACGATTCCGTGGAGGTAATCCCCCAGCCGCGCGGTCGCCGATTCGAGAATCACGGCAGCCTCGTCGGTCCAGTGGATTTGCCCCGAGAGCAGTTGTTCGAGCGTGTCCTCCTGATATTGCGCCAGGCGGCTGAGAGCAGCCAGGCCAATCGTCGAACCCGCTCCGCGTATGCAATGCACCATCCGGTAGGCCTCTTCCAGGCTCTCGATGCGTTCCGGATTGGCGCGGTATTCTTCCAGGCTTTGGGTGAGCTTCGGCAGGTAGCTTTCCACTTCCTTTACGAAGCCGCTGATGATTTCCGGGTCAACCTTGAAAGTCATTCCTCTCCTCCCAGTGGGCAATGCATACAGTTAGGTGCGGGCCAGGCGTACGGCCGGGTATTCCCGTGTCCGCACGCCGGGCGTGCAGGATGTTCCTAGACGTAGGAGTGTTCGTCGGAAGGCAGGCGGAAGCGCTGCATCGACCGGCGAAGCTCTTCGGCCAGGCTCGCCAACTGGTGCACCGATTCGGCTGCGTTCTTGGCGCCTTCGGCCGCGCTGTTCGTGTTCTGGGAGATGTCCGCCATGGTTTTGGTGATGTATTCGGAG
>JAEUQG010000297.1 GCA_016789755.1 Bryobacterales bacterium
CGGCGAATTCCGCAACGTCATCGACGACACCGGCAATGCCGGAATCGTCAAGGATCTCACCGCCATCGCCCGCCGCCTCTAAGCGTCGTGACCGCACTACCGCCCCCGCCGCACCCAACCGCAAACAACGCATACACAAAACCATATCCATTCACCGCCGGCATACCGCAGCCCTAACTCTCCTCCTGTCTCCCGCCACCGCCGCGCCGCCCGAAGCCTTCTCCTTCGATAAGGCGCAATCCTTCCTCAATACGCACTGCCGCAACTGCCACAAATCGAACGTCGGCGGCTTCGATCTCAATGTCCTCTCCACCCCCGCCACCCTTCGCACCGCCCCCGTCAAATGGAATCGCGCCGCCCTCCGCACGCGCAACGGCGAGATGCCCCCCAAAGGCTCCCCGGCCCCCTCCGTCGATGAGCGCATCGAATTCGCCAATTGGGTCGAACACAGCCTCCGCCAGGAAGCCTGCGCCGAAGGCATCGTCCCCGGACCCACTCCCATCCGCCGCCTCAATCGCGACGAGTACTCCGCCACCATTCGCGACATGCTCGACATCCACATGGACTTCGGAGCCACGCTGCCCGTCGACGGCGCCGGCGGCGAAGGCTTCGACAACGCCGCCGAAACGCTCTTCCTCTCCCCACTCCATTCGGAAAAGTATCTCGAAACCGCAAAGTTCGTCATGGACTTCGCCGCCAAGGAATACAAGTCCCGCCAAAAAATCTTCGTCTCCTACCCCGGCAAAGGCGTCACTGCCGGCCAGGCCGCGCGCCGCATCCTCGAATCGTTTCTTCCCCGCGCCTTCCGCCGCCCCGTCGCCGAAGCCGAGCTCGCCCCCTACCTCGCCCTCTACCAGACCGCCCGCAAGCATGGCAACGACTTCGAGCCCGCCATCCTCTTCGCACTCCGCGGAGCGCTCGTCTCCCCCAATTTCCTCTTCCTCACCGTGCCCCCGCAAACCGGCGCCGGACCCCAGCCGCTCGATCAATACGCCCTCGCCTCGCGCATCTCCTACTTCCTCTGGGGCAGCCTCCCCGACGAGTTCCTCACCGATCTCGCCGCCGCCGGCAAACTGCACCAGCCCGCCGTGCTCCGCTACCTCGTCGAACGCATGCTCCGCAACGATCGCTCCCTCGTCTTCGCCCAGCGCTTCACCGAACAGTGGCTCGGCACGCGCGATCTGAGCGCCGGCAAAGCCCCCGACGCCAAGCTGTTCCCCGCCTACGCCGCCGATGAGGAACTGCGCGGCGACATCCGCTTCCAGCCCATCCTCTTCTTCCGCGAACTCCTCACTCAAAACTTGCCGCTGCTCAACTTCATCGAATCCAAAGGCACCATCTCCACCAGCAACCTCGCCAAACACTTCGGCGAAAAGCTCCCCGTGCGCGCCAATGCCGCCAAGCAGCCGCAATGGATCGAACTCCCCGAAGGCTCGACGCGCGGCGGATTGCTCGGCATGCCCGCCGTACTTGCTGTCAGCTCCCATCCCTACCGCACCAGTCCGGTGCTGCGCGGCGCCTGGGTGCTCGATACCCTCCTCGGCACGCCCCCGCCTCCACCGCCTCCCAACGTGCCCGCACTCGAAGAACCGCACGCCGGCGCGGCCCCGAAAACATTGCGCGACCGTCTGCTTCAGCACCGCGCCAATCCCGTTTGCGCAAGCTGTCACGAGAAAATGGACCCGCTCGGATTCGCCCTCGAAAACTACGACGTCATCGGCCGCTGGCGCACCGAAGACGGCGGCAAGGCCATCGACAATTCCGGCGAATTCCCCGACGGCTCGAAATTCCACGGGCCGGTCGAACTCAAGGCCGCGCTCCTCCAGCGCAGAGACCTCTTCATTCGCCATCTCACCGCGAAAATGCTCGGCTATGCGCTCGGCCGCGGCCTCACGCTCAAGGACTCCTGCACCGTCGATGCCATCGCCCAAAAAGTGAATGATAATGAGTTCAAGGCCCGAACACTGATCGAAGAGATTGTTTTAAGCGTGCCGTTCCGGTACCAAATGGCGCGCCCGCAAACGCAGAGGGAGCTGACCAATCGTGACTAAGCCGCTCATCACCCGCCGCACGGTTCTTCGAGGCGCAGGCGTTGCCCTCGGATTGCCTTGGCTCGAAGCCGCCTCCACCACGCCCCGCCACCCCGTCCGCATGGCTGCGCTCTACATGCCCAACGGCGTCAACGTCCCGGCCTGGACGCCGCAAGGCCAGGGCCGCGATTTCCAACTCTCGCCAACCCTTCAGCCGCTCGCCCCCTTGAAGGACAAAATCACCGTCCTCAGCAATCTCTGGAACGCCAACTCCAAAGGCGGTGACGGCCACTACGTCAAAGAAGCGGCCATCCTCACCTGCGCCACCATCAAGAAAACCCCCGGCGCCGACATCGCCAACGCCACTTCCGTAGACCAGGTGGCAGCCCAGCGCACCGCCAACCTCACCCCCCTGCCGTCGCTCGAACTCGGAGTCACGCCCGTCGCCATCGGCGTCGACGCCGTCGTCGGCTACACCCGCATCTACGGCTCGCACATCGCCTGGAGCAATCCCACCACTCCACTGGCCCGCGAAATCAATCCCCGCTCGGTCTATGAGCGCCTCTTCCGGGCCTCCTCCGGTCCCCAGGGCAATGCCGCGAAAATGGAGGCCCTGCTCCTTGATCGCGTGCTCGGCGATGCCAAACGCCTCCGCGGCCAGGTCGGCGCCGAAGACCGCGTCCGTCTCGATGAATACCTCTCCGTCATGCGCTCCCTCGAAGAGCGCGTCCAGCGCGCCTCCACGGCCGGCAAGACCACCTGGAAAGCCCGAGCCCCCATCGATCCCAAATCCGCCCCCACCGATCAGCCCGTCGATCACGCCCAGCACGTCCGCCTCATGCTCGACATGATCGCCCTCGCCTTCCAGACCGACACCACCCGCATCAGTACCTTCATGTTCGGCAACGCCGTCAGCAACGTCAGCTTCCGGTTCCTTCCCGGAGTCAGCGCCGGCCACCACGACGTCTCCCACCATCAGAACGACGCCGGCAAGCTCCGCCAGTATCAGATTATCAGCCAGTGGCACATCGAGCAGTTCGCCTACCTGCTCCAAAAGCTCGACAACATGCAGGAAGGCGAAGGCACCGTGCTCGACCACTCCATGGTCCTCTTCGCCTCCGCCCTCAGCGACGGCAACAGGCACGATCCCCATCGCCTCCCGCTCGTGTTGGGCGGGCGTGGCGGCGGCCGCATCGATTCCGGACAGCATCTGGTCTACTCCGATGATTCCCCCATGGCCAATCTGTTCGTCTCCATGCTCGATGCCTTCGGCGCCCCTGTCGAACGCTTCGCCGATAGCACCGGATATCTCCCCGGCCTTCTGAAAGGCGTCTAGCCGCAATGCGCGTCCTCCTCGCACTTGCCACGTTCGCCGCCGCGCTCAGCGCCGCCGATCTCTCCGGCATCTGGGTCGGCCAATACCCCGGCCGCAACAACGAACCCATCGACATCGCCTTCCAGTTCCAGCACAAGGGCGACGCCCTCTCCGGCAAACTCTACGGCGACTTCAAGAGCATGCGCATCGTCGAAGGCAAGATCGCCGGCGATCAAGTCCAGTTCGTCGTCATCGCCGAAGAGCAGGCCGGCAACCAGATCAACGAAACCCGCCTCCGTTTCACCGGCACGCTGAAAGACGGCGAAATCGAACTGACCCGCGAACGCGAATCCTCGCGCAACGCCGGCAACGGCGGCGAAGTCCAGTCGCGCAACAACACCAAGCTGACTTTCCGTTTGAAACGTTTGTAACCTTCAATGTTCTACGAGCCGAAACACGGGCATCCTCTGCCTCACAACCCCTTCAAAGCCTGCGTGGCCCCGCGCCCCATCGGCTGGATCTCCACCGTCAGCCGCGGCGGCATCGTCAACCTCGCGCCCTTCTCTTACTTCAACGCCGTCCTCGACGATCCGCCCACCGTCATGTTCTCCGCCTCCGGAGCCCACCTCGAAGGCCCCATCAAAGACACCGCCCTCAATGCCCGCGAAACCGGCGAGTTCGTCTACAACATGGCCACCTGGGATCTGCGCACGCAAATGAACCAGACCTCCGCCTCCGTCCCGCGCCACATCGACGAATTCGACCTCGCCCATCTGGCCAGGGCCCCCTCCCACATCGTCAAGCCCCCGCGCGTCGCCGCATCCCCTGTCCAGTTCGAATGCAAGACGATCAAGATCCTCGAACTGTCCCCCATCAACACCATCGTCTTCGGCGAAGTCGTCGGCATTCACATCGACGAGCGCATCGTCACCGGCGGCCGCATCGATCTTGCCAAAGCCATGCCCATCGCCCGCCTTGGCTACATGGAATATTCGGTCGTGCGCGAAATCTTCGAAATGAACCGCCCATGAAAATCTACACTCTATTACTTGCCGCCGCGGCCTGTTTCGCACAGAATCCCCCGGCCCCCGCCGATACGTTAGTCTCTCCCGAAGTCCGCCCCAACCGCACGGTGACCTTCCGCATTCACGCTCCCCGCGCCTCCGAAGTCACCTTCTTCGGCGATTGGATGCCCGCCAACTCGCGCGAAAAAATGACCCGCGACGCCGCCGGAGTCTGGTCCGTCACCCTCGGCCCTCTTCCTCCCAGCGTTTATCTTTATTCCTTCAACGTCGACGGCATGACCATCGCCGACCCGGTCAACCCGCGCATCAAACTCCGCGCCCGCACCTCGGCCAGCATGGTCGAAGTCCCCGCCGAAACGCCCGCCTTCTGGCAGGTTCGCGACGTCCCGCACGGCGACGTGCAGATCAACTACCGGAAGTCGAAAGCGCTCAACGGAGAAACACGCTGGATCTGGATCTACACCCCACCCGGCTATGAGAAAAGCAATCGCCGCTACCCCGTGCTCTACCTCTTTCACGGTTCCAACGACACTGCCGGCGGATGGGTCCTCGCCGGTCACGCCAACTTCATCCTCGATAACCTCATCGCCGAAAAGAAGGCCGAGCCGATGATCGTCGTCATGCCCTACGGCCACGCCGTGCCCTTCGGCTCACCGCGCGAAGTGCAGGCCCGCAACGTCGTCCTCTACGACCAGTACATCGTCGAGGACGTCATCCCCCACGTCGAATCGAAGTATCGCGTCGCTCCTGGCAAAGCCAACCGGGCCATCGCCGGACTCTCCATGGGCGGCGGCCAATCCATCCACATCGGCTTCAGCCATCTCGATCTGTTCAGCGCCATCGGAGCCTTCTCCGCCGCCGTCCCCGCCGATTTCGAAACGCGTTTCGCCGCCGCGCTCAAAGACCCCAAATCCACCAACGCGCAACTGAAGACCCTTTGGATCGCCTGCGGCAAAGACGACTTCCTCATCAAACGCAACCAGGATTTCTCGGCGCTCCTCAAATCCCGCCAAATCCGCCACACCTTCGAACTCACCGAAGGCGCCCACACCTACACCGTCTGGCGCCGCTACTTAGGCGAATTCGCCCCTCTCCTCTTCCGCTAGCCGCACGATTCCGCCTTCCGTCTCCCGTCTTCCGTCTCCCATATCCCGAAGTGTATCAACGCGAAGCGTTGTCTCCTCCCCCCCTAAAACTCCGCATGCCCCGGAGTCCGCGGGAACGGAATCACATCGCGAATATTCTTCATCCCCGTCAGATACATCACCATCCGCTCAAACCCCAGCCCGAATCCCGCATGCGGCACGCTCCCAAACCGCCGCAAATCCAGATACCAAGTGTAGGCTTCCTCCGGCAGTCCGTGCGCCCGGATCTTATCCAACAGCACATCCAGCCGTTCTTCCCTCTGGCTCCCGCCGATGATCTCCCCAATCCCCGGAGCCAGCACATCCATCGCCCGCACCGTCTTCCCATCGTCGTTCTCACGCATGTAGAACGCCTTGATCTCCTTCGGATAATCCGTCACAATCACCGGCTTCTTGAAGGTCTCCTCCGTCAAAAACCGTTCGTGTTCGCTCTGCAAATCCGAACCCCAGTGCACCGGAAACTCCCACTGCCGTCCGCTCGACTCCAGAATCCGCACCGCCTCCGTGTACGGAATCCGCGCAAATTCGCTTCCCGCCACATTCTCCAGCGTGGCGATCAGATTCGGCTCATAACGCTGATTGAAAAACTCCAGATCGGCGATGCAGTGGTCCATCGTGTACGTGATGATGTACTTCAGAAACTCCTCGGCCAACTGCTGATCCCCCTCCAGATCGCAGAACGCCATCTCCGGTTCAATCATCCAGAACTCCGCCAGATGCCGCGGCGTATTCGAATTCTCCGCCCGGAATGTCGGCCCGAACGTATAAACGTTGGTGAACGCCAGCGCGAAAATCTCCGCTTCCAACTGCCCGCTCACCGTCAGATACGCCGGCTTGGAAAAGAAATCATGCGAGAAGTCGATCGCCGCCGACCCCGCCACGCGCGGCAGATTCATCAGGTCGAGCGTGGTCACCTGGAACATCGCCCCCGCCCCCTCCGCGTCCGACGTCGTCAGAATCGGCGTGTGAACATACAGGAATCCCCGCTCCTGGAAAAACTTGTGGATCGCATACGACACCGCGTTGCGCACCCGGAACACCGCCCCAAACGTATTGCTGCGCGTGCGGAAATGCATGAACTCCCGCAGCGTCTCCAGGTTGTGCCGCTTCTTCTGCAGCGGATACGTCTCCGGCGGCGCCGCCCCCAGCAACTCTAACGCCTCCCCCCGTAACTCCACCGCCTGCCCCTTCGCCGGCGATTCCACCATCCGCCCCTTCACCCGGATGCACGCCCCCGTGGTCACCTTCGCAATCACGTCTTCGGCTACTGCGCCCGCTTCCAGCACAATCTGCAAATCCGCAAAGCAGGAGCCGTCGTTAATCTGTACGAAGTGCACTCCCTTGCTATCCCGCCGGGTCTTCACCCACCCCTGCGCGGTCGTCTCGCTCCCCGGAGCCAAATGAAAAAGCTGTTTGATGGTTTGATGTGGACGGATCATGTTGGCGTTTTCTCTAATATGATGGCACGCATCCCGCGGCCATCGCTCCCCTGTTCCCCGCTCGGCCTCTCACCGCCCCAACCGCACAAGCTGCACATCGCTCTCCGACGGATCCACCCGCACGCACAATAGCGATTTCCCGTCCGGACTGAGCGAAAACGGACCGCTCCCCAACGGCCACAGCGGCTCCGGATACGCTGTCACTTCCTTCGTCTTCCCCGTACGGAATTCGTGAAAATACAGGATCTGACTGTCGAACGAGTGCCGGTCCGCACCCAGATAATAAACCCCAGTCTCGCTCACCGCCCAACAACTCGTACACCCCGGCACCACCCCGTCCACCACCTTCGTCACCTCCCCGTTCTCGATCGACGCCT
>JAEUQG010000317.1 GCA_016789755.1 Bryobacterales bacterium
TCACATGGGCATTCATTGAATCGGGGACGCGCTGGATCGGCGATGCCCGCATCCATGTCGCCCTGATCACCTGGATTCTCGCCCTCGGCGCGGTGTTCCTGCGCACCGTATCGGGCTGGCGAGGCCGCAAAGCCGCCCTGCTTTGTCTTGTACTGATGGGCTGTGCGGCAATGACTTGGGCCGCCCATGTCGGGTTGCGGCCGGTACTGGCGGGGCCATGAGAATCCACATCACCGGCCTCAATCACCGCACCGCCCCCGTTGAGGTGCGCGAGAAACTGGCTTTCCCGGCCGGGCACGTCGAACAGGCGTTGGGCGCGCTCATCCGCCGGGGCGGCGTGCGCGAGGGGCTCATTCTTTCCACCTGTAATCGCGTGGAAGTGGCCGTGGCCATCGATGACGGCGATGCTACCTCCATGGTTGAGGAATTCTTCGAGCAATCGCGCCACATGCCGCGCGGCGACCTGGCTCCGCACCTTTACCACTTCCACGGCCGCGACGCGATCCGGCATCTGTTCCGCGTTGCCGCCTCCCTCGATTCCATGGTGGTGGGGGAACCGCAGATTCTCGGCCAGCTCAAGGAAGCCTACGCCACGGCCAAGAACCTCGGCGCGGTGAACGGATTCCTGGATGGGCTCTGCGCACGAGCCTTCTCCGTCGCCAAGCGCGTTCGCACCGAAACCGAGATCGGCTCCAATGCTGTCAGCGTTTCCTATGCCGCCGTCGAACTCGCGCGGGAGATTTTCGGCAAACTGGATGGCCGGGCTATTCTGCTGATCGGGGCGGGCAAGATGTCGGAGCTGGCTGCCCGCCACCTGCAGCGTGCCGGCGCCAACCGCATCCTGGTCACCAACCGCACGCGCGAGCGCGCCGAGGCGATGGCCGCCGTGTTCCAGGGATCGGTGGTGCCCTATGAGCAACTCACACAGCCATTGACTCAGGCCGACATTGTCATCACATCCTCCGGGGCGCCGCACTACATACTCACCCGCGACATGATGCGCGCTGTGATGCAGCAGCGCAAGAACCGGCCCATCTTCCTCATCGATATCGCTGTCCCCCGCAATATCGATCCGCAGATCAACAAGCTCGATAACGTCTTTCTCTACGACATCGACGACATGGGGAAAGTGGTGGAGCGGAACCGCGTCAACCGCATGGAAGAGGCGGCCGAGGCCGAGCGCATCATCGAAGAGGAAGTGGATAAGATGCTCGCCCGCCTACGCGAGCGGGAAGTTACGCCCACCATCGTCAGCCTCCAGGATCAGCTCGAACAGATCCGGCTTGCCGAAATCGAACGTGTCCGCAACCGCCTCGGCAGTCTCAGCCCGCAGCAGGAAGAGGCTATCGACGCCCTCACGAAAGGAATCTTAGGCAAGATCGCCCACGGGCCCATCGCCGAACTCCGCCGCCACGCCAGCCGCGGCGAAACCACCGGCATCATCGACACCGTGCGCCGCATCTTCCGCCTCCCGGAATAACAACATGCTCACCATCGGATCGCGCGGCTCCCAACTGGCTCTGTGGCAGGCAAACTGGGTCAAGGACCAACTCGCCCAACGCGGCGTCGAATGCCGCATCGAAATCATCCACACCACCGGCGACAAGATCACCGATGTCCCGCTTTCTCAGGTCGGCAGCAAAGGCGTTTTCACGAAGGAAATCGAAGAAGCTCTGCTCGATTCCCGCATCGATCTGGCCGTGCACTCTCTCAAAGACATGCCCACGGAACTCCCTGAGGGTCTTACTCTCGCCGGTATCCCCGTGCGCGAAGATCCGCGCGACGCTCTGATCGGTTACACGCTGCGCGATCTGCCGCGCTATGCCAAGGTCGGCACCAGTAGTCTCCGCCGCACGGCGCAGCTTCGCGCCCTGCGCCCCGACCTGCAAATCGAATCCATCCGCGGCAACGTCGATACGCGCCTTCGCAAGCACGCGGACAAAGAGTACGACGCCATCGTGCTGGCCGCCGCCGGTTTGCGCCGCCTGGGCCTTGCCGAGCGCATCACCGAATATCTGGATCCGGAAGTAATGTGTCCCGCCGTCGGACAGGGCGCTCTCGCCATCGAAACGCGCATGGATAAAGGCCCCGGCTTTATGGCGGCCCGCTCGCTTTCCGACAACCGCACCGCTATCTGCGTCGCGGCCGAACGCGCGTTGCTTGAATCCTTGGGCGGCGGGTGCCAGGTCCCTCTCGGCGCGCACGCCCGCAAAGACAATCTGCTGCACATTCAGGCAGTGGTGGTCGCCCCCGATGGAACGAAGGCCGTCCGCCAGAAAACCACCGGCGATGCCCGTCAGCCGGAAAAGCTCGGCGCCCGTCTGGCTCAGATGCTGCTCGATCACGGGGCTAAAGAGATCCTCAGTCAGGTTTACGGAAAATGAAAAAGGTGTATCTGGTGGGGGCGGGTCCGGGTGACCCCGGGTTGCTGACCCTCAAAGGCCGCGAGGCCTTGGCCGCCGCCGAAGTAGTTCTTTACGACAACCTCGCCAATCCGGAACTTCTGCATTACGCGCCGGCCGCCGCTGAGCGCATCTATGTGGGAAAGAAGAAATCGCACCACACCTTGACCCAGGATGAAATCAGCGCCCTGCTTGTGGAAAGAGGCCGCCAAGGCAAGTGCGTCGTTCGTCTCAAGGGCGGAGATCCTTTCATCTTCGGGCGCGGCGGCGAAGAGGCCGAAGCTCTTGCCGATGCCGGCATCCCGTTCGAGGTCATTCCGGGCGTCACCACTCCGCTCGGCATCGCCGCCTACTGCGGTGTCCCGCTGACGCACCGCGAGCAAACCTCCGCTGTCACGTTCGTCACCGGCCACAATGTCGACGCGATCGACTGGGATCGCATCGGCCACGTCGAAACGTTGGTCCTCTTCATGGGGCTCACCCACGTCCGCGAAATTGCGCGCCGGTTGGTCGCAAAAGGAAAGCCGCCTACCACTCCCGCGATGGCCGTGCGGTGGGCTACCCGAGCCGATCAGCAAACTCTGGTGGGCACGCTGGATACGATCGCCGGCCAAGCAGAGGCGGCCAAACTGAAGCCCCCGGTCACTTTCGTCATCGGTCAAGTGGTGGCAATGCGCCCCAAGCTCGATTGGTTTGAGAAGCTCCCTCTGTTCGGCCGGCGGATCGTCGTTACGCGCGCCCGCGAGCAGGCTTCGGAATTCACCACCCAACTGCGAGCCCTCGGGGCGGATGTCGCTGAATTTCCCGTCATAGCTACTGTCCCGCCCTCCGATCCCGCACCACTCGATCAGGCTCTTGCCAATCTGGCGGTCTACGACTGGCTCATCTTCACCTCGGTGAACGGAGTGCGCTTCTTCGTGGAGCGCCTGGATGCCTCCCCGTACGACCTTCGCGGGCTCCGCGCACGCATCTGCGCCATCGGGCCAGCCACCGCCAAAGCCATCGAGGCCCTTCATCTCAAAGTGGATCTCGTGCCCAAGGAGTACGTTGCCGAAAGCCTGGTGGAAGCCTTCGCGCCATTCCCGCTGGAAGGGAAACGCATTCTGCTGCCGCGGGCGGCTGTTGCGCGCGACCTGGTGCCCGTCGAACTCACCAAACGAGGCGCCACCGTCGATGTGGTGGAAACCTACCGCACTATCGTCCCTCCGAATGCCGGGGAACTCATCGCTGCTACCTTCGCCCGCAAGGCGGATTGGATCACCTTCACCAGTTCGTCCACGGTGAAAAATTTTCTCGCCATCGCCGGGCCGGAAGCGCTCGATGGGGTGAAGGTTGCCTCCATCGGACCCGTCACTTCCGGCACTGCCCGCATGCACGGGCTTCAGGTCGCTGTCGAAGCCGGACGTCACACCATGGACGGACTGCTGGATGCGATCTGCGCAGAGGCGCTCAGTTCATAGGAATTTCGAAAAACAGCAACTCTTTGCCGGTACCCGCCTCCGCGATGCCCCGCACGTAGATCTGCGATCCAGGACGGTGCCCGATCTGAAAGTAGAAAAACCCGTGCGCCGATTCGCCCGCCGGAATCATCTTCGCGTGAAATGCGTACCCATCGATTTCGTCGATTGCCAGCTTGCTCTTCTTCTTGCGCTGCGGCAGCGGATTCGGATACCGTCCCGGCCCCAGGTTGGGGCGCTGCGGAGAATCGAGGAAACGCACTTCATCGGCCGGCGTGGACGCCACTTCGCGCCGCGTCGGCGTCAGATAGGAAACCTCCATCGCCGTCAGGTTCAGCGTCTTCCCGGCTTCGTTTTTCATCACCACCATGACCGGCAGTACGCCAAACTCAATGAGGTTCACTTTCCCAAACGCCGATTTCATCTGCTCCGGCGAGGTGAAGGGAATCACCGCAATCGTCAGCCCGCTATTGGTCTGCTTGGAAGAATACGTAGAGGCATCGGCGATCTTCAAGCCGCCCTTGTCCACGCCCTGAGCCGTTATACTCAGTAGGAGCATCAGCAACCATCCGCGCGTGTTCATCTATTTTCTCTATCGCCTCCTTGGGGCAGTCGCTTTCCCTCTGATCCTACTCTACCTGTTGCGCCGCGGCGTGCGGGACAGGCGTTATTGGAAAGGCATTCGGGAACGCCTCGGCGCCAAGCCCCCCAACTGGGATGCGACGGTTCCCGGAGGCATTTGGTTGCACGCCGTCTCCGTCGGAGAGGTGGTCTCCGCCATCGAGCTTCTGCGCCAATTGCGCCGCGAATTTCCCGGGCAGCGCCTCTATGTTTCCGTCACCACGGTCGCCGGCCGCCAAATCGCCGAGGAGAAGCTTGGCGGTCTGGCCGATTTCATTTTCTATTCCCCGCTGGATCTGTGCTGGGTAGTGCGCCGTGTCCTGCGCCGTCTCCGCCCCCGTCTGCTGGTCGTGATGGAGACCGAGATCTGGCCCAACCTCTACCGGGAAGCGAAGCGCTTCGGGTGCGGCCTGCTGGTTGTTAACGGACGCATCTCCGACCGGGCGTTTCCCAAGTATGTGCGGCTGCGGGCGATCATCGAATACACGCTGCAGTGGCCCGATGCCTTCCTGCTGCAGAACGCGATTGCCCACGAACGCTACTGCGCGCTCGGCGCCCCTGCCGGCAGGCTTCACGTTATCGGCAACTTGAAGTACGACTTTCGTGCCGGCCGTTTGCAGCCGCCGCGGGAAGTTGTGGCTCTTCTCGATCGGCTTGGCCCGAAGCAAGTCGTGATCGCCGCCAGCACCATGCCCCCTGCCGCGGACGACGATCCGGACGAAGACGACGTAGTCATCGCCGCAATTGCCGCCGCCCGCCGCCCCGGCACGCTCTGGATGTTGGCGCCGCGCCGGCCGGAGCGCTTCGATCCGGCCGCCGCCAGGCTCGAAAGAGCGGGCCTGCCCTATCTGCGGCGCTCCCAATTGACAGCGGCGGGTACGCACGCGACACCTGCCGTTCTCCTGCTGGACAGTATGGGGGAACTGGCTTCGCTCTTTTCGTTGGCGGACATCGTCTTCATGGGAGGAACGCTGGCGCGGCGCGGCGGACACAATATTCTGGAGCCCGCCTTCTTCGCCAAGCCGGTGATTATCGGCCCCCACATGGAGAACTTCCCGGACATCGCCGCCGAATTCCGCGCCGGCCAGGCAGTCCACGAAATCGCAAGCCCCAGCGAACTCAGCGGCGCCGTGAGCCAGTTGCTCGATAACCCCGGGCAATGCGCCGCAATCGGCCGGCGTGCCGCGGAGATTGCCGCCAACAAGCGGGGGGCCACCGGGCGCGCGCTCTCGGCCATCCAGTCCGCCTATTCGGAAGCCTTTCCGATTCCTCTCGAACCCATAGCACTACGCCTGCTGCTGACTCCCTTCGCTGCGCTCTGGCAAATCGGCGCCTCCTTCGACCGCAGCCGTAAGATGGCTCAGCGGGGCCGTCTACAGGCGCCTGTGATTAGCGTGGGCGGCATCACCATGGGAGGCACCGGAAAAACTCCGGTCGTTGCCTGGCTCGCCGAAACCCTGCGGCAGCAGGGACACTCACCGGCCATCCTCACGCGTGGATACCGCCGCCGCAGTCCCGAGCCTCACACGATTCTCGCCGCCGGCGAGCCCTGCCCTGTCCCCCGCACGGGCGACGAGGCGCAAATCCACGTCCGGCGCGGCCATGCCGCGGTCGGTATCGGCGCCGATCGCCTCACCACCGGAAGAATTCTCGAGCAAAAACACCGCCCCAGCGTCTTTCTGCTCGATGACGGCTACCAGCACTACCGCCTCCACCGCGATGTCGATCTCGTCATCGTCGACGGACTCCGTCCCATCTCCAATGGTTGCGTGTTCCCACTCGGCCGCCTCCGCGAGCCGCTTGCCGAACTCCGCCGCGCCTCGGCGTTCATCGTTGCCCATGCCGATTTTCCGCCCCCCTGGCGGGCCCTGGAGCGCATGCTGCAGCGGTACAATCCCGCCGCCCCGGTCTTCTACGCGCACATGGAAGGCGTCGCCTGGGTGCATCATGCGACGGGCGAAGCCCTCCCACCCGATGCGCTGCGAGGCACTCCCGTGGCTGCTTTCTGCGGACTCGGCAACCCCGCTTCTTTCTGGAGCACTCTGGAAGGTCTCGCCCTCCGCCCTACCTTCCGCTGGGCGTTCGGGGATCACTCCTCCTACAAAATCGCCCAACTCCGCCGCCTCGCCCACCATGCTCATTCCACGGGGGCGAAGGCGCTGCTTACCACCGAGAAAGACGTCATCAATCTTCCCGAAGACTCCGCCGAAGCGCTGGGCTCACTGCCTGTTTACTGGCTCCACACGCGCTTGGCCATCCACAATGAGCCGGCCTTCCTCACCTGGCTGGCCGCCCGTTTGCCCAAACGCGAAGTGCTATAATCGTCTCCCAGATTGTTACCTTCAACTGATTGTGGCTCCCGAGGAGCCGAGGGGATCAATTGCTACGCGTTAGTGGCGTATATTCCTGACCCGCTCGGCGTCTTCCTTGATGATTTGCGGCGCGAACTGGTGCCGGGGTGCAATCCCCATGCCCACGTCACACTCCTTCCGCCCCGCCCCATCCAGGGTACTGCCGAGGAAGCCGTGCGTCACATTCGGGACACCATTGCCGGGCTTCCCGCCTTCGATTTGCACGCCGCGCAAATCAACGTGTTTCCCGTGACCAACGTCATCTTTATCGAACTCGGCATGGGCCGCAGCCAGATGGTGGACCTGCACGGTATTCTCAACAACGGCGCTGTCGCCTACAACGAACCTTTCGAGTATCACCCGCACATCACGCTCGCGCAGGAAATCCCAGCCGATCGAGTGGAATCCATCCTCGCCGGCGCGAGGCGAAAATGGGACGAATTCCGCAATACCCGCATCTTCCCCGTGCAGGAATTGACCTTCGTCCAGAACACCAAGGACAACTGCTGGCTCGATCTTGCCACCGTTCACCTGGAGCGCGAACCGATTCCCGTCGGCCGCAAATAGCGGCCTGCGCCCGCTCCCGTCTACAGCATTCCGCTGACCTGATCGCGCAACGCCGCTGCCCTTTCGGCGGACTTCGCTTCCACCGCCAACCGCATAATCGGCTCCGTGTTCGAGGCTCGCACATGAATCCATGCATCCTCGAAGAGCAACTTCAGCCCGTCCGTGCGGTCCATCTGGGCGTCGGGAAAACTCTCCTCCAGCGCCTGCATCGCCGGACCCAGCCGTCCGTGCTCGAAAGCCACCTTCCCCGAGAGCCGCGTGTACTTCGGCAGGCGTTCCTCGGCGAGTTGCGAAACCGTCTTTCCCGTCCGCTCCATCAGATCCAGCAGAAACGCCATGCCGGTGTAGCTGTCGCGGCAATACTGCACGCTGGGGAAAATGATCCCGCCGTTCGAGCCTTCCCCTCCAATCACTGCCTTTGCCGCTTGCATCATCTCCACCACGTTCGCCTCGCCCACCGGAGTCCGGTACACTCTTCTCCCATGACGCAGAGCGATGTCATCGATCACGGAAGATGTCGTCAGATTGACTACGACGTCGCCCGGCATGGACGTCAGCACCGCATCCACAACCAGCGCCAGCACGTCGTCGTTATCCAGGACTCGTCCGGTTTCGTCGCAAACGGCGAGCCGGTCTCCATCCGGATCCTGCCCGAAGCCGATGTTGGCCCGTTCGCGCAGGACGAGTTCGCGCAAGTCGCCGAGGGTGTCGGGCCGCGGTTCGGCCTCGCGCGGAAACGGCTTGGTAGGGTCCACGGAGATCGCATGCAGAGTGCATCCGAGGTCCTGTTGCAGGAAGCGGCAACTCAACTCCGAGCCCGCGCCATTCACTCCGTCCAATGCCACGCGGAACTTTCGCGCCTTGATTCGGGCCGCGTCCACATGCCGCAGCACGCGCTCCGTGTGCATCCGCATGGGTGTCTCATGATCGCGCGCGATGCGCCGGATCTCCGCGTTCGTTGCCGTGCGGAACTCGCTTTCGTAGTAGATGTCCAGCAGTTCCCGCCGCTCGTAGTGGTTGAAGAACAGCCCTTCGTGGTTGAAGAGCTTGAGCGCGTTGTACTCTGCCGGATTGTGCGACGCGGTGACCGAAATCCCGCCCCGCGCGCGCGTGGCCCCGACGTAGATCTGAATGGTCGGCGTGGGTTGAATTCCCACATCCACGACATCGCAACCCGTCGCCAGCAACCCGCAGGAAACCGCATGCTGCAGCATTTCGCCGCTCATTCGCGTATCGCGCCCCAGCACGACACGGCCTGTTCCCACGAATGTGCCGAAGGCTCGCGCAAACGACGCCGCCAGCGCGGGAGTGAGAAACTCTCCCACTACCCCACGAATCCCCGAAACGCCGATTTTCAGTCGATGTTCGCGCATCAGGCCATGCTCCTTACTTGATCCATCAACGCATCGAACAGGGCCGCCGGCGGTTCGCCTTTCTGCTCGCAGATCACCCGCACGATGGGTTCCGTCTGGCTCACCCGAACATGGAACCAGCGGTCCGGCCACGCTACCCGCAGTCCGTCGCGCATGTCCGTAATTCCGTCTCCGTAGAGCCTGTGAAGTTCCATCATCAGCATCGGTACGCGCTGGGAAACCAGCGGCACTTCGTCCTTCAAAATCGCATAGCGTGGATAGGCCGCCACGATCTCCGACAGCTTCGCACGCCTCTGATGCATCAGAGTGAGAATCGCCAGCATGCTCGCGATGCCGTCGTAGACAAAGCGGAATTGCGGCATCATGATGGCTCCCGTACCTTCGCCGGC
The DNA here is from genome assembly GCA_016789755.1 of Bryobacterales bacterium. Taxonomy (GTDB): domain Bacteria; phylum Acidobacteriota; class Terriglobia; order Bryobacterales; family Bryobacteraceae; genus CADEFT01. Next base: position 9,161 of record JAEUQG010000317.1, read on the forward strand.
CACAGCGATCTGCTCCGGTTTGTAAGTGGCCAGCGCATCCATCGCCGCTTGCCGTCCCACGGGCACGCGAATGACGCGTCCACCGTGCTTCGCCGCCACCTCTTCGAGCAATGCGGTGGTCGAAAGATTCGTGATCACCAGCTTTCCCGGGCCCTTGGCCAGTTGCGCGTCGGCAATCAGCGGCAGCACCATTTCCTCCGAGACCGGAGTCCCGTCTTCGCAGGCAATCGCCACGCGGTCTGAATCGATGTCGAACAGGAAGCCGGCATCGGCCCCCAGCGGCTTCATCAACGGGGCCAACTGCAACGACACCGTCGCCGCGTTGATCGATGGCTCATGAGCGAAGCTCACCCCTTCAATCCGCTCGTTAATCAAGATGACGTTCAGTCCGTAACGGTCCGCCAGCCGCCGCAGAATCAGCGACGATGTCCCGTTGCAGCAATCCACCACAATCTTGTATTGCCGCAGTGCTTCCAGATCGAACACCGAACTCAGGTCGTGCAGATAACGGTCCAGCGCGGCCTCGTTCACGTACAGCCGGCCGAGCCCAGTGTGATCGGCGAAATGAAATTTCCGCAGGTGATAAATGTCCAGCAACTCCGATGCTTCGGCCGTCGACAGATACGTGCCTCGCGCGGCGAAGAACTTCAGGGCGTTCCACTCCGCCGAATTGTGAGAAGCTCCGATCGAAATGCCGCCCACTGCGTTGTTGCGCTGGATGGAATGCTGAATGACCGGAGTCGAGGTGACCCCCAGGTCAATCACGTCATGTCCGGTGGCGAGCAACGCGGCCACTACACCCTCGCGGATCATCACGCCTGAGGAACGCGGGTCGCGCCCGATGATCACAGGCCCCGGCTCCAGAAAGGTTCCGAACGCCGCCGTGAAGTCCATCACGTGCGACGCCTCCAGTCCCTGCCCGACCACGCCGCGCAGTCCCACCGTCGAAATACGAAGCTGCCTCTGCGGAGTATGCATCTACCTCACCAATACCAAACGGCCGAACGCTTCGGGAGTGTGGTAAGACTCGGCGTTCACTGCGTTCCATGCGATGTGCTTGCGTTGCGGCTCGAACGGGCCCTGAATCCGGTACAGGTTGCAGCGGAACTCGTTGCCCGCGACGGCCTCGCGCGTGTCGATCGCCTTCATCGGGATCTTCATCTCTCCGTACCAGATCTTCTTCTTGGCATCGATCCGCGCTTTGACCTGGAACCCCGAATTCCATTTCCATGCCTGCGAGATCGGAGTCACACGGTCGATGTCCAGATCCACCCACTCGCCTTGCGGCGACACCTGGAATTCCTTGTAGCGGTTGATGTTCTGAAAGTCTGAGCCGATGAATGCCTCCGCCACATCCCAATCCCACAATTTGTTGGTTTCCTCAGCAGCGGTGGGGTCGGGCTTCATGTACAGCTTCTCGTAAGGGCAAACGTAGAGGATGTAGAGAAAATCCTTCGTCCAGCGCGACCGCAACTCCGTGCGGTGTCCCGGAACAGGCTTGCCGTAACGGTCGTTGTAGGCGTAGACCGGCTTCACGCTCTTCCACTGCACGGCGTTTGGATTGGCTGTCAAATCGAAATCGGAGGCCGTGTACTTGCTTTCCAAACGGCCGGGTCCGTCCGCGAAAAGGCCGCAGACGGTGAGGAAAAAGATAGAGAGTCTCATGTTACTTGGGGAAATATTTCTCATACCAATGCACGCTTCGGTCAATCGAGTCCACGATGTGCCTTGTCTCGCGCAGGCCATGGCCTTCCCGCGGATAGCGCACCATCACGGCATCCACACCCACATCCTTCAATCCGATGTAGAACTGCTCGCTTTCGGCGATGCACACATCGTTGTCGTTTTCTCCATGCAGCAGCATGACGGGAGTCTTCACCTGCGCAACATACCGCAATGACGAACGCCTCCAGAGGGTATCCATCAGGTCTCCCTGATGGGGCAGCACGCCGAACGTCATCTGCTCATACATGTTGTAGTACGTCATGTAGTTGTAACTCACCAGATTGATAATGGGAGCTAGTGGAATGGCGGCCTTGAAAATATGCGTCTGGGTTACCAGCCAGGCCGAAAGCTGTCCGCCATAACTGCCCCCTTCCACCCCCAACCGGTTGCGGTCGATCCAAGGATTGCGCCGCACCGCTGCGCTCACTCCATAAAGAACATCCTGTCCTTCGTTGCCGTTCTGGTCTCCGAACACGGCATCGGCGAACTTCTGCCCGTAGCCGGTGGACCCGCGATAATTCACCATCAGCACCGCCCACCCCCGCGCGGCATAAACTTGCGCCTTGAAGTTGAATGCCGGTCCCTGCTGCGAATGAGGACCGCCGTGAATCGACACGATCGCCGGATGCCGGGAAACGGCCGTGCGCCCCAAGGGCTTCGTCAGATAGGCTTCCACGTCGTACTTGAAATCGTTGCTTTGGAACGTGAACGGTTCCACCTCCGCGATCGCCTTGCCTTGCAGTACCGCCGTGTTCAAATCGGTCAGTTGTTGCAACGCCGCGTTGGTATCTTTCAGGAACAATTGTGCGGTGTCGCGTGTGCCGGTGAAGGCAAACGCAAACCGGCCGTTACGTGCCACGCTGAATGAGCCCACCGTTCCGCGATCCTTCACCACCGCATCCGGAACGCCGCCCGAGGCCGGCAGCCGGATCAACCGCGTATTGCCGCGCTCCACTGCCGTGAAGTAAATGTGGGTCCCTTCGGGAGACCATGCCGGCGACAACTGCCGGTTATCCACCACTCGCCCGATCTCGCGCCGGTTCGACCCATCGGCATTCACCGTCCAGACGTGCGTGTCCTCCATGGTCGTTTCCAAATCGGTCAACCCGCGGCGCGTTCCGATATAAGCGATCCGTTTCCCGTCGGGCGACCAGCGCGGCATGTACTCGGCATGCTCAGTCGCCGTGATCCGCCGGACGCTGCGGTCCGCCAAGCGCACGGCCCACAAATCGTAGTTGTGAAAAATATCGGAATCCGGCTCACGGTTGGAGACAAAGAGAATCTCCTGCCCTGACGGGGACCAGTCGATGGAATGCTCATAGAACACTCCATCGGTCAACTGCTGTACGGCTCCCGTGGCCAGTTCCACAACAAAAACATGCAGGCGTTTGTTGTCGTTGAATCTGGTGTTCCCCTCATCGTGATCGGGCTTGTAAAGATAGCGCGTGATCACCACCGGATCTCCGGAAGCATCTTCGGTTTCAGGGCCGGGCCGGGCGTCCAGAAACGCGATACGCTTTGAATCCGGCGACCATGTCACGTTCGCACCCGTCAGCGGCAGCGGCGAATTCGTCCCGTCCATCTTGTGCAAGAACCGTGGCTGCGATCCGTCGGCGTTGACTACAAACAACCCGGCCTTCCCCTCGTATGTGGCCTGGCACGCCAGTTTCGTTCCGTCCGGAGACCACACCGGATTCGACGATGTCTCCGCACCCAGCGGCACGCTGCGTCTGGTGGCCACATCCAGGATTTCGATCTTCGAGTATGGCTTCCCCGGGCGTTCGGCATGGGAAATCGTGTAGGCTATCTTGTCCCCGCCGGGGGACAGCCGCACATCGCCTACGTTTCGCAGCTTGTACAAATCGCTCGATACAAGCCCGGTATCGGCGCCCAGCGGTAATGCCGCGCACAACAACAGCAGTCGCATCATGAGTTATCTACTTACCATAACGCGGCGGATGGTCCCGGCAACGTGATGCATCAGGTCCTCTCCGCCCAGCAGCACGGTGTGGGGAATCCAAAACGCGTCTTTCAGATAAGCTTCCGCCTGCGGGCATGGCATCACGCGGCAAGGAATCTGCCGGTACAGCGGATTCTGATACAACGTGTGCGGATAAAAGGGAGTGCACGGAATTCCCGCGCCTGTCAGGTTGCGGTGAAATTCATCCCGCGACTGGCCGTAGGCCTTTTCATCGATCCGTCCCAACAATAGGTACCAGGAATGTTTCGTCACCCGAGGATCCACTCTCTGCCAGTGGATGCCTTCCACATCCCGTAACTCCCGCAGCAGCAAATCGGCATTGCGCGACCGCGTGGCAATCTGCTCCGGCAGCCGTTCCAACTGCGCGATCAGAACCGCGGCTTGCAACGCCGTCAGCCGGAAGTTCGTCCCCAATAAGAAGTGATGGAAATGGCCCTTGCCGGTCTGCCGTCCCTGATTCGCCACGGACCGCAACTTCACGGCCAGTTCCTCATCGTTCGTCAGCACGATGCCGCCCTCGCCCGCCGTCATCACCTTCCCGTTCTGAAAACTGAACGAAGATGCAAGGCCGAAGCTCCCCGCCCGTTTGCCATTCCATTCCGAGCCATGCGCGTGGGCGGCGTCTTCAATCACCGTCAAGCCGTGCGCGGAGGCAATCGCCAGAATCCGGTCCATATCCGCCAGCGGTCCGCCGAAATGCACCGGAATGATCGCCTTGGTCTTTGGCGTAATCGCCTCCTCCACGCGATCGGGGTCCATATTGAACGAGTAGGGCTCGATGTCCACGAACACCGGCACGCCGCCGGCGCGCGATACCGCCGTTGCCGTTGAGATGAATGAGATTGAGGGCACGATCACTTCGTCGCCCGCGCCGATTCCAGCGCAGGCAAGCGCCAACTCCAGCGTCAGCGTGCCGTTGCACGCCGTGATTCCGTAGCGGCAATGGTGATGCGCCGCAAACTGCTGCTCAAACGTTTCCACAAACGGATGGAAGCCGCCCCACTGCGGGGCCTGAAGCACTTCCTCAATCAACTTGCGTTCGCGTTCGCCGGAAATGGGCCATTGGGGAATCTGCATGATTCCAGTTTCGCCTATCCCGCACTGCTCCGGAGCAGCACGAACTCCCGTCAAAAATACAACTTCATCCCAAATTGCAGAATGCGCATCGGCAGGCGCAAGCTTCGAATATCCGCCATGCGCGGAGCATCGGGAATAATCGAATCGAGCGAACTGAAGGCGATTCCCGCCGGTTCGCCGAACTGCGGGGTGTTAAAGGTGTTGAAAAATTCCCCGCGGAATTGCAGCCGCCCGTTCTCCCCCAGCAACGGCATCCGCCAGTTCTTGTACAGCGACAGATCGATGTTCCGTTGCCCCGGTGTCACCAGCGGCGACTGTGCCGCATTGCCGTAATGACACAGGTCCAAGCGCCCCGGAATATTGCAGTCTGTGCGCCGGAAGGCCGCCGGATCGTACCACCGCGCCCGCGTGGCCTGCTCGAACAGCCGTCCATCCGTAATCCGGTCGGGACGCGTCGGCCCGCCAGTGTTCAGATTCCCGCCCGCCACGTTGAATGGAAAGCCGGTGCGCAGGGTTAGAATCCCGTTGGTTTGCCACCCGGCAAGGAACGCTCCGGCGATTCCGCGGAAGCGGTTCAGGAACGGCATTTCATACACGTAATGCAACACCGCATTCTGCGTTACGTCGAACGGATAGCGCATCCGGTCGGCGCGCCGGTTGCGCGGATCCTGGTAAGTAAATCCGCCGTTGCGTTCGTAGCCTTCTCCGATCGCCTTACTGTACGTGTAGCTCAACCCTGCCACCAGTCCATGCGAATAGCGCTTCTCAACGCTCGTCTGCAACCCGTGGTAGCTTCCGTTGGCGTAGCTGTCCAAATAGCGGATCTCGCCCAGACCGAACGGCCGGGCGCCTTCCCCCTGGCTCATGTAGGCTTGCCACGGCCTGCGGGCGTTGACGTCCGTATTGGGCGCAGGATCGGGAGAATTGAAGTTCGAGATGTTGTTGTCGAGGTGGCTTGTCTTGCTCCCGATGTAACTCACCGTGAGAAACGTCTGCGTCGGCAGTGCGCGCTGCAAATCCAGGCTCCACTGCCAGTGATTCGAATTGCGGTTGTCCGGAATCAGGGCGATCAGATTCGTCCGCGCCGGCGATGTTCCTGAACCGGAGGGAAACACATTGTCCAGAGCGATCACCGGTGTCCCGGCCCGTATTCGCCGCGTTTGGATGTTGTAGTTCTGTCCTCCGTAGCTGTACGGAATCACTTGCGCCACGTCCGTCACCTGGTTGTAGTTGAGCGCGGCTCCGTAAGGAGGTTGCCTCCCCAGAATCTGGTAGTTGTCCAACTGCTGCGCATTCGCAAACCAGCCGAAGCCGGAGCGGATCACCCACTTGTCCGAGGCCTTGTAGGCAAGCCCGATGCGAGGCATGAAGTAGCGGTTGTCGGAGTTCGCCAAGGGGAAGTCTGAAACCCCCGGCGCCGGCACCAGCGTCGGCAACTGCCTTCCGTCCGGCGCCGCCGTTAGAATATCCAACCGCAACGATCGCAGCACGCCGTCCGGGTCCGTGGGAATCGTGAAGTAGTCCCAACGCAATCCGATGTTCAGCGTCAGCTTCCTGGTGGCCTTCCAGTTGTCGAGAAAATACGCGCTCATCCGGTAGTTCTGCGGTGTCCGCAATGGCTTACCTTCCGGCGACGTGGAGCCGTTGAGATACCCCATCAGCCAGCCGGAGAGGTTGTACCCGCCGGGGCAACAATTCAGAACCCCGCGGGGATTGTTCGAGGCGCGAATCCCAACGCTCGTGCGCCGCAATTCGAATCCGGCCTTGAATCCGTGGTTTCCACGCGAGTGCGACAGGTTGTCGGCGAATTGCCAGATCCGGTCGGAGTTGTAGCTGTTCCCCGCGGTGTCGCCGTCGCCGGGAAGCACTCCTGTGTTCGGCAATCCGATTTCGTCGCCCTTCAGTGCGCGATTGTTGTCGGTAATCACCGTGTACGTGCCGATCCCTAGCGAATTGAGGTCGAAGCTCGTCCCAGTGCGGGGATTGGCGAAATCCCAGTCCGCCCAGTTGGTCCCGAACCGGAATTCGTTCAACGTGCGGCTGGAAAACAGGTGGATCTCCTGGAACGCCAGATTCAGCGAAGGGGCGGCGCCATCCACGGTGAAGTTCGGATTCAGGTTTCCCGTGAAGATCGAAGAACGGTCGCGCGCAAAGCGGAAGAACGCTTTGTCTTTCTCGCTGAACGTATGGTCGATACGGAAGAAAAATTGATTGGAGTCGACTACGCTCGGAACCGGAGCGCGCACGTTCGCCTCCAAAATGTCGTCCTGCCGGAACTGCGGCAGCGGCATGTAGGTGTTCAAAAAATTCTGCGCATTGCGATTGATGCGGCTCGCCGGAATAATGTTGGTGATCCTTCCCGTCCCGTCGCGGAAAGGTTCCCCGGTCAGTGGATCGTGCACGATGATCGGCGCGCGGATCGGACGCCCGTCCCGAATCAGTGGCGTCAATAACTGCGAGAAGTCCCCTCTCCGGAACTCCTCCGGAAAGAAGAAGCCTTCGCGCACGGTTTCCACCGTCTGCCGCAGTCCCTCGTAGTTGAAGCTCCAGAACGTGCGATCCTTGCCGCGGTAGACTTTCGGCAGCAGCACCGGACCGCTCAGGAACATGCCGAACTGATTCCGCCGCAGCCGGTTTTTCTCCGACGGCCGCGCCCCGGCGGGCAACTGGAAGTTCAGAAAGTAATCCTTGGCCGCCACTTTGTCGTTGCGCAGGAACTCGAAGAAGGCCCCGTGAAACTGGTTCGTACCCGACTTCAGTGCGATCTGAACCACCGCCCCATTGTTCTGTCCATACTCCGCCGAGTACGAACTCGTTTGCACCTTGAATTCCTCGATCGCGTCGATGGATGGCGTGAAGATCATCACATTCACCCGCGAATTGGCCGCCGTTACCCCGTCGAGCGAAATCTGTTGGTTATTCTCCCGCTGCCCGTTCGCGGTCAACGCTACGCTACGCCCAGGAATCGGATTGCCTTGCGATCCGTCCAGCCCCTGCCGCAGCCCAAACTGCACGCCGGGCGTCAGCACCGCCAGCGTGGAGATATTCCGCCCGTTGAGCGGTAGTTCCACGACGCGCTTGTTGTCGATGACTTGCCCTACTGACGCATCCTCGGTCTTCAGCTGTACCGCCGAGCTCACCACCTCGATCTTCTCCTGCGTCTCCCCGACGTTTAGCGCAAAGTCGATTCGCAGCTTCTGTTGCAGTTGGAGCCGGATCCCCGTTTTCTCCTGCCTCTGAAAACCTGCCATCTCGGCAGCCACGGTGTAGCCGCCGATTTCGATCAGCGGGAAAGAATATGCCCCCGTGCTCGATGTCGTGTCCACGCGGCGCTCGCCGGTGGCAATTCGAAGCAGCGTCACTTTGGCCCCGGGAATTACGGCGCCCGTCGGATCGGTCACCGTTCCGGAGATTTCTGTAGATGTGGTTTGCCCGCGCATCAACGCGGCAGCAATCAGGAACACGGCGGTCAACATGGACATGGCGGCCATTATATAAGCATTGCGCCGCCCTGCTTCAACACAGCAGGGCAGTAACGATCGTGCCGCCCTGCTCCGGACACACCAGTTCCACGTTCCCGCCCAGCAACCGCGCATTCCGCCGCACGATCGCCAATCCCATTCCCGTGCCCTTCTCTTTCGTCGTCACAAACGGCTCGAATACCTTCTCCCGCAATTCCTCCGGGATTCCCGGACCCTCATCGCCCACCGTCAGCCGCCCCGATGGATCCAGAGTCACCGTCACCACGCCGCCGGCAGGGGAAGCCTGCATCGCATTTAATACCAGATTCATCGCAATCTGCCGCACCAACTCACGGTTGGAATGATGCAGCACCACCGCTGGAGCAATCATTGGCTCCAGTGTGACCCGCGCCGCGGCCGCCTGCTTCTGTAACGCCCCCAGCATCGATTCCACCAGTTCGCTCACCTCGACATCGTCGTTCAACAACGGCGTCGGATTGGCCGTCCCCAGCAATTGCCGCACCGCCTTATCCAGCCGGTCCACCTCGCTCAGAATGAACCCCAGATCTTTTTCATAAGAAGCAGCAACGGCTTCGTCTTCCTTCATCAACTGGGCAATCGTCTTGATCGCGCTCAGCGGATTCTTGATCTCATGGGCGATGGCCGCCGCCATCTTCCCGATCCCCGCCAGATTCTCCTGCCGCACCAGATCCTTCTCCAGCCGGATCTTTTCCTCCAATACGCGGCAGCTCCGCAGCGACTCGAGCACCTGCGGCGCCAGTGCCGCCAGCACCTCTTCGTTTTCGCCCAACAGCGCCACAGGACGCGGATCCACCAGCATCGCCCCATGCACTCCGCTATCGTCGCGCAGCGGCAGCATGTAGCTGAATCCTGCCGCCCGCATGGCTTCCCTCATGCGCGATTCTTCCTCACGATGCACCGCATAGACCGGCCCGGCGAAGGATTCGGCAAAGCGCCCCAGTTCCTGCCGAAGCGCGGCGCTCCCCTCCGTCGCCGGCTCGACATGTTGCTCAAACACCAGCACGACACGAGCCAGTCCGAATCTCGCGCGCAACTCACAAGCGAGGAACTGCATCCGCTTTCCGATGTCGAGGATCAGGCTCGCTTCATCCATCGCCTTCCGGCCGAACTCCGCGTAGACCCGCGCGCTTCGCGCCAGAAACTTCGACAGCGCCGTGTAGATCGGCAGCCACAACACGCCCGCAAACAACAGCAGCGCCGACTCCACCACCCAGCCGGCGGCTTTCCACCTGGCCTCCAGTAACGCAGCCAGCCCGCGAATCCCCAATAAGTAAAGCGCCGTGCTCACACCTACCGCCAAAGCAAACAGCGGGCGCGTTCCGATGTTGAGCCCGAACGTGTGATGAAAACAATAGAACCACGCCGCCAGAAAAGGAGGCGCGATCGTCAATAGCGGCAACGGCAGGGGCAATACCGAAAGGATCAGTCCGATCCCCAGCGCGGTGAAAAACCCCGGCTTTCTCTCCTTTCCTGCGAGCCACATCAGCCGTGCCGCTGAACCTATCCCTACAGCCAAAGCAGCAAACGCTGCCTGCCGCCACAGAGGACCCGGCGCGCCGCCCAGCGCGGCCCGCGAAAATTCCTCGCCAAAGCGCAGCGCATGCCACGCTCCGTATGCCACCACCAGCAGCCAGCTCGCCATCCCCGCCGGGGCAACCTTCCGCTGCGGAAAGAGAACGAAGCCCAGGAACAACGACAGGCCCAGTCCGAGGAAGGCCATCGCCAGCGATACTGCCTGCACCGCCGTCATAGGCACCGGAACGCCAGCACGGCGTTCAATCCCCCGAACGCAAACGAACTCGAAATGGCCGCTTCCACTTGCGAATGCCGGGCCTCGTTGGCAATCGCATCGATGTCGCAAGCCGCGTCTCGCACGGTGAAGTTCGCCGTTGGCGGCAGCAACCCATTGTGCAATGCCAGCACTGTCGCCACGGCTTCAATCGCGCCGGCTGCGCCCAGCGCATGGCCGTGCATCGACTTGGTCGAACTCACCGCCACTCCATCGGGAAACACCGCCCGGATCGCCGATGCTTCCACAGGATCGTTGGCCGATGTGCCCGTTCCGTGGGCGTTCACATAGCCCACTTGCTTTGCCTCCAAGCCCGCGTCGCGCAAGGCCAGCCGCATTGCCTTTGCCGCGCCCTCCGTCGATGGCTGCGTGATGTGATGCGCGTCGGCGCTCATTCCCGCCCCGGCCAACTCGGCGTAGATCCCCGCCCCCCGCGCTAGCGCTGCATCCAGGGGCTCCAGCACCAGCATCGCGGCGCCTTCGCCCAGGATCATCCCCTTACGGTCGGCGCAGAACGGCCGGCACGTGTCTGGCGACACTACCCTCAGCCCTTCCCAGGCCTTGAGATGCCCCAGTGTAAACGGCGCTTCGCTCCCGCCGGCAATAGCCATCTCCAACTGCCCCTGCCGGATCATCCATAGCGCCTGCGCAATGGCGTGATTGGCCGACGAACACGCCGTCGATGCCGTGAACGATGCTCCCGTCAGCCCGTACCGCATCCCGATCATGCTTGCCCCGGCGTTGGCCATCGTCCGCGGAATGATCATCGGATGAAATCTCGTTCGCTTGTCTTCATACAACTCGCGGAACGACGTATCTTCGGTGTTCTTCCCGCCCACGCACGATCCGGTAATCACTCCGGTGCTCTCGCGCAAGGCCTCGCTCCATTCGATTCCGCAATCGGCAACCGCCTCCGCCGCGGCGATCAGGGCATACTGCGCGAACAGGTCCAGCAGATCGATCTCTTTCGCCGTGAAATGGGCGCCTGCGTCATGCCCGCGAATCTGCGCCGCATGCGCGAACCGCACTTGCGGAAAACCCTCCAATGCCCCGATCGCGCTACGCCCGGCCGCCAATGCGTCCCAAAACTCATTGCGGCTCTTGCCGCAGGCGCAATACACTCCCACCCCGGTCACAACGACGCGCCGGTTCATTTCACCCCTTCTCCGCCAGCAGTTTCCCGATTCCCTCCGTGATGTCCGCAATCCCTCGAATGCTCTTCGCCGCATCGTCCGGAATAGAAACATCGAATTCGTTCTCGAGCGCGAACACAATCTGAATTCCGTCCAGCGAATCGATGCCCAACTCCTCGAATGTGCTTGAAGGCGTGATGGCCGCGGTCTTCGCCGCATCGTAGTGCTGCGTCTTGGCTATGACCCGGATGACGCGTTCGACCGTTGTTTCTGGCATAGAAGTTCGGAAACCGTGCACAGATGATAGCCTTGCTCGCGCAATTCTGGCAACAGCCTTCGCACAGCCTCGATGGTGTTGCGGATATCCGGACGTAGCGTTCTTTCCCGCCCGTCGTGCAGCAAGAGAATCGCCCCGCTCCGCGCTGCCCCTTTCAGGCGCGCATGCACTGCCTTCGCGCTCTTCTTCCAATCGAGCCCGTTGCCGCTCCACATCACACCGGTCAGCCCATGCCGCTGCTGCGCGTCCTTCAATCCGAACCAGCGGCATCCGTAAGGCACTCGCAGCCATACCGGCCGCTGTCCACTCACGCCTTCCACCACATCCTGCGCAATCGCAATTTCATCTTCCAGAAACTGCGGATGCCGCAAATAGAACGGGGAATGCGTGTAACTGTGATTTCCCACTTCATGCCCCCGCCGCGCCAGCTCTTTCGCAATCTCCGGAAGCCGCTCGATGTTTCGCCCGATCGGGAAAAATGTGCACCTCGCCTGGTGCTCGTCCAGCACATCCAGCAACTCCGGCGTCGACTCGCTCGGTCCGTCGTCAAAGGTCACGGCGATCGCCCTGCGCCCCGCCGGTCCCCGCCAATGGGAAGGCGCCAGCAGCGTCGCGCTGCGTCCCCGGACGGCGTAGGCCATCGTGCCGGCAGCGGCAGCCGCCACGCCCAGCACGCCCAACCCGGCAATCATTTCTTATCGGTCCACTTCACGCTGTGGTCCGCCGTCACCGCGAACGTCTCGTTCGGGGAGATCAGCGTGAAGTACGACCACGGCCCGGGAATCCACGGGTAGCGCTCAATCACCGATTCATCCACCTCCACACCCAGCCCCGGCTTTGCCGGCACAATCAGCGAGCCGTCCACAATCTCCAGCGGCGTCTTCAGAATCTCCTGCGCCAGCGGGAATGGATACATGAACTTCCTCCCCGGAGTCGAATAGCAGGGATACTCCAGCCACTCCACCACCGTCTCCGGCCAGCAGATCCCGATCTGTGCCGCTGCCATCACCTCCAGGTCGTTGCCCCAGCAATGGAAGGCGAATCGCGCATCTGTGCGCGCAATCTCGGTAAAGATGCGCCTCCCCATCGAATAGCCGCCCTGGCACACCACATCCATCTGCACATAATCGACGCAAGGCCCCTCCAAGAGGTCGAGAAAACCCGCCTCATTGGGCTCATGCTCGCCGCTTGCCAGGGGCAGCAGATCCAGTTCCTTCAACCGCCGGTACGCTTCGTGATCGTCCGGAGGCAACGGTTCCTCGAGCCATGTCAGATCGTATTCGCTCATCTGCCCGGCCAGTTTCGCCACCGTCTCCGGCGAATACGAGCGGTCCCCCATTCGCCACCACGAGTGAGCGTCCACCATCAATCCGAAGTCCGGGCCCGTCGCTTCCCTCATCAGTTGGACCGTGCGCAGATCCTCCTCCGCGCCCAGCGCCGGCCGCATTTTGTAAGCCGTGAATCCAAGGCTCTTTGTCAACGCCGCCTCCGCCGCGTACTCCTCCGGCGGCATGTACATTCCGGCGCTGCCATAGAGCCGGATGCGGTCTCGGATCCTCCCGCCCAGCAATTCCGAAACAGGCGCCCCCTTTGCCTTGCCGATCAAATCGTAGATCGCCACCTCGACGCAGCAGTAGATCTTGTGCAATTCCCAATCGCTTGGGTGCAGTTGCGCGAACTGCACCCGCAGAGCATCGGCATCCAAAGCCGCACGCCCTTCCAGAAACGGGCCGATCACGGTCTCAATTTGCCGCTTCCAATGCTCGCTCGCCGCTCCCGGCGCGTATCCCACCACGCCATTCGCTTCCACCCGAATGAGCATCGCGTCGCGCTTGACGATCGTGCGCTCGCCCCCATAATAGGTCAGCCGCGGAGGCCCCGGAAGTGGATAAGAGAGCAGAAATGCCTGAACGGATCGGATCTTCATCGAGTTGGTATTCAGTATACTCGGAACACACATGGCACAAGACCGGGAACGGCTCCCCATGGTCGGCTGGTTCGATCCGCCGCAACTCGTGCGGACGGGGCTCCAGGTGATGGTTTCCACTGCCCTCGGCCGTCACTCCGACCGCCGCCTCATCGAGGCTCTCACCACCGCCGAACCGCTCGAACCCTTCGACTGTGAAGCGCAAATGGACCTCCCCGATGGTCCCTTCTGGGTCGACTACATCAGCGACACCGGCGATGGCTGGAACTCCACCTACGCGGTCGCCTCCGCCGCCGCCCAGCCCGAACTCACGCTCGCCGATTCCAAGGGCGCCACCCACCGCACCGAACGTGGCAACGTGCTGGTGCTCGGCGGCGATCAGGTCTACCCCATCGCCGCCCGCCAGGAATACCAGCGCCGCTTCGTCGCCCCTTTTACAGCGGCTTTCCCCACCCGGTCCTTGCCGGAACGCAAACGCCCGAAAATGTTCGCCGTTCCCGGCAACCACGATTGGTACGACAGCCTGGCTGCCTTCACCCGCCTCTTCTGCCAGAATCGAACCATCGGCGGCTGGCACGCGCCGCAGCGCCGCAGCTACTTCGCCCTCAAGCTTCCCTACGGATGGTGGCTGCTCGGCACCGATGTCCAACTGGCCGCCGACATCGATCAGCCTCAAGTCGACTTCTTCCGCCGCGTCGCCGGCCAGTTCCAATCCGGCGACCGGGTCATCCTCTGCAACGCCGATCCGCATTGGATCAACGCCGCCATCTACGGCAATCTCGACCAGGAATACAACGAGCATAACCTCCATTTCCTCGAAACCCAGGTCCTCAAGGGCCGCGTCGCCGTCTTCCTCGCCGGCGACCTGCACCACTACCGCCGCCACGAAGGACCCAAGAAGGTCCAGAAAATTACCGCCGGCGGAGGCGGCGCCTTCCTTCACCCTACCCATCCCGACAAAGAGGTCCGCGTTCTTCAGGAGCATGACCCCCGCGGCCGCGAATTCGTCCTGCGGCAATCGTTCCCATCCGTCGAAGAGTCGCGCCGCCTGACCTGGGGCAACCTCCTCTTCCTTATCAAGAACCCCAGCTTTGGAATCCTCACCGCCATCCTCTACGTCTTCATATCCGGTTCCGTCGGCGCCTTCGAGGGCGGCTGGGATCTCTTCACGCGAATTGTCACCACGCCCCTCACCTCCCTGGTGGTTAGCATCACCCTGCTCGGTTACGTCCTCTTCACCGACACCCACGACACCCGGTACAAAGTCATCGCCGGCGCACTCCACGGCGCCGCCAATATCGTTGCTGCATTCGCCGTTTCCTGGTGGATGCGCGAGCTGATTCCTGACATGCGGGAACCCCTGGACACGCTTCTCGTAGCGCTCTTTACTTTCCTGGGGGGATGGGTGGTAGGCCCCACTATCATGGGGCTGTACCTCCTTGTATCCCTCAATGTCTTCGGAAGGCACGCCAATGAGGCCTTCTCCGCCCTCGCTATCCCCCACTTCAAGAACTTCCTGCGCCTTCGCATCGATCCCGATGGTACTCTTTCCATCTTCCCCATCGGCTTACGCCAAGTGCCTCAAAAATGGAAGGAAAACCCGCAGCGCGGCGGCCCCGGGTTCGTCTCCGATGACCCCTCCGCCACTCCTCCCCACCTCATCGAAGATCCTATCGAACTGCGCTAGTCCCGGACTGCGGTAATAGGTCCCGGGTGCCGATTCCTCGCACCGTCCCTTAGCATACTGGTACAGCATCGTGTGCCAGTACTAAGTCGCTTGCATTGGTGGGTTCAAAAAACACCTGAGATTGCATACTGGGTTCACCCAATATGCGAAACACACTGCTGCTCACCGTTGCCGCTCTCCTCACCTTCCAGAGCCTTTCCGCCCAGTCCCTGGTCCGCCCCGAACAAAGCCGCAAACGCTCGGTTTGGTGGAAGGTCAGCACCGTCGCCCTCGCTGTCGCCACCAGCGTCGATGCCCACTCTTCCTGGGGCCGCATCGAGGCAAATCCTGTGCTTTCCGGCGCCAACGGCCGCTTCGGGGCAAAGGGCATCGCTCTCAAAGCGCTCATCACCGGAGGCGTGCTCAGCGCCCAGTACATGATGATGAAGAACCATCCGAAAGCGGAGAAATACGGCGCCTGGACCAACTTCGCATTGGCCGGCGCGCTCGGGTCGGCTGCTGCCTACAACTACCGTCTGCATCGCCAACCGGCTGCGGTTTCCCCGATCCTCTCCACCGTTCCCAAACAGTAGTTGTACTGGTACAAAACGTAATCTTCAAGTATTGTTTTGGAAGCGGCTGCGTTGTTACACTCCCTTTCGATTCTACCGAGGGAGAAATTACAATCTTGAAACTTGCTTCCATCCTGCCGGTTCTGGCCTTCGCGATGAACTGTCAGGCAGCTATTACCTTCAACAGCCAAACCTACAATCTGACGACGACAGAGACGATCACCGCCGCATTCACTTCCATCGGCGGGCAGGGGACCACCAACATGTACTCCGGTCTTGTTCTGGTGGATGTCTCCGGAACGGGTAACGGAGCCTGGGGTAGCGGACTTAACGACGCCTTTTACGCTGAACCGTTCGGCAGCAGTGCATGGCCTGGTTTCTGTGGCAGCCTCGGTGTGCGCACCCTGGCGCTTCCCGGAGGCTGCGGCAACTATGCTCACAACCGCATGGTGTACAGCCTCGACGACAACCACTTCGTCAGCCTCGCCGGCGGCTTCTACGTGCCGGCCGAGCAGTCCTCGCATCGCTACCGCTTCGTCATTTCCGTAGACTCGATCCTGGCCGCCAATAGCCAGACTGGGCCGCAAAAACTGTACTTCGGAACCACCGATGGCAACTACGGAGACAATGGCGGATCTTTCCGGATCACCGTCACCCAGTTGGACCAGGCAGCCTCGACTCCGGAGCCTGGCGCATTCTGGACACTCGGCGCCGGGCTCGGTGCAGTGGCGCTCTTCCGCCGGCCCAAGCAGTAACAACACGTTCTTTTATCTGTAGCCGCGGACCCTGGGCGGCCAGCGCCGCGGCTTTCGTTTGACTACTCCTTGGCGGGCATCCTAAACTAACAGATTGGGCCTACCGCTAGCGGAGGTTCCCTTCCCGTGGTCTGGAAGTATTTCCCTTACCCAGTTCAGCGCTCGCTTGTGGGTCCCGGCGCACTTCCGTTCCCCCTCGGGACAACATCAGGAGGAGGTAGGCAACCGGCATGAAACATATCTTTACATCCGAATCCGTAACGGAAGGCCATCCCGATAAAATGGCTGACCAGATCTCCGACGCCGTTCTCGACGCGGTGTTGGAAAACGATCCCCGCGGGCGCGTCGCCTGCGAGGTTCTGGTAACCACCGGCACTTGCCTGGTGGCTGGCGAAATCACCACCACCACTTATGTCGATGTTCCTAAACTGGCCCGGAAGGTCATTGCCGACATCGGCTACACGGACGCTTCCTGGGGCTTCGATGCCTCCACCTGCGGCGTCCTCAACGCCATCCAAAGCCAGTCCCCCGATATCGCCATGGGCGTGGACACCGGCGGCGCGGGCGACCAGGGCCTCATGTTCGGCTATGCCTGCAATGAGACTCCGGAATTGATGCCGCTCCCCATCCAGCTCGCCCACACGCTTTGCCGCCGCCTTAGCGATGCGCGCCGCAGCGGCGAGGTCGATTTCCTCCGCCCCGATGGCAAGTCCCAGGTCAGCGTGGAGTATGCCGGCGGCAAGCCGGTCCGCATCGATGCCGTGGTCATCAGCACCCAGCACCATGACACCGTCTCCACCGAAGAACTCCGCGAAGTGGTGCGCAAGAAGATCATCGATCCCGTCCTCCCCGCGGATATGGTGGATGCCAACACCAAGTATCACATCAACCCCACCGGACGCTTCGTCATCGGCGGGCCCCACGGCGATACCGGCCTCACCGGCCGCAAGATCATCGTCGACACTTACGGCGGCATGGGCCGGCATGGCGGCGGCGCCTTCTCCGGAAAGGATCCGACGAAAGTGGACCGCTCGGCCTGCTACATGGCCCGCTACATCGCCAAGAACCTCGTGGCCGCCGGCTTGGCCCAGCGTTGCGAAGTGCAACTCGCTTACGCCATCGGCGTAGCCGACCCCGTGTCGGTGATGGTCAACACGTTCGGCACCGGTGTGGTGGATGAAGAGCGCATGACCGAACTCGTCCGCGCCCACTTCCCGCTTACCCCGCGCGGCATCATCGAACACCTGCAACTGCGCCGTCCCATTTATCGCGCCACCGCTGCCTTCGGCCACTTCGGCCGCAGCGAGAGCTCGTTCACCTGGGAAGCCACCGACAAGGCTGATGCCATCCGCGAGGATGCGCGTCTTGCCAGCGCAGCCAAGGGCTGATTCCGCCAACCACCAGGGCTTCTCACATGGCCAGTAATGCCGCGGTGCCGGCTCCTCAGGAACCCAGGGATCCGGCTCTCGCCGCATCGGGCAAACGCCACATCGAATGGGCGTTTCAATCGATGCCTGTCTTGCGCAGTATCCGCAAGCAGCTCATCAAGTCTCAATCGCTGGCAGGCATGCGGATCGCTGCCTGCCTCCATGCCACCACCGAGACGGCAAACCTCATGATCACTCTCCGCGACGGGGGCGCATCCCCAATCCTCTGTCCGGTCAGCCAGGAATCTCTGCATAAGGATGTTGCCGCCTCGCTCGAACAGGACTACGGAATTCCCGTAATTCCTGCCGCCGCCGCGGTGCAAATCGCCCCCCAGATCCTTCTCGACAGCGGCGGGCAGTTGGCCGACGTTTGGAAGCAATATCCTGGCTCGGGCGTCATCGGCGGTACCGAATCCAACTCGAACGGCGTCGTTCGCCTCAAGGGAATGGCCAAGAGCGGCGCCCTTCGCTACCCCGTCATCGCCGTCAACGATGCCATGACCAAACATCTCTTCGATAACCGCTACGGCACCGGCCAGAGCACCATGGACGGCATCCTCAGGGCCACCAACATTCTGCTTGCCGGAATGAACGTGGTCATCGCCGGCTATGGATGGTGCGGCCGTGGCGTAGCCTCCCGCGCCCGCGGCATGGGCGCCAACGTCATCGTCTGCGAAGTGGACCCCATCAAAGCTCTGGAAGCCCTCATGGACGGCTACCGCGTGATGTCGATGAACGACGCCGCCGCCATCGGCGACGTCTTTGTCACCGTTACCGGCAACCGCGCCGTCATCCACCGCGACCACTTCGACAAGTTGAAAAACGGCGCCATCCTCTGTAATTCCGGCCATTTCAACGTCGAAATCGATCTCGATGCTCTCGCCCGCGTCTCTTCCGGCAAACGCCAGACCCGCGAATTCGTCGAAGAGTACTCGATGCGCGACGGGCGCAAAATCTACGTGCTCGGAGAAGGCCGCCTCATCAATCTTTCTTCCGCGGAAGGCCACCCCGCCGCGGTCATGGACATGAGCTTCGCCAATCAGGCTCTCTCCGTGGAGTATCTTGTAAAGAATCACAGTTCGCTCGACCGAAAGGTGTACGCCGTCCCGGAACATCTGGACCGGCAGGTGGCGCGCCTGAAACTCGAGGCAATGGGAATCATCATCGACCGGCTGAGCGTCGAACAGGAAAACTACCTCTCAAGCTGGTCGGAGGAAGCATAATCAATGGCATTAGTCGAAGGCTGCAAACACGCGATCGAAGTGGTTATCCCCGCATCGGTCGTCGAAGAAGAAACCGGCAAGGTTGCCGAGTCCATCCGGGCCCGCGCTCATATCCAGGGCTTCCGCCCCGGTAAGGCCCCGCTGTCCATGATCCGCGCCCGATACGGCCGCGAGATCCGTCAGGAGGCTCTCGAAAATCTGCTCCCCAAATACTTCCGTGAGGAAGTGGAGAAAGATCACCTCGACGTCGTCGGATCACCCAATATTACCGACATCCAATATGAATCCGGCCAGGATGTGAAGTTCAAGGCCGAGTTCGAGGTTGCCCCTGAGGTGGAACTCCAGGACTACCGCGGGGTCGCCGTTCCCTATGAGCAGCCCTCCGTCTCCGATGCCGACGTGGAGGAGCGCATCGAGCAGCTTCGTAAGCAAAAGGCCGATTACGTTAACCTCGATCCCAAACCCATCGAGACCGGCGAGGTCGCCATGGTCGATCTGCACAGCGTCAGCGGCGTGGAAGGCGAGCCGATCCATGCGCACGACATGCAAATCGAACTCGGCGCCGAAGAGACCATCAAAGAGTTCTCCGAACACATCGTCGGCATGTCGCCCGGCGACGAGAAAATCATTGCCGTCACTTACCCCGAAGAATACGGGCAGGAGCGGCTGGCCGGCAAGACCGTCGAGTTCCGCGTCAATCTCAAGAACGTTCAGAAGAAGGAGCTGCCCGAACTCAACGATGAGTTCGCCAAGGACCTGGGCGACTTCCAGACCATCGACGAATTGAAAGATGTCGTGCGCCGCAACGCCCTCCAGGAGCGCGAAATGGCCGCCCAGCGCGCCGCCAAAGACGCTATCGTCGACAAACTCGTCGAGTCGCATGAATTCCCCGTCCCTGAGGCGTACCTCGACCGGCAGGCCGAAATCTACATCGACCGCGTGCTCGGCGAGCAGGCTTCCCGCGGTGTCGATGTGAAGAACCTCAAGCTCGATCCTGCCCGCGTCAAAGAAGCCACCCGCGACCGCGCCACCAAGGAAATCAAGGCCTCCATCCTCCTGGAGCGGATCTCCGAACGCGAGGCCATCGCCGCCACTCAGGATGAAGTCGACGCTGAAGTGAATCGCTTCGCCAAGCAGAATCGCGAGCCCGTCGCCGCCGTCCGCAAACGCTTTGAGGAAAACGGCACCCTCGGCCGCATCGCCCACGCCATCCGCACCGAAAAGGTTCTCAACTTCCTCTTCGAGAACGCCCGCAAGGAAGCTTCCGCGGCCCCCGCCGAATAGGACTGCTCCCATGAAGCGCGCCCTGGTGTTAAGCGGCGGCGGATTGTTCGGAGCCTGGCAGGTCGGCGCCTGGAGCCGCCTCCGCGAAGACATCCGCTTCGACACCATCATCGGCGCTTCCATCGGTTCCCTAAACGGATGGGCTATCGCCGGCGGCGCGGCGCCGGAACAACTGTCGGGCAAGTGGAAGGATGCCGCCGCTGCCGGCCATCTCCGCTTCCGCTTCCCGCGGCGCCCCTTGGACGGAATCGTCGATTCCTCGCAGATCGAAGGGTTCATTCGCGACGTGCATTCCTCGTTCACCCCTTGTCAGGAATACTACGCCGTCCTCACGGACCTGCTGCGCCTGCGCCCCCAGATGATCGCCGGCGACATTGTCGGTTGGCGTCACCTGGCCGCTTCCTGCGCGCTGCTCGGCCTGCTCCCGCAACAGCGTATTGACCGCGTCCTCTACACCGATGGCGGCTTCCTCGGCGCCTTGCCGCTCTGGGCCGCCGCGCGTTGCGATGCCTCCCTCACTGTCGGGCTCAACGTCATGCCTCGCATGCCCTGGCCCGTTCGCGCCGCGCTCAAACCCCTCCGCGCGATTCGTGGCAGGCCCAGCAAACCGGCCCGCGATCGGATCCTCGTGCTCGCTCCTTCCCGCTCTCTCGGCACCTGGCGCGAAGCTTTCCTCTGGCAGCGCGCCCGCGTCGCCGAATGGATTTGCAGAGGCTACGACGATGCCCACGCCGCCCTACGCGACTCCAAACATTTCCACTGAAGATTGTTTTGAGGCATAATGGTTTGCTTACCGCACCATGCCTGTCTACCGTATCTTCCGCATGAAAGATCAGGAGCGCCAGCGCTTCCGCTGGGCCCCGCACACCTCCGGCGTCACCATGGTGAAGCCCAAAGATTTCGAGGAGCAGGGCAGTGTCGAGGCGCCCTCTGCCTACACCGCCTGGTCGCAGACGCGCGGCCAGGATGGCGCCATCGACATCGGCGACCTCCTCGTCGCCCCCGACGATTCCATGCTCATCCTCAAGTACGTCGGCTTTGAAGAGGCCCGCTGGATCATCCCGGAAGTGAAATCCGGGATTGAGAGCGTCCCCCCGGCCTCCGGACCCGCCGTGCAAGCCCAAGCGCATACCGCCTGACCGCATGGCGGTCGTATTCCCTCCATTCCGCCTCGATCACTGCCGGCAGGTTCCGCCGCCTTGTTATGATGAACCTATCGATGGCATTTCTGACGGTGTCTGGCGAGCCCGGCTGTCGTGTGGAGGATGTGGCTCGGCTCTGCGCATTGCGCCTGCGCTTTGAACTGGTGACGGAATCCCGGCTCCGCGAGCTGATTACCGCGGAGTTCGGCTCAGAAGTGTCCATCCCCGAAAAGGCCTGGCCCGCGGTCGTGACCTCCATTCTCGCCCAACTCGGCAAAGAGTCCCCTCTGGTCGTGTGCGTGCCCGGTTCCGAGTTTCTCTTCCAGGAAATCCCCGGTACGTTCCGCCTCCATCTGGTTGCCGCCGAAGCCCGGCGTACCGGGTTGCTCATGCTCGAACACCGCCTCGAGCGCCCCGCCGCCAGGCAATTGGTGAAGCAGTTGGAGCGCCAGGTGCGAGAGACCCGTAAGGCCCGGTTCGGTAAGGCCGGCGTGATGCCCTCCCTCTACGATCTGGTGGCCAACATGGAACAGTTCGATGCCGAACAGGTCGCCGTGGTGGTCGAAAAGGCCGCCTCCATCCGCGGTCTGCTCGAAGATCCCTTGCTCTCCGCCGCCGCCGAAGCGCAAATTCAGTTTCAGATGCGGCTCCGTCTCGCAAAGTTCGGCATCGCTCCCCCAGACAAGATCGCGCTCAAGAAGAAAATTTTCGCCAATCACAGCGAGGAGATCTTTGCCAACCTGCTCGATTTCTACCGCATCGCCTGGGAATACGAGCCCAAGAGCTTCCCCATTCAATGGGACAAGGAGGGCCGCGTTCTCGAGGCCTTCACCCCCGATTTCTATCTCCCCGAGTTCGATCTCTACGTTGAGCTGACAACTATGAAGCAATCGCTGGTCACCAGGAAAAACAGGAAAGTGAAGCTGCTCAAAACGCTCTATCCCCACGTCAATGTCCAGGTGTTCTATCAAAGGGATTTTCGCAACTTGATCTTCAAATACGGGCTGGCCGAACGCGGCGTGCTGGTATGAGCGCCATCGAACCGCCCGGCGTCGAACGCATTCTCTTCACTGAGGAACAAGTGGCGCGGCGAATCCGCGAAGTGGCCGCACAAATCAGCGAAAAATACCGCGGCCGCGAATTGAAGCTCGTCGGCGTGCTCAAAGGCTCCATCTTCTTCCTCACCGAACTGGCGCGTGCCATCGACATCCCCGTAAAGATCGACTTCCTCTCCATCTCCAGTTTTTCCGGCAAGAAGGGCCCCAGCAGCGGCCTCGTCCGCATTGCCAAAGATCTCGATGAAAGCATCGAAGGCGAGGATGTCCTCCTCGTCGAAGACATCGTCGATACCGGCTTCACCATCCGCTATCTGCTGCAGACCCTCGCCGGCCGTGGCCCCAATTCCATGGGCCTTTGTACCCTTCTCGACCGCACCTCGCGTCGAATTGTGCAGGTTCCCGTCGACTTCCGCTGTTTCGAGATCGGCGATCATTTCGTGATCGGATGCGGCCTCGACTACAAGCAGTTGTACCGCAACCTCGGCTACATTGCGGTAATGAATCCGCAGATCCTGGAGCGATGACATGATCCGCCTGCTTTTGCCGGCTCTTCTGGGGGCCGCCGTGCTGTCCGCCCAGCCGCGCACTTTCCCCATTGTCTCCCTGACCGTAAAAGGTAATAAGATCTACAAATCGGAAAAAATACTGGCCGTCACCGGACTGAAGGTCGGCCAGCCCGTTGTCGAAAAGGAATTCGACGCCGCCCGCGACCGTCTCATCGCCTGCGGCTACTTCGAATCCGTCGGATACCAGTACAAGCCTTCCCCCGACGGCCGCGGCTTCGATGCCTCCTTCGACGTAAAAGAAGTCGAGCAGTCGTACCCCGTGAAGTTCGACCGCCTCCCGAAACCCGGCCAGGACTTGTTCGCCCTGCTCGAAAAATCCGACCCCCTCTTCAGCGACAGGATCCCCGGAACCGCCCCTCTCCTCGCCAAATACGCCAAAACGATCGAAGCCGCCGTCGGCGAAAAGGTCGTCGGTAAGGTGATGGCCGATTCCCCCGGCGATTTGCGCATTGTCTTTCAACCCGCCAAGCTCCCGCCCTCCATCGCCGAAGTCCGCTTCCTCCACAACGAAGTGTTGCCCCAGACAGTCCTCCAAAAGGCCATCTCCGGCGCCGCCGTCGGCGCGGTTTGGGAAGACAAACGCTTCCGCCAGATTCTCGAAGCCAGCATCCGCCCTCTCTACGAGGCCCGCGGCCGGCTCAAGGTCGATTTCCCCAAAGTCTCCGTGGAACCGGTGAAAGATGTCGACGGACTGCGCGTCAACGTGGAAGTCGTCGAAGGCGAAGTCTACACGCTCGGCAAAGTCTCCGTCGATGCCGCCGAGGACGACGAGCGTTCTTTGCTCCGCGCCGGAAATCTCAAAGAAGGCGATATCGCCAACTTCGACGACATCAAGGAAGGTGTCGAACGGATGCGCGCCCTCGTCCGCCGCAACGGCTATCTGCAGGCCAAGGCCGATGTGGACCGGCAGTTGGACGACAAAAAGAAAGAAGTCAACTTGAAGGTCCGCATCGATCACGGGCAACGCTACACCTTCGCCACTCTCCACATCGTCGGCCTCGACATCCTCACCGAGCCGGCCATCCGGAAGATGTGGGCCGTCAAGCAAGGCCAGCCCTTCAATCCCGACTACCCCGATCTCTTTCTCAATCGCCTTCGCGAAAACATGGTGCTCGAAAACCTCGGCAAGACAAAGTCCGAAGTGAAGCTCGACCATGCCGCGTTACAGGCCGAAGTGACGCTATACTTTAGCGGGCAGCCTCCGCCGCCCAAGAAACAATTCCCTTGATCACCATGCCGATTCAGAAGACCATTTCCCCAGTGGATGGACGTGTGTTCGTCGAGCGCGAACTGGCGTCCGGCGCAGAAATTGAAGCAGCTCTTTCGCAGGCCGTCGCGGCCCAAAAAACATGGCGCGACACCCCCCTCTCCGAGCGGCTCGACGTCTGCCTGCGCTTCGTTCAGGCGATGGAAGCCGACGCCGCCTCCATCGGCGAAGAGCTCACCTGGCAAATGGGGCGGCCCATTCGCTATTCCCCCATGGAAATTCTCCGCGGCTTCGCCGAGCGCGCCCGCTACATGGTGGAGATCGCGCCCCAGGTGCTCGCCGATATCCCTGTTCCCGCCAAGTCCGGCTTCACCCGCTTCCTGCGCCGCGAGCCCGTAGGCGTCGTCTTCACCGTCGCCCCCTGGAACTATCCCTATCTCACCGCGGTCAATTCCGTCGTGCCTGCCATTGCCGCCGGCAACGCCGTCGTCCTCAAACATTCCGCTCAGACGCCACTCTGCGCGGAACGAATGGCGAAGGCCTTTCACAAAGCTGGTCTGCCGGAAGGTGTGTTTCAATTCCTCCATCTGGGACACGACGACGTCGCGCGCGTCATTGCCGATTCCCGCGTCGCCTTCGTCGCCTTCACCGGATCCGTCGCCGGCGGCCATGCCGTCCAGCAAGCCGCGGCCTCCCGTTTCGCCGGCACGGCTCTCGAACTGGGAGGGAAAGACCCCGCATACGTCCGCCCCGACGCCAACCTCGCCCACGCCGTCGAAAACCTCGTCGACGGCGCTATGTTCAACTCCGGCCAATCCTGCTGCGGCATTGAACGCATTTACGTTCATGCCGGCGTCTTCCAGCCCTTCGTCGAACAGGCCGTCGCCCTCGCCAAGGATTACGTGCTCGGCAATCCGCTCGAGCAGGCAACCACCCTCGGCCCCATGGTGCGCACCGCCGCCGCTGAGTTCGTCAGAGCCCAGATTGCCGAAGCCGTCTCCATGGGCGCCGTCGCCCATCTCGATCCCGCGTCCTTCTCCGCCAACGCCCTCGGCTCTCCCTATCTGGCGCCGCAGATTCTCACCAACGTCGATCACCGCATGCGGGTCATGACCGAAGAGACTTTCGGGCCCGTGGTTGGCGTGATGCGCGTCGATTCCGATGAGCAGGCCATTGCCCTCATGAACGATAGCCCCTACGGTTTGACCGCCGCCGTCTGGACCTCCGATGAGCAAGCCGCCGTTCGTATCGGAGACCAAATCGAAACAGGCACGTGGTTCATGAACCGCTGCGACTACCTCGATCCAGCACTGGCATGGACCGGCGTCAAGGATTCCGGCCGCGGTTGTACCCTCAGCGTTCTCGGCTATGAGCAGTTGACGCGCCCCAAATCTTTTCATCTGCGTGTAGCGTTGTAGGCCAACCATCCGCTGCTTCCCGGACAGTGGTCGGTTGACAAGCCTACAGTACTCGGCTACTATTCTGAAGTACTGTTCTTTCAACGGCTTGCCCGTGGATTCCCTGTGAAAGGCGTTAGCCGCCCACGGACAGGCGTTGAGACCGGAGTGTGGCGATGGCCGAAAATCCTCAGGATCACTCGCTGGAGATGCCTTTCGATGGCGTGGATGAGGGGCTCGAGCAACTGCTCGACGACTACTCCCACTTTGCTCCCCCTGCCGAAGGGGAGCTGTTGCAGGGCCATGTCTTAAAGGTCACCGACAAGGAAGTCATTGTCGACTTCGGCTACAAGTCTGAAGGTATTGTCCCGCTTTCCGAGTTCCTCCTCCCCGATGGCTCCCTTACCCTCAAACGCGGAGACAGCGTCGATGTCATGGTCGACCGCCACGCCCCTCAGGTCGAAGGCTACGTCACCCTTTCGCACGAAAAGGCGGTCCGCCTCCGCAATTGGGACACCCTCGAAAAGGCCTTTCAGGAAGGTCTGCTTATCTCCGGCCGCGTCTTGGGCCGGATCAAAGGCGGACTCATCGTCGATGTCGGCACCAAGGCTTTCATGCCTGGTTCGCACGTCGATGTGCGCCCCATCCACAATCTCGATTCCCTGGTTGGCCAGGACATCGCCGTCAAGCTGGTCAAACTCAATCGCCGCCGCGGCAACGTCGTCGTTTCCCGCAAACTGGCGCTCGAAGAAGACATCGCACAGCGCAAGGAAACCGCCCTCGAGGTCATCGAAGAAGGCTCCGTCGCCACTGGCGTGGTCAAGAACCTCACCGACTACGGCGCTTTTATCGACCTCGGCGGCATCGACGGATTGCTTCATGTCAGCGACATGTCCTATGGACGCGTCGGCCACCCTGCCGAACTGCTCCATGTCGGCGACACCATCACCGTCCGCGTCCTCAAGTTCGACAAAGGCAAAGAACGCATTTCCCTCGGCATCAAGCAGCTTCAGGCCGATCCCTGGGATTCCGTCATTGAGCGCTATCCCGTCGGCCTCCGCGTCATCGGACGCGTCGTCAGTATCACCGACTACGGCGCCTTCGTCGAATTAGAGCCCGGCGTCGAAGGCCTTATCCATATCACCGAGATGACTTGGTCCCGCCGCCTCAAGCACCCCTCCAAGGTCGTTAAGGTCGGCGATACCGTCGAAGTCGTCGTTCTCGAAGTCAAACCTTCCGAAAAGCGCGTCTCGCTCGGCATCAAGCAACTGGAAGCCGACCCCTGGACCACCGTCGAAGACCGTTACAGCGTCGGCAGCGTCGTCGAAGGCCGCGTCCGCAAACTCACCGATTTCGGCGCCTTCATCGAAATCGAGGAAGGCATCGACGGCCTCGTCCACGTCTCCGATCTTTCCTGGACCAAACGCGTCAAGCATCCCTCCGAAGTCCTCAAAAAGGGCCAGATGGTGCAGGCCGTCATCCTTCAGATCGACGCCCACAACCGCCGTCTTTCGCTCGGCGTCAAACAGCTTCAGCCCGACGCCTGGGAGACTTTCTTCCGCTCCCATCAGGCCGGCGACCTCATCCGCGGGCGCGTCTGCCGCACTTCCAACTTCGGCGTGTTCGTCGAACTTGCCCCCGGTGTCGAGGGCCTTTGCCACAATTCGGAAATCCCCGGCGCCACCGGCCGCAAGGACGAAGTCCCGCTCCCCGTCGGCGAGGAGTTCGACTTCAAGATCATCAAACTCAACGAGGCCGAAAAGAAGATCGGGCTCAGCGTGCGCGCCGTTGCCGAAGAGGAAGAACGGACGCGGCTTGAGGACTATCAGCGCCAGGCCGCCGCCGCCACCATGACCATCGAAGAGGTCATCCACTTGAAGGGGCATGGCGAAGGCCGCTAAGATCGTATTTTTCCCGGAGTACCCTGCCAATCATGGAGAATCGAACAACAATGACGAAAGCGGATCTGATCGAGGAAGTGTCCCGCGTGGTGGAAATGACACGAAAGGATTCGGAGGTGATCGTGGAAGCCATCTTCGACAGTGTCGTCCGCTCGCTCAGAACCGGGGACAAAATCGAGATCCGCGGCTTCGGAAGCTTCCGCACCCGTCAGCGCCAGGCCCGCGTCGGCAGGAATCCGAAAACCGGCACCCGTGTCGAAGTCCCTTCCAAGCGCATCCCCTACTTCAAACCCAGCAAGGAATTGAAGGACCTCGTCAACCGCAACTCCACCGACGGCGCCGCGTCCGCGTGAGTCACGCCGGCGATGGATCGTCTTTGGAGCCCCTGGCGCTATCGCTACGTATCCAACGCGGGAACGGAACCCGGTTGCGTCCTCTGCGCCAAACACCAGTCCGGGGATGACCGCGGCAATCTCGTTCTCTTTCGCGGCGCCGCCTGTTTCGTCATCCTCAACCTTTACCCGTACACCACCGGCCATCTCATGGTGGTGCCATACGCCCACGTCTCCACGCTTGAGGATGCCCCCGGGGAATCCGTCGCCGAGATGATGCAGCTTACTCAGGCCGCCTCCCGCCACTTGCGCGCCGTCTATCGCCCTCAGGGCCTCAACATCGGCATGAACATCGGCGAGTGCGCCGGCGCCGGCATCGCCGGCCATATCCATATGCACGTCCTTCCCCGCTGGCCCGGCGATGTCAATTTCATGACTTCCATCGCCGAAACCCGCGTCCTCCCCGAAGATCTCGATACCACCTACTCCCGGCTTTACGAGGCGTTTCACAGTTAACCGATGGCTTCCGTTGCACGCACTAAACGCGACGTTCTCAAAGAGCCCGTCTCCATTCTCCTGCCCGTCTGCGATGAGGTCGAAGGCATCGAGTCGGTGCTCGCCGAACTCGTCGAGGTCGTCTTCCGCTACCTCCCCGAAGGCTCCGAATTCCTCATCGAAGAAAGCGGATCGAAAGATGGAACCAAGGAACTGCTCCAGGACCTTCAGCAGCGTTGGCCGTTTCTCGACATCCGCTTTCAACCCAAGCGCGAGGGATTCGGTCCGGCCGCCCGTGCCCTGTACGCCCGCGCTAAGTGCCCCTGGGTCTTTTTCAGCGATAGCGACGGACAGTGCGTCGGCAGCGAGTTCTGGCGCCTCGCCGAACACGCCTCCAACAACGATTTCGTCCTCGGCGTAAAGCGCATTCGCTACGATCCGCTTGTCCGCAGAATCACCTCGCGCGTGTTCAACCGCATCGCCAAAACGCTCTTCTCCGTTCCCGGCGAAGATATCAACTTCGGCTTCCGCCTCGCCCGCCGCGATGCCGTGAACCGCTGCCTCTCCATGTGCTCCGATTTGCCCACCCTGCTCAACGCGGAGGTCTCCATCTACGCCCATGGGCTCGGTTACAGAATTCAGCCTGTCCGCGTGCATCACCGCCCGCGGATCTTCGGCTTGAGCCGCGGATTGACGCCGGGGTCGGTTCCGTCAAACTCCTGGAAGGCCTTCGTCGGATTGCTCAAGATCTGGCGCAAAATGGGAACTGGACACCCGGACAAGCGCGCATGAACGCCACCAACATCGCCGTCTGGCTCTTCTGCCTTCTGGCTCAGGCGGCGATCTTCATCGCCTTCGGCGAATGGTGCGCCCTGCGCCTCTGCGGTTGGCGGCCCGCCCGTCACGGAGCGCCGGAATTCAGCTTCTGCTTGGGCTTTGCCGCCTATGCCCTCATCGGCAGCGTCGCGCTCGCCGTGGCTCGCTCCGCCCGTTCGGTCCCTCTGGCCGTCGCCCTGGTTGCCGTCGCGCTCTGGCTCTACGGCCGCCGCGATACCGCCCAAGCCCCGCCGGCCTTCGCCGCCTACGCCGCGTTCCGCCGTACCCGAGCCTTCCGCCTCAGCGCCGTGCTGCTCTTCGTCTTTGCAGCGGCCGTCACCGCCGCCCGATTCCCCTGGCTCGCGGAACTCTCCACCGCCCGCGGCACCGCCATGGGCACCCTCATCTTCGACGATGTGCGGACCATCGGCTTCCCCCTCGCCCTTGCCGCCGATGGCTTCCCCTTGCGCAGTCCCATCGCCATGCAAATGGAACTGCCCTACGCCACCGCGCCCTTCGCTTGGGCCTCGGGCTGGATGGCATGGCTCCCCGATATCGCCCTGCCTATCCTGCTTGCCGATGTAGCCGCCCAAACCCTGTTCTACGGCCTTACCGTGCTCCTGGCCGCCTGCGCCTTCGTGCCGGTCCTGCCCGCCCGCGTCTTGCTCGCCGCTACCGCGTTCTTCGGCAGCAGCATCAACCTCTGGGATCTCGGAATCAAGGCCGAGTGGCCCTGGGTGCGCTTCTTCTTTGGC
Source organism: Bryobacterales bacterium (assembly GCA_016789755.1). Taxonomy (GTDB): domain Bacteria; phylum Acidobacteriota; class Terriglobia; order Bryobacterales; family Bryobacteraceae; genus CADEFT01. The sequence goes on from JAEUQG010000317.1 coordinate 39,169, forward strand.
TATTTCCGGCTCAACCAGATGTACACAACCATCGGTTGGAGTCCGCTCACGGGCAACATCTGGATCCCCAATCACGTCCTCGGATTCTCCGCCATCCTGCTTGCCGCTTTCTGCTTTCTGCACCTCGGCAACCGCCGCCTCGCTCTCCTGTTCGCCGTCTTCTGCGCCGCCTCCAGCCTCGACATGACCGTGATGGGCCTTGCCGCCATGGGGCTCCTCACGGCGCTCCCCGTGCTCCGCCACATCGCCAAAGGCGTCAAGCCGTCCGAATGGGTTTGGCCCGTAGTCCGCATCTGCATGACATCCGCCGCGGCCCTCGTGCTGGTCAATCTGCCTTCTCTCATTGGCCGCGTCGACTCACCATACGATCCCGTCTTCCCCATCAACACCGTGCCGCAATTCAATGCCGGCATGGGCGGCTCGCACTACGGTTTGTACGCTCTGCTGTTCCTCACCGTGTGCCTGGTTTGGCGGCCCTCTCCGTTCCGCTCCGTTTGGATTGTTCCCCTGATCACCGGCTTTCTTTTTAGCTGGCTCTTCGAATACCACTCCATCTGGTTCTGGCGATTCACTTTCGCCGGACATTTCCTCTTCGGCATGTGGTTCGCGGTCCACTTCCCCGCAGCGCGGCAGCGCCTCTACGCAGCCCTCTGGGCCTTGATCCTCCTCGCCGGTGTGCGCCAGACTTACGTCAACTTCGAGTTCGGCATCCGGCAGGGGCCTTGGGTTACTGCCGACAAGGCAGCCGCCATGCGCTGGATCGAAACGAATACGCCCCTCACCGCGAAAGTGGCCGAGTTCCGCCCCGAAGAATCGAACCTCGTCGCCGATCCCGGCTTCCTCCGCACTGGAAACCGCGCCGGCGTCCGCCCCTACGACCGCAGCCATGCCCTCGTCGGATTCAAAGAATACAAGCGCCGCTTCGCCTACCTGCACGTGGGGATCGCCGCCAACGACTACGTGCTCACCCCAAAAGCCGAGCGTGACTTCATCGCCGTCATCGAAGATTGCCGCGCCCCGCGCGTTTTCGACAATGCCTCCCTTGCCCTCTTTCACATCCATGCCGCCTGCCGCCAGCGCCTCCAGGACGAAAGCCGCCGGCAAAGCTACATCGCCTGGAACGACAAACTCGCCATGCGCCAGTTGCTCGCTCGAAACACAGATCCTTCGAAACTCGAGACCGGCGCCCTTCGCGAATACGTTATCCTGCACCCCGGCGCCATGTGGCTCCTTCGCAAACGCATGGAGCAACTTTGGGAACAGGGCCGCGCCCCCGAGGCGGCGCAGATTCTCGCCCCCGTCGTCGAAGCCCACCCCCAATTGGGCGAGGCCCACTACAGCTACGCCTTTTCCCTCACCATCGCCGCGCTGGATCGCGAAAAAGCAATCCTCCACTTCACCAAAGCACTCGAAGCCGGCTACCCGGAATTCTGGGTCCGCTACAACCGCGGATCCGCCTACTTCGCCCTCGGCAAGTCCGCCGAAGCGCGAGCCGACCTCGAACGCGCCTGCGCCCTCGACCCCAAGCACGCCGATGCCGCCCGCATGCTCGCCGCCATCGTGAAGGGAGCCCCGCGTTGATCCTCCGCAGGCTTCTCCACTGGGCCGGCGCCGCCAGTTTTCGCGTCCGCGTGAACGATGAAATGCTCTATCTGCCCCGCCAGTTGTACGGCGAGGTCGGCGTCGATCTGCAACTGCGCACCGGTACCTACTTCGAGGTTCCCGTCATGGAAGCGCTCCGCCGCGTGCTGTCCCCCGGCGACTGTGTCTTCGATGCCGGTTGTTCCTACGGGATTCTCACCTGCCTCATGGCCCGCCTCGTCGGCAGGGAAGGGAACGTGCATGCCTTCGAGGCCAATCCCGCCGTCCTGCGTTGGGCCGAATGGATCGTGAAGAAAAACGTCGCCGAAGGCGGCGTGCGCATCGTCCACGCTTGCCTCGCCGAAACCTCCGGTGGCGTCGCCGAATTCTACGCCGTCCCCGGCAAATCGAGCGTGGCCTCCACCCGCAACACCGACATCCGCCAGTTTCACCCCGATTCCGAAGCCCTGCCAGTCCCCATGCTCTCTCTCGATGACTACTGTGAGCGTGAGGGCATCGTCCCACGCTGCATCAAACTCGATGTCGAGGGTAGCGAATTCCTTGTGCTCAAAGGCGCCACCCGCTTGCTCCACCGCCACCGCCCCGCCTTGCTCGTCGAAACGCACGGCCTGGAAGTGGACGGCATCGGCGGCAGCGTGGCGGAACTCTGCGCCATGCTCGCCTCCATCGGCTACGTCTTGAAGGAGCCGATTTCCGGCCGGCCCGTAGGCGTCGAAGAGTACACCCGCGGCTATAGCGCCCGCATCGGTTACTTCCTCGCGGAATAACGCGCCCGCGCCCCTAAATCAGCTTCCGCACAATCGCCGCGGCCCGGTCCATCTCCTCCATCGAATTGTAAACGTGCGGCGAAAAGCGCAATCCCTCGCTCTCCCCTGAGGCCGTCTGCGCCAGGGCTACGCGGTGCTTCGTGTAAAGTGCATCGTAGAGCGCCGCCGTCGCCTTGCCCTTCACTTGGAATTTGACCACCCCGCCCGATAACTGCCAGTCGCGGCTCGTTTTCAGATGCACCTCCGGTATCGACGCAAGATTGTCCTTCAATCGCGTCACCAGTTGCCCCAGCCGCCGCTCGATCGCCGCCATCCCAATGAGTTGAATGAAATCCACGCCCGCTTCAAACGCCGCAATCCGCGGATTGTCGCGTTGCCCGTATACCTCGAACTTCCTAGCCCCCTTCTGGCTTTCCTGCCATTTCGCCGTCACAATCGACGGCCACAACTGCGCAATGCGTTCCTCCCGCACATACAAAACCCCGGCCTCCAGTGGCCCCATGAACCATTTGTGCGCACTGCCCGCGTAGGAGTCGCACCCAATTCGCTTCACCGAAACGTCAAACGCCCCAAATGTTTGCGCTCCGTCCAGGTGATACCAGATGTTCCGCTGCCGCGCCAGCCGCCCGATCTCCTGCGCCGGATACCGGTTGCCCGTCGTGCTCGTCACATGCGTCACCGCCAGCACCTTGGTTCGCGACGTGATCAACCCCGCAATCGAGTCCAGCAACTGCTGCCCGCTCGCCGCCGGAATCGGCACCGCCGCTTCTTTCACAATCAAGCCGTGCCGCTTCGCCCGAACCTTCCAGGAATCGTTGCTCGACGGGTGATTGTGCGTGGTAATGATAATCTCGTCCCCCGCCTTCAAATCGAGCCCGTTGACGACAATATTCGAGCCCTCCGAGGTGTTGCGCGTGACGGCGATTTCGTCCGGCCCCGCTTCCAGCATCTTCGCCAGCTTCCCGCGCAGGCTTTCCTGAATCGCGTCGTATTTGTCGCGGTTCTGAAACGAAGGATCGGCGTGAAAGTCCCTTAAGTACTCCTGATGCCGGTCCAGCACCGGCCGCGACGACGGGCATACGTTCGCCGCGTTCAGGTACAGCAGCCCCTCCGCCAGCGGAAACTGCCGCTTCACCAGCGTCCAGTATTCCTCTCCCGCCGCTGTCGGCGCCGCGGCAAGCGAAGATTGCATCGCCAACCAACTTGCGGGCAATGCCCCTGTCACTCCCTGGAAAAAGGTCCGGCGTGTGGATGTAGCCATTTCGGGTAGTGTATCGCAAGGCGCCGAACCGGGGGGAGCCGCCGGCTCATTTGAGGGTGTTTTGTATTTTTTCTTACTTCCCGAGATCCGTTTTGTGTATCCTTGTACTAGGACTTTCTCTTAGAACGTACTCTCCTCGTAAAGTTCTGCGTACTGTTGGCCGATATACAGTCTGTTTGCATCGGTGTATCCGATGTCGTGCAAACGTGCGCTCTCTACTCTCTCTCGCGAGGTTCTCTATGGATTTTGTGCAACGCGCGAAAGCGCTCATTCAATCAGCCGCCTCCACTGGCGCCTTGAAGATCTTACCACTGGCGGCTGCCGTCGCCATGTCGCTGCCGGGTACCGCCTCCGCGGCAAACTTCGAAGCCGCATCGGCTTTCGGTGCATGCGAAGGGGCATCGGTCGTCTTGACTGCCCTGGATCCCGTCGCCGGCATCACCGGACTCAAGATGTCCACCTCGGGAAGTTGCTTCGCCTCAGGGCCGGACGACGTGTTCACAAGCGTTGTCGCTTCGGGAAACGGCAGTGGGATATTCCCGAACAACGTGTCCCAGTTGGCAGTAACCTTCGAATTCACGGGCTTCGCATTCTTGGATGAGTCACCCACTGATTACGACTGGACACTTACGCTACTCATCAACCAGCCCGCTCCGACCGACGCCGGACTTCTCAGCGATCCGGTGATGGCCCAGAAAACGGGTAATGCCCAGAGCGGCCAACTGGTTTCCTCAAATACTGAAGGCGCGCTGATGGTGGATTTGGGGCCCTTACAGGGTCAGGCCTTTGAGAATTGGTCTCTTTCTCTGCTGCTGGCCAAAACTGCTCCGGAAAGCTTCATCGATCTGTCTGTGGACATCCCGAACAACAGCATCGACATCAACGCGGTCGATCCCGGTACCCCCGGCGTTCCTGAGCCAGGCACCATGGGTCTGCTGCTCCTTGGCGGCGTTGCTTACCTGGTTCGCCGTCGCGTGAGCTAGTCCCAACACCTGCCGGAAATATCGAAGCGGGCATGCTGAGCCCCTCTCAGCCTGCCCGCTTGCCGTTTTTCGAAGCCCTCCCCGTTGATAGACTGAAGGCAGAATGAGCGCGAGCGCCCCACGCCCCGCCATGCGCAGCCGCAAGCGGCCCCCGCAGTGGAGGCAAATCAACTTCCCCGCCCGCGGCATCCGTCAACTCACCCCCTTGCCTCGCCGTCCCATGCGCCAGCGCGCCCGCGACGTTTGGGATCGGGTCCGCGTCATCGTCCGCTCCCCCGTCCTCTGGGGGCTCGCCGCCGTCTGGCTCGCTGCCTGGCATCGCTGGTGGCCCGCCGCCGCCGTCGCCGCCCTGTTGAGCGCCATCTTCTTCATCTTCCGCCCCCACATCCGCGAACTCGAAATGCGCCTCGAATACGACTTCGCCACCGATTCCGCCGAGTTCCTCAGCACCATGTCCGGACTCACCGGTGTCCCTCTCGTCGGCGGCAACCGAATCTCCATCTACAACAACGGCGAAGAGTTCTACCCCGCCATGCTCGACGCCATCGCCGCCGCCCAATACTCCGTAACCATGGAGCAGTACATCTTCACCTCCGGCGCCGTTGGACGCCGCTTTGCCGAAGCATTCGCCGGGCGCGCCCGCAACGGTGTCGCCGTGAAACTCCTCGTCGATGCCGTCGGCGGCGCCGCCATCGGCAGCGAACTCGTCCGCATCATGACCGATGCCGGCTGCCAGTTGCGCTGGTTCCACCCCATCCGCTGGTACAACCTCCACCGCGTCAACAACCGCAACCACCGCAAATCCATCCTCATCGACGGCCGCACCGCCTTCACCGGCGGCGCCGGCTTTCAGGACCACTGGCTCGGCGCTGCCCGCGACCACTCCGAATGGCGCGATACCCAGATCCGCATCGATGGCCCCGCCGTCGTCCCGCTCCAAACCGGCTTCGCTACCAATTGGCTGGAGGTCACCGGCGAAGCCCTCACCGGACCCCGCTACTTCCCTGTCCTCGAACCGGCCGGCGACATCGAGGTCCAAACCGTCCTCAGTTCCCCCAAAGGCGACTTGTTCACCGCCTCCATCCTCTACTCCCTCGGCATCCTCTGCGCCCGCACCAGCATCCTCATCGCCAACCCCTACTTCGTCCCCGGACCCCGCACCCTCGAATTGATGGAAGACGCCGTCGCCCGCGGCGTGCGCATCCAGGCCATGATCGCCGGCGAAAGCTCCGATACCTGGCTTGCCCGCGCCAACAGCACCCGCCTCTACGGCAGAATTGTCGAAGCCGGTGTCGAACTGTATGAATACATGCCCACCATGCTGCATCAAAAAACCATGATCGTCGACGATCTGTGGGCCGCCATCGGCACCGCCAATTTCGACCACCGCTCTTTCCGCCTCAACGAAGAGTCCATCGTCAGCCTCTACGATCCGGTAATCGTTGAACAAATGCGCGAAACGTTCGAAGCCGATCTGCAGCGATGCCGCCGTGTCGATCTAAACCGCTGGCGCAAGCGCGGCCTCGCCAAACGCACCGGCGAGCGCATTGCCGCCCTGCTGCAGGACCAGGTATGAGGACCGTCCGCGTCGCCACCTACAACATCCATAAATGCCAGGGAATGGACCAGCGCACCCGCCCCGAGCGCATCGCCCGCGTCCTTGAGGAAATCAACGCCGACGTCGTCGGCCTCCAGGAGGTGCTCAGTATCCACGGCCACCGCCCGGAATCCGACCAGGCCGGCTTCCTCGCCCAAGCCCTCGGCCTCCATTTCGTCCACGCCGAAGCCCGCCGTCTCCATGGCGGCATCTACGGCAACGTGCTGCTATCCCGCTTCCCCATCGGCAGCCACGACAACCTCGATATCACCCACGTAGGCCGCGAGGAGCGCAGCGTCCTCCGCGCCGACATCCCCATCGACGCCCTTCATCTCCACTTCTTTAACCTCCATCTGGGCACCGGATACTTCGAGCGCCGCTTCCAGGCCCGCGCTCTAATGGAACATCATGTCCTCAATGCGCCCGACCTCAGCGGCCACCGCATCGTCATGGGCGATCTCAACGAATGGACCCGCGGCCTGGTCACCCGCACTCTCAGCGAAGAATTCCGCCGCGTCGATCTCGAAGCCCCCATCTTCCGCCGCCGTACTTATCCCGCCCTGCTCCCCTTCCTCCATCTCGATTACATCTACCTCGAAAACAGCCTCCGCGTGCGCGATGCTTTCTTCCACACCAGCCGCCTCGCCCTCATCGCCTCCGATCATCTCCCCCTGGTGGCGGACGTCGCCCTATAGCCCTGCAATCCTCGCAATCCATTCCGCGCACACCCGCGCACCTCCGGCATCCAAACGCTTCCCTCCCCCCTCCAGCCGCTCCATCGCTTCCCCCCATCGCCCCGCCGCGAACTCCTCGTCCGTCATCGCCGCCATCCGGACATGCTCCCGCAACTGCGGCGCCAGCACTGCGTCCTCCCGGAACCCGCGCCGCACCGGATAAACGATATCCGTCCCCGTCGCCGCGCATTCGGCCGCGATGCCGTATCCCAGTTTCGAGATCACTACGTCCGCCGCCGCCATCGCATCCTGAAACGACACCGCCGCCCCATCCAGCGCCCGCACGTTCTCGCGATGAACCGCCAGCTTCCCGTTAAAATGCACAATCAGATCCCCAGCCATCGAATCCGCCGCTGCCTCCAGAGTCTCCTCCGCCAGCGCCCCGCGCATCCCCACCAGCACCACTCGCCGGTGCTCATCACCGCCCAGCACTTCTCTCCGGCTCCGTCCGCTCACCGTGGCCACCAGTCCCACAGGTTCCACCCGCCGGAAATGCTCCAGCCTCTCCCTCTGCCCGAACGGCATTTGCAGCAGCACAGGGAACTTCCGGTAGCTCTCCTCCAACTGCGGCAACAGCGCCGCAAACCCCGGTGCCGTCTCCTCCAGCGGCTCATAAATCCAATCCCAGGTGAAGTTGCCCGCCCCGATGCACACGACGCCCGCCGCCTCCGCAATGTCTCCGGCAAGAAAAGGGATATCCGCCACCACCGCCCGCACCTTGGACCTTCGCAGGAACTCCGCTTCCCGCTCGACGATCCCCTTCTTCTCCGCCAGCAGCGCCCGCAGCCGCGCCAGCGTCGCCGCCGCATCGATCGCCAGCGTGTCACCGCTCTCCACCGCCCCCGCATCGATGCCCGCGGAATACACCGTCACCCCTTCTGACACCGCTTCGAAAAAGCCCGCCGGAGCCGGCGTCCGTACATCGAAACGCACGCCCGGACGCAGTGCCGCCAGTTCCCGCATCACCGCCGCCATTCGCACCGCATGCCCAAATCCGTGCCCGCTGACGTAAAAGCAAAAGCCCTCTCCGCTACCGGAGAGGGCTCTGCCAAATTCTTCAGAATGCGTCAGATCTTGTGCTCTTTGTACGGCACCCGCTTGCGCAGCACCGGATCGAATTTCACAATCTGCAGCTTCTCGGTGGTCTTCTTCGGGTTCTTCGACGTCGTGTAGAAGTGGCCCGTGCCACCCGTGGAGACGAGACGGATCAATACGCGAGGCATTAGACTTTCTCCCCCTTCTTCCGCATATCGGCAAGAACGCGTTCAATGCCGAGCTTGTTAATGGTACGCATGGCGCGCGCGGACACCTTCAGCGAGACGAAACGATTCTCGCTCGGCACCCAGAACCTCTTTTCATGCAGGTTCGGCTCAAACCGGCGGCGCGTCTTGTTGTTGGCATGCGACACGCGGTTGCCATACGTCGGCTTCTTACCCGTGACGGCGCATACTTTTGGCATTTGGGGGAACTCCTCCAGGAATGTGTACCCTGCCAGTATAACAAACCCGCCCCGCCTTGTCTCGCCCACCCATTCACTGATTCACTGAACTGACTTCACTGCCCGAACACATACAGCGTCCGCCCCGCCGCCACCGCCACATGCTGCTTGCCCTCAATCGCAAACGAAATCGGATTCGCCATCACCGCCCCTCCCCCCTGAAAATCCCACAACGGCTTCCCCGTCTTCGCATCCAACGCGAAAATGTTACCCTCATTGCTCCCTGAAAACACCAGCCCGCCCGCCGTCGACAAAATGCCCGACCATGGCGGACTCACCAGCCGGAACTCCCATGCCAGCTTCCCGCTCGCCACTTCCAACGCCCGTATCGCTCCCCACTGTTCCTTCTCCGGAATCCTCGTCTCGCCCCCACCGGCGAAAAACGTCCCCGGCTTGTACTGCGCTTCGCGCTTGAAATACGTCGAGCCCACCTCCCGCGTCGCCACGTACACCAGTTTTGTCTGCGGACTGTACGATGGGCTGAACCACACCGTGGCCCCATTCAGACTCGGCCACACCAAAACCCCTTCCTCGCTCGGCTCCATCCCCGGAATCAGGATCGGCCGGCCTTTATCGTCCAGTCCCTTCGCCCACGTCTGCTTGGCATAAGCCTGCCCGGCCAGAAACTCTCCGCTCGTCCGGTCCAGCGCATAATAGAACGCATTGCGGTTCGGATTCACAATCAGTTTTCGCATCCGCCCCCGCACCTCCGTATCCACCAGCAGCGGCACATGCGTCGCATCCCAATCGTGTGTATCGTGCGGCGTAAATTGGAAATGCCACTTCAGCTTCCCTGTCTCTCCATCCAGTGCCACAAAGGAGCACGTGTACAGGTTGTCCCCTTTGCGTGAATCGCCATTCCAATCCGGACCCGGATTGCCGATCCCCCAGTACACGATGTTCAACTCCGGGTCATAGGCGCCGGTCACCCACGTCGATGCCCCGCCTGTCTTCCAGCTATCCCCAGCCCACGTCTCATTGCCCGGTTCGCCCGGCCCCGGAATCGCATAGAACCGCCACACACGCTTCCCCGTCGCCGCATCGTAGGCGTCCACAAAGCCCCGAATCCCCGCCTCCCCCCCGCTCACCCCTACCAGCACTTTGCCCTTGATCGCCAGCGGTGCCAGCGTCATGCTGTAACCCGGCTTGTAATCCTCCACTTTCGCCGCCCATCGCTGCTGGCCGGTCTTCAAATCCAGGGCCACCAGGTAGCAATCGAGCGTAGCTACGTACAACTTGTCGTCGAGAATCGCCGGGCCTCGATTCACCCGCCCAAACCCGATCGACTGGTAATCCGCCGGTATCGGACGCTCCCAGTTCCAGATTGCCCGCCCAGTCTTCGTGTCCAGCGCCGCCGCCTTGTTCGGAGCGCTGATGTACATCACCCCGCCATCCACAATCGGCGAAGTCTCCACCCGGTTCAAATCGAACTGGTACGCCCACTTCACCCGCAGATTGCCCACATTCGCCGGCGTCAACTCCGGCAACCCGGAATACCGGTGGCCCGCGTAATTGCCCGAATAGGTCAGCCAGTTGCCCGGCTCCTTGTGCCCGTTGACAATCCGCTCATACGGAACCTGCGCCTGCAGCGCCGCCCCCGCCAAAAACAATACAGCAACCGGATGTTTCATTGGTTCCCCCGCAGTCCAGCCAGATACGCCACCAGATCCTCCAACTCGCCCGCCGAAAGTTGCTTGGCGAACGACGGCATCGACGATTCCCCCGCCAGATGCCTCCATTGCTTCAATTCGCCCTTGCGAAAACTATGGAGCGCACCGCCCGCATCGCGGAGTTGCACACTGAAAGGGTCTTCCGCCGCGCGCACTCCGCGCACGGTTCTCCCCGCTGCCGTCGTAACCTCCAGCATCAGGTAATCCTCAGGCAGGTGCGAGGCAGGCGCTATGACAGAGGTCCGCAGATGCGCCCCGTTGCGCTTTGCCCCGATCGCCGTCAACTCCGGACCGCGCGCTGTCCCCACCCCATCCACAAGATGGCACCCGCCGCACCCCTTCGCCCCGAACACCTGCGCTCCACGTCGCGCATCGCCCGGCAGCTTTTCCGGCAACACCGTTCCCAGCCCCTGAACGTACTTCGCCACACTGGCTACTTCCCGCACCGAAAGCTGCCACGCTCCCGGCATCTCCGGCGGAATGCCCTGTGCAATGGCCTTCCGCAGCGATTCCTCATCCGGAGCCTTCGCCAGCTTCGCATGCGTCAGCGCCGGCCCGCGTCCGCCCGTCCCTCCTTCCCCGTGACACACCGCGCATTGCGATGCGAAAATCCGTTTGCCCAGCGCCACGTCCGGTATGGCGTCGTGCGGGGATTGTGCGGCCAGCAAAAGCATCCACCACATAGCTCACGCTATTCTACTCCGCCCGCAGCGCTAATACCGGATCCACCCGCATCGCCCGCCGCGCGGGAAGCCAGCTTGCCACGAATCCCACCGCCCCCAGCAATAGCGCCACGATGGCAAACCGTACCGGGTCGGCCGTAACTCCAGCCATCTTCGTAACCGCCCACGCACCCGGAACGCCCAGCGCCAATCCCGCCCCAACCAGTCCCAACCCTTGCCGCATGATGAGCGCCAGAACCTGCCCCGGCGACGCCCCCAGCGCCATCCGCGTGCCGATCTCTTCTGTCCGCTGTGCCACCGAATACGCCAGCACCCCGTATACGCCCAACATCGCCAGCAATAGAGCGAACAGCGCAAAGCTCCCTAGAATCGCCGCGTCAAACCGCGGATTCGCCGTCGTCGCCGCCACAATCCGCTCCATCCAACGCATCCGTATCACGCGCTGTCCCGGGGCCAGTTCCAACACCTTCCGCCGCACCGTTTCTTCCAACCCGCTGCCCGCTTCCGCCCGTAGTACAAAGCTCATCCCGCCGCCGTACCATCGCGCCTGCTCCAATGGCAGGAACAATGTCGGACGAGCCGGCTCCGCCAGAAGCACCGTCTTCATATCGCCCACGACACCGATCACCTCGCGCGTTAGTTCCGGCATCAGCGCTTTCCCCCGAAAGTAGCCCAAATCAATGCGGTCCCCCACCGCGTTGCCGCCCGGCCACCACGCCTTCGCCAGCGCTTCATTGATCATCGCCACCGGCGCTCCGTTCCCCCGTTCCGCTGGTCCGAACCCGCGCCCGCTCACCAGCCGCGCCCCCATCGTCTCGAAGTAGTTCCCAGTGACGATCCGCACTTCCATCCCACCGATGCTTTGCTCCGGATGTCCGCTCCGCTGCGCCGGGAAGTTGTTCTTCCCATCGAGCGGCAGCACGTTCGCAGCCGCCACCGCCCGCACACCCGCCACCGCCCCCAACTGCTCCCGCAACATCTCCAGCCGCTCTTGTTTTCGCCGCGCGTCCAGCCCCCGCTCCGGCGGAGCGTAAAATGTCAGCCGTCCTTCCGGCGCGAAACCCAATGGCTGCCGGTTCAGCCGGTACAGGCTCTCCAACAGAATCCCCGCGCCCGCCAGCAGAGCCGTCGCCGCCGCGATCTCCGCCACCACCAGCGTGCTCCGCAGCCGCGTCCGTCCGCTTGCCCCGCGCGAGCTTTGACGCAGCGCCTCCTGCACATTCCACGACGCCGAAATCCATCCCGGCGCCACGCTCACCATCGCCCCCGCCGCCAAAGTCAGGCTCATCGCGAACAGCAGCACATTGCGGTCTACGCCAATCCCGCCCGCTGCCACCACCCGGAAGGGCAGCAGCGCGACCAGCGAATCCATCAGCCAGTGCGCGCCCAGCACACCCGCCGCCCCACCCATCGCGCACACAATCAGGTTCTCCACCAGCAGTTGCTGCACCAGCCGTCCGCGCCCGCTGCCCAGCGCCAGCCGTACCGAAATCTCCCGCTGCCGCGCCGACAGCCGCGCCAGCAGCAATCCCGCCAGATTGAAGCATGCAATCAGCAGCACCAATCCCACCGCGCCGAAAAGCATCAGCAGCCGCGTCCGCACGTCCCCTGCCAGCCATCGTTGCAGGCTCACCATCGGAACACCGCCGAATTCGGCTGTCCCTGCCCTGCCTTCCTTCAGCCGCGCCGTCACTTGCGTATTCATCCCCAGATCGCCCACCGATCCGGAGGCGCGCAATGGTACGAATACGTCGGCGTTTTCTGCCAGCCACAACTTCTCCGGCGTTACTCCAACCACCGTGTACGGCTGCCCGTCCAGTTCCACCACCCGGCCCACGGCGTCGCTCTTGCCGCCCGATATCCGCTGCCACAACGCATGGCTGACAATCGCCGTGCCCTCGGCGGCGTTGTCTGCGAACTCCTCGCCTTGCGCCAGCCCAGTACCCAACGTGCGAAAGAAACCCGCCGTCACTCGTGCCGCCACCGCCCATTCCTGCCGCCCCTCGAAATCGATGCGCCGCTCCCCGCCGCTTTGCCACCCCGCCACATCGCGAAACACATCCATCCGCCGCAGCCGTTCGTATTGTTCCATCGTGGCGTCGCGCTGCGTATGCAGCAGCCGCTCCGGCTCGGGATACGGCGGTGGACGCAAAATGGCGGCGTTCACCAGACTGAACATCGCCGTGTTCGCTCCGATGCCGAGCCCCAACGACAACACAGCCATCGCCGCGAACGTCGGATTCTTCTTCAGCAGGCGCAGCGAATAGGCGATATCCCGCGCCAGATTCTCCAATACCGGCGCCCCACGTTGCTCGAAATACAACTCCCGGCTCTGCGCCACTCCGCCCAGCTTGATGCGCGCCTGCCGCCGCGCCTCCTCCTCGCTCAACCCGGCCCGCATCCCGTCCTCCACATGCATCTCCAGGTGCGACTCCATCTCCGCGGCGAAATCCTCTTCCGCTCGCCTGCGCCCGAATATCCCCCAAATCCGCATTGTCCACCGCCGCAACGTTCTCATTTACTCCTCCTTCGCCGGGTTCAGGAATAGCGCCATCATGCTCGCCGCCTCCTGCCATTCCCGGGCTTCCCGCTCCGCCAGTTTGTGGCCTGCCCGCGTCAGTTTGTAGAACTTCGCCTTGCGGTTGTTCCCCGATACTCCCCACTCCGCTACGATCGCGCCCTCCTGCTCCAGCTTCAACAGCGCCGGATAGATCGTGCCGTAGTTCACCGCAAGCCGGTCTCCGCTCGTCGCCTCGATCCGCCGCGCGATCCCGTACCCGTGCAGCGGCCCCATCGTCTCCAGTGTCTTCAGAATCATCAGCGCCAGCGTACCCTGCCAAACGTCGTTCTTCTTGCCCACATTAGCTCCTATTGGATTCCAATAGTAAACCAGTTCCTATGGGAAAGCAATAGAATAGTGAAGCAATGAGCCTCTCCCCCGCCCTGCGCGATTTCGCCGCCCGTTACACCGCCGCCTGGTGTAGCCGGAATCCCGATGCCGTAGCCTCCTTCTTCACCGAAGACGGATCGCTCGCCATCAACGGAGCCTCACCCGCCGCCGGCAGAGCCGCCATCGCTGCCGCCGCCCGCTCTTTCATGACCGCGTTCCCCGATCTCCTCGTCGCCTGCGACGGCCTGCGCGCCTCCCCCGGCGCCATCGAATACCACTGGACGCTCACCGGCACGAACACCGGCCCTGGTGGCACCGGCGCGCCTGTCCGCATCAGCGGCGTCGAGGTCTGGCAACTCGCCGCCGGCCCGCTCATCGCCCGTTCACAGGGCTCCTTCGATGAGGCCGATTACCATCGCCAGATCCACCGCGCCCCACACTCCCGGTGATTGCCGTTCCTCCCCTTTCTCCCGGCTTCGCTCCCCTTGCATGCGGCCCGAAGCTCCTGCTGCTGGAACAACGCCGGCCAGGAATCGCGACTGCTCCGTCATCGGGCAATTCGCCCCCGCCTCACTCCATCGAGCTTGAGCCGGACCAGGCTTCGAGCGCGGTGCTTGCCGATCCGGTGTACGAAAGCGGGGACATGCGCCTGTTGCCGGCGGTGTCGGCTGCACGCGGTGCGGGAGAGTCTCTGCGTTTCGCGCGATCGCGCTTTTCGGCGAAGGTGGCGGAAGCAATTTGCCAGGTTGACGTCGCGTCCGGCCATCGCCTCCGGGTTTGCGGCCACTTGCGAGGCGGTGTTGCAAGCCCGTTGGCGCGCTTTGGGCTGCTTCATTTCGCGGCGCATAAGCTGGAATCACGGGCAGACTGGAGCAATCGCCGATCGTGCTGTCGCTGTTGGATGAGCGGGGGCGGGCGGCGGACGCGGGGGAGCCACCGCTCCCGATGCGGAACGGGCAACCGGCGGCGGACGCTTTACCTTTCGCCCAGCGATAGGTTCGCAGTCAACCTCGCTGGGCGAATCCTTACTTCTGGGCAGGCTTTATCTACACGGGGAACCGAACTGCCGGCGGAGCCGCAACAGCGCAAGGCCGAGTGCCGCTAGTGCAAGGCTTGCCGGTTCGGGAACGCCTGGGTCGGTGTCCGGCTGAACGCTGACGAAGGTGGGCGTCAGGTTCCCGGCGAAGAGGCGGCTTCCACCGGACCATGCCTGAAAGACGCCGCGGCCGTTGATGGCAATGGCGAGCGTTTCATTGAGTCCGGTGAAGGGGATCGTGTTGTCGAAGCGGAACTCTTGGAGGAAAATCAATTCATCCACCGTCGCGCCAGGGCCCTGCGCCTCCGTGAATATGCCGCTTCTGCCCGCCGTTGCGTCGCGCTGGTAGCCGCCGAAGTTGCCGCTGCTGAAGGAATACGTGAGGCCGTTGATGGTGAGTTTCGATGAAAGCAGAGGCGAGGCCCAGCCCACTACGCTGCTTCCCCCTCTTGTGTCGAAGAATCCGGGTGAGGACTGAATGAAGCCCACCGTCGGATCGACGAGGAATTCCGCGATGAATGCCTTGCCGGTGAGATCGGAGCCCATGCCGAACCCGAAGACGTTGGCGTCGTCGAACCCGTTCAGTACGGTGCCGGTCCAGGTCACGCTGATCGCGCCGTGCGCGGGTTGGACGAGGGCGGCGGCGAAGACAGCCGCGGCCAGATAAGTCGTTTTCACAAGTACCCTCCTTGGGCCGCGCTCGGCGCAGCTCCATGTTTTAGGAGTGAGGTTCTTGGGCGGGATATCACGATGAATTTTCGGAGGAATCGGTACTGGAGCGAAAGGTCCCCTCGCGGCAGTTACCGGCGGCGCTCGATATGGACCGGGTAGGTGGCTTGGTCGAGCTTCACTTCCGTCAGGAGCAGGGGCGCTTCGGTGGCAAATCCACGCTGTGCGGCCTCCCGCCAGGCCTCGGCCTCTCCGGTCGCCAGTTCCTCCGCATCGCCGCCGGACCCCACGTCTACAACCGTTTCGCGATCCCCCTCCCCTGGCCCCGTATAATGAAACAAAGGGCTCATGAAGAAGTTTTACATCGAAACGTTCGGATGCCAGATGAATGTCCACGATTCCGAAAAGGTCATCGGGACCCTCATGGATAAGGGCTACGGTCAGGTCGAAACACCCGAGGAAGCCGACCTCGTCCTCTATAACACCTGCAGCATCCGCGACAAGGCCGAACAGAAAGTGTTCAGCCGCCTCCAGGAATTCAAGCGCCACAACAAAGGGAAAACCTTCGGTGTCCTCGGCTGCGTCGCACAACAGGAAGGCGAGCGCATCTTCGAGAAAGCCCCCCACGTTTCCCTTGTCTGTGGTTCGGCCAGCTACAACCACTTGCCCCAGTTGCTCGTCCAACTCGAAACCGGCAACCGCCGCGTCACCGGCCTCAGCCTCGATACCGAAGACACCTTCGATACCCCCATGACGCGCCGTGACAATCCCCACCGCGCCTACATCACCATCATCGAAGGCTGCGACAAAGCCTGCGCCTACTGCGTCGTCCCATACACCCGCGGACCCGAGCGCAGCCGCGCCTCGGAAAGCGTCCTCGCCGAAGCCCGCCAGCTCGCCGAACTCGGCTATTCCGAAATTCAGTTGCTCGGCCAGAACGTCAACAGCTATCGCGATCCCTCCGCCGCCGCTTTCACCTTCGCCCAGTTGCTCGATGCTGTCGGACGCGTCCCCGGCATCCGCCGTGTCCGCTTCACCACCTCGCACCCCCGCGACTTTGGAAAAGATATTATTGACGCCATGGATGAGAACCCGAATCTTTGCAATCAGGTTCATCTCCCCGTGCAGTCCGGCAGCAATCATGTTCTCGCCGCCATGCAGCGCCTCTATACTCGCGAAGACTACATGCGCCGCATCGAATGGATGAAAAATTCCCGCCGCAACATCGCCATCACCACCGACATCATCGTCGGCTTCCCCGGCGAATCCGAGCGCGATTTCGATCAGACCCTCGCCCTCCTCGAGGAAGTCGAATACGATTCCATCTTCAGCTTCAAATACTCCCCTCGTCCCAATACCCCCGCCCTCGGCCTCGATGACCACATCCCCGACGGCGAAAAAGGACGCCGCCTCACTATCCTCCAGGAAAAACAGCGCGGCATCCAACTCCGCCGCAACGCCGAATACATCGGAAACATCGAAGAAGTGATGGTGGAAGGCTTCAATAAGGCCACCGGACAGTGGATCGGCCGCACTTCACAACACAAAACTCTCAATTTCACCACCGCGCAACCGGCCGGGCAACCGCTCACCGGTACTTACCTGTCCGTGCGCGTGCTGCGAGCGGGGCCCAACTCCCTCGTCGGCGAGGCCGTCTGAAAGGAATCTCCATGGAAGTTGAAATGAAAATCCGCGGCTTGATGATGGATCCGGTCACCAACATGCCCATCGTCATTCTCAAAGACACCAACGGCAACGCCATCTTGCCCATCTGGGTCGGCATCTACGAAGCTAACGCCATCGCCCTCGAGATTGAAAAAGTCTCCACCCCGCGCCCCATGACCCACGATCTCATTAAGACCCTGCTCATGGGCCTTGAAACCAACGTCCGCAAAGTCGTCGTCAGCGAACTCAAAGACGATACCTTCTACGCCCTCATCTGGCTCGAAAAAGACGGCGAATTGATCACCGTCGATTCGCGCCCCTCCGACGCCCTCGCCCTCGCCCTCCGCCTCGATTGCCCCATCTTCGTCGACGACGCCGTGCTCAAATCCTCCAAAACGGCCAACACCGTCTCCGACCGCGTCAACAACGACGAACTCCGCCGCTGGCTGGAAAACCTCAACGACGAGGATCTCGGCCGCTACAAAATGTGATGGAAGAAATCCTCGCCCGTCTCGCCGCCGCAAACATTCAGCTTCTCCCCTTGACTCACATCGAGAACCACTTCGTCTTCGAACGCGACGGCTTCATCTCCCTCGTCGAGCGCGCCCGCGACGGAGGCTTCGGCCGCATCGGCGCCGCCGGGTTGCTGACGGAGCGCGGCATGGCGATGCCCATCGAACGCTCCTCCCGCATGCTCTTCGTCGCCAAGGGCCTCGAACTGGAAGCTACCGGACAGCAGATAGCCGCCCTCCGCGCCTTCGACAGTGACCTCCGCGCCGCCCTCGCGCCTTGACCGCGGCGAATTACCCGCCGCCCGCTTCAATAACGAAGCAGCGGCTTCACCCGCGCCGCAATCTTCTCCGCGTCGCCATCCTTCATGCACCATGGGCTGAACACAATCACCCCGTTCCTCACTCGCGACGGATTGGCATGCACGCTCGGATTGCCGCGCTCTAACTCGATGCAAATCTCCATCGCCGTGCGCGGCGAATCCTTCAGCACCGTTAACTCGAGCGACGGCGTCACGCCGCCCGTCACCTGCACCCGCGCGTGATCGGCATCCGCCAACAAAGCATACAGCTTGTCAATGTGTCCGCGAAAACGCTTGCCCCGTGCCTCGTCCGATTCCGCCACGAATTTCTGCAACGCCACCAGCAGCCCGATCACCTGCTCCTTCCCCACCTTGCACGGCCGCCCGATCCCATGCGGCGGCGCCCCGCACAGCCGCTTCTTGTCAATCAGCGTTTCCGGCGGCGCCCATTGTTCCCAATAAATATCCAAATCCAGATTCTGCAGAATCGCCGCCATGATCAAATCGCGTTTCCCCGCCAATATGCCCGAACCCTGCGGCCCCCCGATCGCCTTCCCTCCGCTGAACGCAACCAGATCCGCCCCCTCCGCCAGGAACCGTTTCAAATTGCTCGCCGGCGGCAGTTGCCCCGCCGCATCCACTATTACCGGCACCCCTTGCGAATGCGCCACCCGAGCCACTTCCTCCAGCGCCGGTTGCGATCCCCCGCTGGCCACATATAAGACCGCCGCTGTCTGCGGACCCATCGCTTCCTGTATCTCCCAACCTTCCGCATCGCGCACGCCCGCCCCCGCGTACCGGTCCGGCAACCCCACCTCTACAATCTTCGCCCCCGTCGTCCGCACCGCGTGATCGTAAAAGTTTCTCTGGCTCCGCACCATGATCACTTCGTTCTTCATCCCCTTTGTATCGGGCAGCCGGCTCATCTTCCCCGGATCCAGTCCCGTCATGCACGCCGCAGTCCCCAGCAATAAGCCCGCCGCCGCGCCCGATGTCACGATGCCGGCCTCAGCCCCGGTCGCTTCCGCCAGCACCTTGCTCGCTCCCGCCTGCAACTCCGCCATCTCCACGCAGTATGTCGCGGCCTCCGTCATCGCCGCCGCCACCTCCGGATCCAGAAACCCGCCTGAAAGCCGCGTCGACGGCCCCTTCGCATTCACAATCGTGCGCACGCCGAAACGGTCGTAGATGCTCATCCCTACATTGTTCTACATCTCGCAATATGATTCAGTAGAAGGATGTCCCTGCTCCCCATCGCGCTTGCTCTGCTCCTTCCAACGCTCCCCGCGCAGGAAACCGCCAAGGAGTGGGTTGAGCGAGGCATGGATCACTTCGTCGCCGGCGAGATCCCCAAGTCTATCGAAGCCTTCGACAAAGCCGTCAAACTCGATCCCAACGTCGAGCCCCACCTCTGGCAGCGCGGCATCTCTTACTACTACACCGGCCAGTTTGAGGAGGGCCGCAAGCAGTTTGAGATTCATCGCAAGGTGAATCCCAACGATGTCGAAAATTCCGTTTGGTGGTACCTCTGCATGGCCCGCCTTAACCGCCGTGCCGAAGCCCAGGAAAAACTCCTCCCCGTCGGCCCCGATGAACGCATCCCCATGACTGAGGTCTACTCTCTTTACTCCGGCAAAGGCTCCGAAAAGGAAGTCCTCGCCGCCATGGAGCAGGGCAAGCCCTCCGATCGCGAACTGCGCATGCGCCGCTTCTACGGCTACCTCTACCTCGGCCTTTTCGCCGAGGCCGCCGGCAACGCAGCCAAAGCCCGTGCCCAAATCCTCAAGGCCGTCCAGCAGAACGTCGGCGGATACATGTGGGAAGTCGCGCGCACCCACCTGGAATCCAAACCGAAACGGCGGTAATAATGGTCCCGTGATCCTCCTTCTTCTTCTTGCCTCCGTTCTCTGGTCCGCCGAACCCGTTATCGTCTCCACCACCGGCGAAGTACAAACCCTCCACGCTGCCCGCGACCGCGTCCGCGAACTCAAACGCACCGGCGCGCCCGCCCCTTACACCGTGCGTATCCACGCCGGCCGCTATTTCCTCAACGAATCCCTTCGCCTCACCGCCGAGGACAGCAACGTCACCTGGGAAGCCGCCCCCGGCGAGCGTGTCCTCATCAGCGGAGCTACGCCCGTCACCGGATGGAAAAAAGGCGCTGCCTCCCTATGGACCGCCCCCATCGGCGATAGAACATTCCGCCAGCTTTTTGTTTCCGGCCGCCGCGCCCAGCGCGCCCGCACCCCCAACTTCGGCTTCTACCGCATCGATGGGCCGTCCTCTCAGGACAAGCCCTTCCAGCTCAAATTCCGCGGCGGCGACATCCGCAAGTCATGGGCTGGAACGGACACTGAGGCCATCGTCTTACTTGCCTGGGCCGACATCCGCATGCCCATCGTTACCGTCGACGACACCGCCCACATTGCCACCCTCACCGGCGACCCGCGCCCGTCCAACAAAGAGCGAGACGCCCGCTACTTCCTCGAAAATGCTCCCGGTTCCCTCGACGCCGCCGGCGAATGGCAAATCGACCGCGCTGCCGGAACCGTTTCCTATTGGCCCCTCGCCGGCGAAAACGTCCCCACCGAGGAATTCCTCGCACCCCGCCTCGCCCAACTCGTCCTGCTCGACTCCGTCCGCAACGTCGCCTTCAAAGGTCTCGATTTCGCCCATACCGAATGGACCATGCCCCCGAACGGCTATGCCGATACCCAGGCTGCTTCCGCCGTCGGCGCAGCCTTCGACGCCGTCGCCTCGGAAAACATTTCCATCGAGAAATGTCAGTTCCGCCACCTGGGCAATTACGCCATCTGGTTCGGCCGCGGATCGAAAAACAACCGCATCCTCCGCAACGAAATCTACGACATCGGCGCCGGCGGCATCCGCATCGGCGAAACCACCCAGCGCCCTTCCGAGGCTGACCGGAACTTCAACAACGAAATCGCCCACAACCACATTCACCACCTCGGCCTCGTCTTCCCTCCCGCCGTCGGAGTATTCGTCGCCCAGTCCTCGCGAAACCGTATCGCCCACAACGACATTCACGATCTCTTCTACACCGCCATCTCCGTCGGCTGGACCTGGGGCTACGGCCCCAATCAGTCCAAGGAAAATATCGTCGAGTTCAACCACCTCCACCACATCGGCATGGAAATGCTCAGCGACATGGGCGGCATCTACACCCTCGGCATGCAGCCCGGCACCGTCATCCGTAACAACCTCATCCACGACATCGCCTCGTTCACTTACGGCGGCTGGGGCATCTATCCCGATGAAGGCTCCAGCCACATGCTCATCGAAAACAACGTCGTCTACCGCTGCGCCAGTTCCGGCTTCCACCAGCACTACGGTATGCAGAACACCGTCCGCAACAATATCTTCGCCTTCAACCGCGATTACCAGTTGATGCGCACCCGCGTCGAGCCCCACCTCTCCTTCACCATGGAACGCAACATTATCCTGTTCGACCGCGGCCGCCTGCTCGGCAGCAACTGGACCGGCGACCAGTTCCGCATGGACTACAACCTCTACTACGATATGCGCGGCGGCGATCTGCGCCTCGCCGGTAAGTCCTGGCAGGAATGGCAAGCCTCAGGCCAGGACGTGCATTCGCGCAACGCCGACCCCCTCTTCGTCAACGCCGCCGGCGGCGACTTCCGCCTCCGTGAAGGTTCGCCCGCGCTCGAACTCGGCTTCAAGCCCATCGACCTCAGCCGCGTCGGACCGCAACTGGAGTAGGCTTCAGTTCTGCCGCTTCAGGTTGAACACCAGCGTCATCTTCTGGCCTTCCCGTTCGGCGTTGGCTTCGCCCTTCATCACGTCGCCTTCTGCCTCCAGCGTGATCTTCACTACCGTGTCCCCATCGTTGATCTCGCACGTCAGCTTGTTCCCGTCCACTTTCACGTTGTCGAACGCGCGCTGCTCGGCTTCATCCCGCCCGCCGGTGCCAGTCACCGTATCCCCGGTCTGTTTGAAAATCAGCACCGCCGTGGTGCTGCGCGATTCCCCGTTGCGCATCATCTCGGCCGTACCGGACCATTTGCCCGCAAAATCGGCGGCAAACGTGGATGCTGCCAGCAGCAGCGTCAGCAGGATAGTTTTCATGCATGCAAGGACGCTTTTCACGGCGCAAATGTTTCCTTTCGTTCCGGGCAATACACCGCCTCGCGCAGGGTGCTCGCCGAAGGACACAAGTCCTGAATGAAATAGGCAAGCGTCATCGTCATCGCAAACACCGCCAGAACCGGAATCGCCGTCGCTCGCACCACGCCCACCACCCCCCCCGCCCCGTACGCCCACGACGCCAACCCCGCCACGCTGCCCCCCAACACACCAACGAACCCCCCGTACCCCCGGAACACACGAGCCAACCCAAAAAACTACCCACCCCCCAAAAACACCCCCACCA